>NZ_JBNPVS010000044.1:0-81334 GCF_050434225.1 Paraburkholderia sp. GAS32 | reverse complement strand
AGCAGAGAAACGAGATTATGAAGAACTTTCGCTACGCCGTCAACAGGTTTTTCTAACTTCCTGAACCCGCTCACATCGCGCAAAGCCTTGCCACTACTGGCTCTCCCGCTCCCCGTGCCCCGGTGTCCGAAGCACGAAAGAGCGAGATTCTAGCGAGCCGGACGGCCCCTTGCAAGCGTTATTTTGATACGCATGGACTGCGCCAGAAATGGCGCGAGAATTGAAAACGAGTGGCACAACAAGCTCACCCGACGCTCAGCCGAAAACCACCTCGTTCAGGTGGCCACGTGCTTCTGCATCACGCGCTCGACTACGCCCAAAAAATGATCGAGCCCCGGCGTCGCACGGTTCTCTTCTTTTGCGCGATCGTCCCATTTACGCAGACGCAATGCGTCTTCCGCGTAGGGTTTCTGCAGGAACGCCTCAGCCTCTTCCTTGCTGAAGATGCCGCCTTGCAATTCCAGGCTCCGCACCGAATCAGCGGAAAGCTGGCCGAAGTACGCATCGTCGATTGCGCAGAGACAGCGCTTGGCGTCGACGTGCAACCGGATCGGCTCCAGCACCGCGTCCGACAACACCGGCCGCAAGAACGGTAGCGCGAAATACTGATGCAGATCGTCGATGCCCCGCTCCGTCGGCGTTTCGCCTTGCAGATTCAGCAAATGGCCGAGGTCGTGCAGAAACGCGGCGGCGACGAGTTCATCGTCCGCATCCGCCTCTTCCGCCAGTGCGCCGCTTTGCAGCGCATGCTCAAGCTGCGTCACAGGCTCACCGCTATAGGCGAGCTTGCCGTATTGCTCATATAACGAACGGATGTCGTTCAGACTCAATGCCACGTTCTTACTCCCAAGGTAATGAAAAGGTCTTCAGATTGGTGAAGCTCTTCATCGCTTCCTGAACACCTTCCTTATAGCCAAGCCCGGAATCCTTGATGCCGCCGAACGGCGTCAGCTCGATCCGGTATCCCGGCACTTCCCACACGTTGACTGTTCCCACGCGCAATTCATTGATGAAGCGCGTGATCGCGTCCTGCCGGTTCGTGCACACACCGGACGACAACCCGAATGGCGTCCCATTGCTGATACGAATAGCGTCGTCGAGCGTATCGAAGGTAATGATCGGCGACACCGGGCCAAACGTTTCCTCGCGCACCAGCGTCATTGACGGGTCGACGCCATCGAGCACCGTCGGCGAATAAAGCGCGCCGTCGCGCTGATTGCCGATGCGCAAGCGCGCGCCACTAGCCACAGCCTCGTTCACACGCGCCTCGAATAGTTGCGCGGCGGCGACGTCGATCACGGTGCCCATCTGATTGGACGCGTCGAATGGATCACCATAGGTCCATGCGCGCGTCTTCTCCACGACCAGATCGGTGAAATCCGCCGCGATGCTCTTCTGCACCAGCATCCGTTTGACTGCAGTACACCGCTGCCCGGAGTTCTTATACGAACCCTGCACGGCTAGTGTCGCCGCACGATCGAGATCGGCGTCTTCGAGCACGATCAGCGGATCGTTGCCGCCCAGTTCCAGCACGACTCGCCGGTAAGCCGCCTTCGCCGCAATGTATTTGCCGATCGCCACGCCACCGGTGAAAGTGACGAGATCGGCCAAAGGATGCGTAATCAGTTCGTCGGCGATTTCGCGCGGATCGCCGGTCAGCACTTGCAGCATCGGTGCCGGCAAACCCGCTTCATAAAGAATGTCCGCCAGAAAAAACGCCGACAACGGCACCTTCTCCGACGGCTTCAGAACCACACGATTATTGGTTGCAATAGCCGGCGCAATCTTATGCGCGACCTGGTTCATCGGATGGTTGAACGGCGTAATCGCGACGATCACACCCGCCAGCGGCTCACGCTGCGAAAACACCCGACGCTTCTTGCCATGCGGCGTGAGATCGCAGGAAAAACTCTGC
Source organism: Paraburkholderia sp. GAS32 (assembly GCF_050434225.1). NCBI lineage: Bacteria > Pseudomonadati > Pseudomonadota > Betaproteobacteria > Burkholderiales > Burkholderiaceae > Paraburkholderia > Paraburkholderia sp. GAS32. The sequence continues at coordinate 79,419 of NZ_JBNPVS010000044.1, read as the reverse complement.
CCGTCGTCGCGCAGGGCTTCGATCGAGGCGAACTTGAACACATCGGCGACGCGGCCGATCTCGTAGCGCGAATCCTGCTTCGACAAACCCGACTCGAGCGAAATCAGATCCGAGGCCTCCTCGGTCCGCTCCCGCAGCAACGCCGCAGCGCGCTCGAGAATCTGCGAGCGCTCGTAGCGCGTGAGCTTCGCTTGATAGGCGGCGGCGTATTCAAACGCGGCGCGTACATCGTCGATGCTCGCCAACGGGACCGTGCCCACCCGCGCCCCTGTATAAGGATCGAACACATCGAGCGTGCGCGAGCGCGTCGCGTGCTCGCCCTTAAGCCGCAGCGTTTCCGCCCGAAATGCCGGATGATCCCGCAGCACGGCGTTCATGATGCCGACACGTGATTCAACGCGACGTCGAAGATATCGAAGTTGCGCAACCGTTTCCCGGAAGGCAAACCCTCGACGCGGCGATTGAACAGCAACGGCACTTCCTGCTCGGAGATGCCGCCGTGCGAGCGTAACGGCACGGTCAGTCCGGACAGATCGTGCTCATCGCGACGCGTGCCGAGCACCACATGTCGGGTACTCACCACGACGATATCGCCGACGCGGTCATTCGGCAGTTCGAAGCGCTCGCAAGCGGCGTGATTGTCGAGCACGACTTCAATGCCCTGCAATCCGCCGATTCGCTCAATCACCTGCGTAACGCTCACATCGTGCGGCAAGTAAATCGTCGCGAACGAACCGAGCGCGCCGTGATGCACGACATAGGGATCGGTAATCGGCAAGATGACACGGGCGCGGCGAGCACCAAGCCATTCATCAAGCACGTCCTGCAGATAGATCACATTCGGCTCGCCGGTCTTCGGATCATGCTTGGCGTTCATGCCGTGGTCGGCGGTGAGGCCGATCACCCAGCCGAGCGCGTCGAGCTTGGCGAGGTAGCCGTCCATCATCGCGTAAAACGCATTCGCGCCTTCGGTGCCCGGCGCCCATTTGTGCTGGATGTAATCGGTGGTCGACAGATACATCAGGTCGAGCTTGCGGGTTTCAGCAAGCCGCACGCCGGCGGCGAACACGAACTCGGACAAGCCCGCGCTATATACATCCGGCACCGGCAAGCCGACCAGATCGAGTACTTCATCGATGCCGTTTTCTTCGCGCGTCACCTTGTCGGCTTTTTCCGCCGAGAAGCAAATGCCCTCCAATTGCCAGCCGAGCAGCCGGCGCAGCTTGTCTTTCGCGGTGACCACGGCGACCGCCGCGCCTGCGTCCGCCGCGGCAGCCAGCAAGGTCCCCGCGCGTAGATAGGCCGGATCGTTCATCATCACTTCCGCGCCTTCGCCGCCGTTCGCGTCCGGGTCCCAGAAGTAGTTGCCGCAAATGCCGTGAACCGAGGGCGGCACACCGCACACGATCGAGAGATTATTCGGGTTGGTGAACGACGGAATCACACAATCGCCCTTGAAGGCCGCGCCGCCCTTGAGCATCTTGCCGATGAAAGGCGCGACGCCCGCCGCGACCGCGGCTTCGAGGTAATCGTATTCGCAGCCGTCGACGCACACTACGACCGTCGGTTGCGAGGGCAGCCGGTAACTGCGGCCGTTGACTTCGATCGTACGTTCGCTTGCGTTTGCCATCATTACCTTCCATCCGTTGAGAGCACGCGTGCTCTGGTCAATCCGTTGCAGCCAGCCTCAATCGTTCGATGCCGCCGACATCTGCACCGCGCCCAACGACCCCGCCGGTTCGCACGCCTCACGCGCGCGCTGCAGGCCGCCGTTCACATGCGCATGCATCAGCGCCGCGGCATGTTCGGCATCGCGCGAGGCCAGCGCCGTCAGAATCGCACGATGTTCGGCGAGCGAGCGCTCCATCGCGTCGGCATGCACCACCAGCGCGGCGCGGCGAAACAGACTCAACTCGCTCACCAGCCTTCGATATGTCTCATATAGCTTCACATTGCCCGACGCCGCCACGATCGCGTCGTGAAACGCCACGTTGGCGCGCGCGTAGGCATCGTGATCCTGCGCATCGAGCGCGGCGCGCATCGCGTCGAGCCACTCGCGCAACACCGCAAGCTTCTGCGCATCGATACGCGAAGCCAGCATCCGGCACGCCGCTTCCTCAAGCACCGCGCGCACCGCATAAATCTCGTCCGCTTCAGCCAGCGACACCGTTCGCACGAACACGCCGCGGTTTTTTTCGGTGCGCACGAGGCCCGCTTGCTCCAGCGCGCGAAACGCCTCGCGTACCGGCCCGCGCGACACTTGCAGACGCGCGGCCCAGTCGGCTTCGTTGAGTTTGTCGCCGGGTGCGAGCGCACCTTCGATGATGTGCCGTTCGATTTCGTCGCGGACCAGCGTCGTCAGCGAATGCCTGCGCACAACCTCAATCGGATCGACAGAAGCAGTTTGCATATATTCGGTCATTTTGACAAATTTCGCCACATCGATATGTGTTTTCGTGTTTGCGCGCCCGCCGCCTGGCATGCGCCACGCAAACACAACAATCAGAAGGTGCCCGTCAGTCCACCCGACGGCGCGGGACACGCGCCGCGATCAGCAGCAGCGCGGCAAGCGAGACCATCAGCAGAATCAGCGACAACGCGGAGGCCGGCAGGTAATACCCGCGCTCCACTTGCCCAACCACCACGATCGGCACCGTCGCAAAGCCCGGCGGGTACACCGTGAGCGTGGCGCCGAGTTCGCCGAGCGAGAGCGCGAAGCCGAGTGCGAGACTCGCGCGGATCGCCGGCACCAGTTGCGGCAGCACGACGCCGCGCAGCACCATCGACGGCGGCGCACCCAGGCTCGCTGCCGCTTCGCGCAGAATGGTCAATTCCGGACGCAACGCGGCGGCCGCGCAGCGGTAGCAGAACGGCAGCACCAGCGCGAGCTGCACGAACACGACGATGGCCGCCGAGCTCGACAGATCGAGCGGACGCTTGTGGTACGCGATCAGCACGGCCAGCCCGAGCACCACGCTCGGCACGCCGTTGGGCATCATCGCGATGGTGTCGACGAACGCGCCGAGACCGCGCCGGTCACGGCCTTCGAGCGCCAGTGCCAGCCACAGTCCGAGAATCGTGCCGAGCACGGCAACGCCCATGCCGATTGCGAGGCTCGTCGTCAGCGCGTCGAAGTCGCTGGAGCCGAGGCGCTCGAACCAGCGCGTGCTGAGGCTGTCGGGCAGGATCGTGCCCGACCAGTGCCCGGCCACGCTCGACAGCGCGACCACCAGCACCGGCAGGACGAACAGCCAGAAGCACAGCAACGCGGCAAAGCCGAGAAACAGACTGCCGAGTATGCGTACCGGCAGACTGCGGCGCACCGGCCGCGCCTTCTTGTGCATAACCGGCAAAACGGTTGGGTCGAGTTCAACGGCCATGGCCCGCTCCTTTCACCTTGCGACGGTTGACCTGGCGGTACAACGCGTACAGCGACAACGACATGATCAGCATCACGACCGCGCCGGCGGCGGCGGTCGGCAGATCCAGGTCGACGGTCGCCGAGCTGTAGATCGCGACCGGCAGCGTAATCAGATGCGCGCTGCCGAGCACGAGCAGAATGCCGAACTCGTTCAAGGTCAGCAGAAAGCACAGGATCGTGCCCGCGGCGATGCCCGGCCACGCGAGCGGCAGGATCACCTTGAATGCAACCATCCAGCCGCTCGCGCCGAGACTGCGGGCGGCTTCGATCAGACGCATGTCGAGCGTGGCGAACGACGCCAGCGTAGGACGCACGACAAACGGCGCGTAGAAGACCACTTCCGCGAGAATCACGCCGCCCACGCCGAACAGGAAATTGAGCGGCGGCGCCTCGAGATGAAAAAGCTGCTGCAAGGCGATGCTGACCGAGCCTTGCGAGCCGTACAGAAAGATCAGCGTGAACGCGACCAGAAACGACGGGAACGCGACGAACAGTTCGAGGAATCGCGTGACCATACGCGCGCCGGGAAACGGCTTGAAGAACAAGAGCGACGCGAGGCCGATACCGAGCAACGATGCGAGCCCGGCACTCACACACAGAATCCACAGCGTGGTGCCGACTACGCCGCGCGTTTCAGGATTGCCGAAAAACGCCGAGTAGGCCTGCAGGCTCAAACCGTGCGGGCCCGTGAAGCTCAACAGCACCAGACGTACAAGCGGATAGATCACCAGCGGACCCAGCACGACCACCGCAAGGAACAGAAGATGCCATTGCGCCGCGCGTTCGCGTCGCTTCACCGCCGCCGTGTGCGAGGCCGCGCTCGCGCTGCGGCGGGCATCGGCAGCGGCTTCGCTGATCGAATTTGGGGTATCAGGGGTTGATAAGGACGACATCGTCAGCCTCATAACGCAGGGAAACACGCGCGCCCTTCTCCGGCATCATGCCGTGGCCACGCTGCATGGTGACCAGCACGGGCTCGTTAGGCATCGCGTCCAGAGCGACCGACACCGACAACACCGCGCCGTACCATTCGACCGACGTAATCGCGCCATGCAATTGCCCCTCGCCAAGCGGCACGATACGCAGCGCTTCCGGACGCAGACAGGCCACCCGCTCGCGCTCGTTGTAGCGCACGTCGTCCATGCCGAATGCGACCTGCGGCGGCAACAGATTGGCCGCGCCCAGATAACGCGCGACGAAACCGTCGTTCGGCGTGTCGTACAACTGTTGCGGCGTGCCGAGTTGCGCGATGCGGCCTTCGCGCATCAGCAGCGTGCGGTCGGACAGCACCAGCGCGTCGTCCTGATCGTGCGTCACGCAGACGATCGTCAGATTCGGCAGGCGCTCGTGCAGCGCCTTCAGTTCGGAACGCACCGAGGCACGCAGATTGGCGTCGAGTGCGGAAAGCGGTTCGTCGAGCAACAACACATCGGGTTCGATCACAAGCGCACGCGCAAGCGCCACGCGCTGCTGCATGCCGCCCGACAATTGCGCCGGCATGTGGTGCCCGGCGTCGCCCAGTTGCACGAGCTTCAACGCGTCGGCGACACGTCGCGCGACATCCTTCGACTGCGTGCGGCGCGCACGCAAGCCGAAAGCCACGTTGTCGAATACCGATAAATGCGGGAACAGCGCATAGCTCTGGAACAGCAAGCCGAGATTGCGCTTATGCGGCGGCACGTGCGTCAGGTCGTGACCGGCGACGGTCAAGGTGCCCGACAGTCCGTCCGCTTCGATGAACCCGGCGATGAAGCGCAACAGCGTGGTCTTGCCACAACCGCTGCGGCCGAGCACGGTGAGCAATTCGCCGCGCTGAATGGTCAGCGACAGATCGTCGAGCACGGTGCGCGTGCCGAAGCGCACCGTCAGATGGTCGATCTGCACGCCGCCCGGCGTGTTCGAACGCGCGCCGTCGAGCGCGTCCGGTGAGGCGCCGAGCGCGCCTGGGTGAGCAAGACTGGCCGTATTCACCGGGTTCATCCTCCAACTGGATTAATGCTGATACGGCGCCCCGCACGAATGCGAGGGCGCCGCCTGACTCAATGGCGAACGGTCCGGCTTACTTCGGCTTGACGACTTCGATCTGCTTGCCCGACGAACCGATCACATCGCTCTTCCAGCGTGCCGTCCAGTCAGCCTTCTTCGCCATCACTTGCGTCCAGTCCACCGGGATCAGCGTCACGCCGGCAATCGCCTTCTTGACTGCTTCGCCGTTCTTGCCGGCGAGCGGCACGTCCGTGCGGCCCGGGATGCCGAAGATATCCGGCACCTTGGCTTGCACGTCGGTCGACATCAGGTAGTCGATCAGCTTCTTGCCTTCTGCCTGATTCGGGCCGTTCTTGATCAGGCCGATCGCGTACGGCAACTGGAAGGTGGTCGGCTTATCGCCGGCTTTGGCTGCGAGGAAAATCGGCTTGAGCGACAGACCGCCGTTCGCTGCATCGTCCAGATCCATCTGCAGGTCGCCGTTGGCGAAGGCGATTTCGTTACGCGAGAGCAGCACGTCGAGGTAGCCCGTGCCCTTGGTGTGGAACTTGGCGCTCTCTTCGAGCTTCTTCAGATAGTCGAACGCCTTGTCTTCGCCCATCAGCGACGTGGTCAGGATGATCACGGCCATACCGTCGCCAGCCGTAGCCGGGTTCGAGTAGGCGACCTTGCCGCTGTAGTCCGGGTGCAGCAGGTCGGCAAAGGTCTTCGGCTGGTTCTTGGTGACGTCCGGGTTGATCGCGAACGAGAAGTAGTTGTTCACGAAAGTCGCCCACGAACCGTTCGGCGCCTTGGCGATCGCCGGCACGTTCTTGTAGTTGGCGCTCTGATAAGCCTGCAGCAGGCCGCTCTGGTCGGCTTGCTGGATGAACGGCGGCAACGTGACGATCACGTCGGCCTTCGGCTGATCCTTCTCGATGGTGGCGCGGTTCACCACTTCGCCGCTACCTGCCGTGACGATGTTGACCTTCACGCCTTCCTTCTTTTCGAAGGCCGGCAGCACATCCTTATAGAGGTTTTCGAGGCCGTCGGCGGTGTACAGCACCACTGCGTCAGCCGCATGGGCCTGCATCGCCGTGCCGCCGAATGCTGCCGCGGCGATCAGCGCCGGCAACAGTTTGCGTGCGAGGCCAGCCGTGGCGTGAAGGGAATTCGTCTTTGTCATGTCGCTCTCTCCGAAAGGCAAAAAACCAGACGGTCGGGATATCCCGATACCTGTTGTGATTGAACGGCGGTAGCGCCGCGCCGCTTGCGTGTTGCCCGCAGCCAGTTGCCGTGCAGTTTCGCCCGAATTCGCGCGGATTGCAGATTGCCGACAACTTTGCCGCTTCTTCTCCAGCCTGACTTACAGCTCATCTACGACACTCGCGCTGCCGGCCATGCCTGAACGGGCACGGCAAGGATCACAGGTTTCCATGACAACGCCATGACTATTCTGTCGAATTCCAAAAATTGACACAATTCGCCAATAATATCCAAATCAATCTTTTCGTCACCCTCCCCGGGCGACGGACATTCATCTGATGACGGAGGCTGTGTGATTCCTGGAAACGATCCGATCCTGTTGACCCCGGGCCCGTTGAGCACTTCGCGGCAAACCCGCGAGGCGATGCTGCGTGACTGGGGCTCGTGGGACGCCGCTTTCAACCGTATGACCCATAGCGTGTGCGCTGACCTGGTCAAAATCGTACATGGTGAAAGTGACTATGTATGCGTGCCGCTTCAAGGCAGCGGCACGTTCGCGGTCGAAGCGGCGCTCGGCACGCTGGTGCCGCGTCAAGGCTGCGTGCTGGTTCCGAACAACGGCGCGTATTGTGCCCGTCTGATCCGGATATTGCAGCGAATGGGGATCGCTTATGTGGAACTGACGCTGCGCGAAGACGAACCGGTCAGCGCGGCGGCCATCGAAGACGCCCTGAATCGCGACTCGCGTATCACTCACGTCGCGCAAGTCCACCTGGAAACGAGCGCCGGCCTGCTCAATCCGCTCGACGATATCGCCGCGGTGTGTCAGCGGCACGGCAAAAGTCTGATCGTCGACGCGATGAGTTCGTTCGGCGCGCTGCCGATCGATTTACGGCGCGGCGGCATCGACGCGCTGATCTCGGCGAGCGGCAAATGCCTGGAAGGCGTGCCGGGCATAGGATTCGTGATTGTGCGGCGCAGCGTGCTGGAACAGAGCGAAGGACGCTCGCCGTCGCTCGCGCTGGATCTGTACGATCAATATGTCTATATGGAGAAGACGACGCAGTGGCGCTTCACGCCGCCGACTCATGTGGTCGCGGCTTTGCGTCAGGCGCTCGATCAGTTCTTCGCGCAAGGGGGACAAGCGGCGCGCGGTGAGCGCTATACACAGAACTGTGCGGCGTTGGTAAGCGGCATGAAAGCGCTCGGCTTCGAACCGTTTCTGAAACCCGATGTGCAGGCGCCGGTGATCGTCACGTTCTACGCGCCGCGCGACCCCGCGTGGAATTTTGCAAACTTCTACGCCGCGGTGCGCGAGGCGGGTTACGTGCTGTATCCGGGCAAGCTGACGCAAGTGGACACGTTCCGCGTGGGTTGCATCGGCGCGATCGATGCGAACGAACTGCATAACGCGGTGGCCGCGATCGACCGTGCGCTCAAATGGCTCGGGATTCGCGTGAAGTGAAGTGAAGTGACGTGGATGCCGCGGAGCGGCCGTGGTGCGCAGGTACGTGGGGCGCTCGCTCATGCGCCCAGGCCGCCAGCCGCTCGGGTGCTCCGTGGGCACAGCCGCTCAGGCGATCAGGATTTCCGGCCCATGCGCCGTGATCGCCTTGCCGAGCGCCTTCTCCGGCGCCAATTCGGTGACCAGATAGCGCGCCGATTCGATACCGTTGATGCGCACCGGCGTCACGCGCCCGAACTTCGAGTGGTCGGCGACGACCACCACCGTGTCGGCGGCGGCGATCATACGGCTGCGCACTTCGGCGGCCATGCGGCTGTAGTCGGTCAGGTAGCCGTCCGGCGAAATGCCGCCCGCGCCAATGAAGGCGAAGTCGGCGTGGTACTGCGTCAACTGATGGACCGTGTCGAGGCCGAAAGTGGCGTCTTCGATATCCGACAGTTCGCCGCCGAGCAGCGTCACGCGGTTATCGTTGCGGCGGCCAAGCAGCAGCGCGATGCGCCAATCGTTCGTATAGACCGACAGGCGATGCCGGTCGAGCAGCACCCGGGCCACCGCCTGGGTGGTGCTGCCCGAATCGATGATCAGCGAGGCGCCGTCCGGCACGAACTCGGCCGCGCGTTCGCCGATGGCCCGCTTGGCGCCGGCGTTGGCGCCTTCTCGCGTATCGAGGTCGGGCTCGCGCCGGTCGCTGGATAGCGCGCCGCCGTGGGTCGTGACGAGCAGACCGCGCCCGGCCAGTGCATTTAGATCGCGGCGGATCGTCTCGCGCGACACATTCAGTTCGCGCACCAGTTCAGCGACCGAGAGCGCGCCGGTTTTGGCGACTTGCGCCAGGATGTATTGGTGACGTTGTTCTGCGAGCATCTATTGGAGGCCGGGAGCCGGCACGCTTGGGTTTCGCCACGATTGGAGAAGGCCGCGGTATTGTATTACGCGTGGCGCGGGGATGCTCCTCTTACGGCGCTTACCTGCTAACCTGAACGCCTTGGCCGCGCGCCGACGCCTGTCGAAGCCGCGTAGTCCGTCAACCGAACTGCCGATGCCGCCACTGTTTCGCCGTTTACTGCTGCTGTTCCACGCGTTGCGTTATGGCGCACGCCTGCTCTGGCTTGCCGCCCCATCCGACCACAAACTGCACTGGATGATCGAGCTGATCGGCCGCGTGCACGCGGCCGGGCGCAGCGGCGCGAGCCTGCACGGCGTGCTGCCCGCGCTCGGGCCGCTCGCAAGCCGCTTCGCGCAGACCCTGGTCGAGCGGCCCGAACTCGCGACCGGCACCCTGCACGATGCCATCGACGCAATTGATCATCTCGAAGCCCCGTTGCCGCCGCAGGAATCCGAACAGGCTTTGGCACGCGCATTCGGCCGGCCGCTCGCCACGATCTTCAGTGCAGTCGATCTGGTGCCGGTGCGCGGCGGCTTTGCCGAACAGACGCACTTCGCGCGGCTTATCGTGCCGGTCAACGGCCATAGCGAAGTGGCCATCAAGCTGGTGCGCGCCGATCAGTTGCAACAGATCGGCGACGAACTCGCGCTTCTGCGCTGGGTCGCGCGCTGGCTGGAGAAACTTTCCGGCTCGGCCCGCCGCCTGCAACTGCGGACGTTGGCGCAGACCTTCACCGACGACATCCAGCGCCGTTTCGACCTGCGCGCCGAAGCCGCCAATCTGAGCCAGACCGGCCATCACTTCGACGGCGACCGGCGCATCGTCGTGCCGGTCGTGATCTGGGACCTGTGCACCAACCAGACGCTGACGATGCAACGCGTCAGCACCTTGGCCGCCAGCGACCTGCCCGGCCTGCATTTGCATCACGTCAAGCTTGCGCCGCTGGCTGCACATATCGTCGAGGTGGTGACTGAACAGGCATTCGAGCACGGCTTTTTTCACGCGACGCTCGACGCGCGCAAGGTGCGCGTGAGCATCGAACCGGACACACTGGGACGTCTCGTGCTGGCGGAGTTTTCGATCATGTCGAGTCTGTCGACCGGCGAGCGCGAATTCTTCGTACACGGCGCGACCGCCCTCTTCGACCAGGACTACGGCCGGCTCGCCGAACTGCATCGCGACGCCGGTCATGTGTCCGACGACACGCGCAAGGAGATGCTCGAAGCCGAGTTGCGCACGCGCGCCGAAGCGCACTTCGCAGCCGCGCCGGAGGAGCGCTCGGCGGGTTCGCTCTTTCATCATCTGCTGCACGCCGTGCATCCGTTCGACGGCGCCGTGTCCGGGCGGCTCGCCACCGCCCAGCGCTCGTTCCAGCAGGCGGAAATGCTCGCGCGTGCGCTGCATCCAGGCGTCGATACGTGGAATGTCACACGCGGCGTGCTGGCGGGCATAGCGCGGCGCGACATGGATCACCGCGGCTGGATCAAGCGCATCTCGCGCGAGTTGCCGCATTTGGCGCATATGCTGCCGCGCGTGCCGCAACTGGCCGTGCGCTATCTGCAGCATGAGCACGATCGCGCCCGCACCCCGCAGCAGAATGCACAGTTGATGCTGGATATCAGCCGTGAATATCGGCGCACGCGTGTGCTGCTGTGGGCGTGCGCGGTGTGCGGCGGAGTACTTGGCGCGGGGACTGTATTGCTGATGTGGTGATGATTGCAGCTTCGAACAAGACGCGCGTCTTGCGTCCCGGCAGTTCGATATCGGCTCAGCACCCTCGCCCGCCGCTTAACCCGCCGCTTAATCCGCTGTGTCGGCGCCGGCCGGCACTTTCGCGCGCACCTTGCTTCCCGGGGCTGGCGCCCAGGCCGGGCGACTCTTGCGCGCCGAATCCACCACGACGATGTAGCGCCCCGCCCACGGCGTCACCTGGCAATCGCTTTTCAATACCCACAGCGATTTGCCGGACTCGACGAGCGCGACATATTCAGCGTCGAGAATGCCGTAGTGGTCGATAAACGCATTGAGCGAAGCGGGAATCCGCACGCAGCCCTTCGAATGACGAATACCGAGCAGCGGCTCGAGCCGGTCCGGATCGGTGGCGTGCATCTGGAAACGCATCTGCGACATGCCACCCTTGCCCCAACCCCGTTCGCCCTGCGCCCAGCCGAGGTCGAAGATCCGCATGTCGCGCTTGCCGTAGCCGCGGATGTGGTTCTCGTTCAGCGTGCCTTCGGAGCGAAAGTCCATGTTGGACGGCGTATGTTCGAACACGCCGAGCGGCGTGATGAAGTGGTCGTACTCGCCAGGCCTGCCCGTTGAGACCGGCGACGCGCCGATCATCTGCCAGTTGTCGGACGGCGTTGCCCGGAAATAGATGAACAGCGCCTGCACGTTCGCGTTGCGATCGACCAGCACGACATACTCGCCCGACAGGCTGCCGAGCATGTGCTCGCCGAGCGCCGTTTGCAGACGGTCGGCATAGGCGCGCTGCTCCGTGGCCGGCACTTTCAGCCGACGCGTGACGTCTTGCGCGAACACGTCCCGCAGCAGAAACGCGCGACGCGGGTCGACCACGCCGGCCGCACCGGGCGCGGCAACGGCCGACGCGTCGACCGCGCGCGCCGGGTGGTTCGCCACTGCGGATGCCGATGGTCGGGCGGACGTGGCGCCCGAAGCCGAAACCGTGCCCGACGCTGCGATAGCGGCGCCACATGACGCCGCGCAAAAGACAGCCGCAAACACGCGCGCCAGATAGCGCACTGAACCAACGGCGCGCGCGAAACTCGGCACGAAGCGTAAATCCGACATACACACCACTTCGCTTCGACGATCTACCGATGCGGAAGTACTGCGGTCCGGTGCAGGCTGGCGAGGCCAATTGGGGTAGTTCATCGCGTATTTGAGCAAACCTGATTATTATTGATTGCTCGCCGGCTCACGGCGGCGCTCGGAACGAGGATGTTACTAAGCACATTGGCATCTGTCGATGAAGACTCGACTAATTCACCCATATCACCGTATTAACAACCGATATTCGACGCTCTGCGCCGCGGTTTTAAAAGCAGCGCAAAGTGAATTGAAAGCCAATCCGCGATAAAACCGCGAAACCGATTCGTCACGACATGCTCGCAGAATCGGCTCGTTCGTGGACCGGTCGCTCGAGCAATCCGCGCGAGCGTTCATGGTTGACACTCGCGTTACGCACATGGAGGAAAGAGGAACATGACGCAACAGGACCCAGCCGCACGCCAGGCAAGCATCGCAGCGGAAATGCATGTCGCCGCCGAGTTCGACGCCGCACAGGAAATCGAGCACCGGGTCGCCTTTCTGGCGAACTATCTGCGCAGCAACGGCCTGAAAACTTACGTGCTCGGCATCAGCGGCGGCGTCGATTCGACTACCGCCGGTCGGCTTGCACAACTCGCGGTCGAGCGGCTGCGCGCCGAACATTACGACGCGCGTTTCGTCGCGATCCGTTTGCCCTACGGCGTGCAAAAAGATGAAGCCGACGCGCAGCAGGCTTTGAGCTTCATTCGCGCGGACGAAAATCTCACCATCGATATCAAACCCGCCGCCGATGCAATGCTCGCCGCACTGGATAACAGCAGTGTGCGATTTAACGACGACTCTCAGCAGGATTTCGTCCACGGCAATATCAAGGCACGCCAGCGAATGATCGCGCAATACGCGGTAGCCAGCGCACGGGCCGGCGTGGTGATCGGCACGGATCACGCGGCCGAATCGGTGATGGGATTTTTCACGAAGTTCGGCGACGGCGGCGCCGATGTGCTGCCGCTCACCGGCCTGAACAAACGTCGTGTGCGGGCACTGTCCAAAGCCTTGGGCGCACCCGAATCGCTGGCGCACAAGGTGCCGACCGCCGACCTGGAAATGTTGCGCCCACAACGACCGGACGAAGACGCATACGGCATCCCTTACGATGATATCGACGACTTTCTGGAAGGCAAACCGGTGAGCGACGCGGCGCGCGCAACAGTCTTGCGCTTCTATGATGTCACGCGGCACAAGCGGGCGCTGCCCTACACGCCGTTCGATTGGCCAGTGAAGACAGGCGGGGAATGAGAAAAGGGAAGTAAAGAAAAGGGAAGTAACAACCAGAATGCGCGGGGAGGATGCCCGTCAGGAATTTGCGCCTGACGCAGCGCGTTCTCCCCACGCGGCGCATTCGAAGCAATCGGCAAACGCGGTTGCGACAGACTCAGTGAGCAGGCGGTGTGTCGTCACTAAACAGATCAGCACTGGCCTCGAGCGTCAGGCCGCCCAAATGCTTGCCGTGAATCTGCCGCGCGATCACCTCGCCCACATACGGCACTTCCGCGTTTAACTCGACAGTAGCGTAGGCGCTGGGTTTTCCGGCGTCGACCACCTCGACGTGTTTCGCGTAATGCCCAAGCTCACGCTTGAGGAATTCCCGCACTTCCTGCTCGCTGCACGATTCCGCGATATTGCGCACGATCAGGTTCATGCCGCCTACCCTCGGCGCGCGCTGCGATCCGCAGCCTGCACTCGCACCGGGCGCAGCGCTGCACGCTGTTTCGCCTGAGCAGCCGCGAGTTGGCGGATCAAGGCGGCGCCGGCCGCACCCACAGCAGCCAATGTCAGATAGAAGGCAATCATTTAAATCTCCCCTTCGAATTTCGTCCTGTTTTCAGGATAGCCACAATCGACAACAAAAGCGATGCGACACAATGTCGTAAAACGGACCTACGAAAAACTTCCGTTAATGCACTGTACCTGAATAAGCAGCGATAAAAATAGCAAAACACATGTTCATTCAGTGGTGCAGGCCCGGTACACGCACCAGACGCGGACGCTGGACGCAAAAATCGGGCCGCACCGGACAGCGGCATGCATCGCCAGCGGCATCCTGCGGGGGACGTGCGCAAAGGGCGGGCTGATCGTCGGGATCAGTCCGCCGCTTGCACGTTCGCCGCGCTCACCCACCATGCATTCTTGCCTTACGGCACGTGAACCAGCACCGCGGACGAAGCGTCGACGCCGTCGGAGACAGCCGGCCTCATGGCACGCTGTCGCGACCGTCGCCTCGTCCGTTGCTGTCGCCGGTTGCGACATCGAGACGGCTCACATCGCAAGACGTCTGGCTAAAGCCCGAATAGACCACCGACCAGTTACCGACAATCGCGGCTTGCGCCTCCGCGAGACTCAGCTTCCCTTCGCAAACGCAGCGTTTGAGCATGACCGCGGCGCGCGCCTTGCGACGCTCGCCCTGCTGGCCTGCCCACGGCAGAAGATCGAGATTGGCGGGTGCGTTCGGCGAGCCGCCGAGCACAATGGGCACGCGCCTGTCCAGCGCGAAAGCGGGACCGTTGTCGGCAGTGATGCCGCGCGCGGCAAGCATGCGGTCCTTGTGGGCCATCAACTCGTCGAACGGTGGTGCAACCGTGTCCGCATAGCCGGGTCGGCAAATCGTTTCACCTACCGACTCCTGCGTGACGTGCTCGTCGAGCATCGCTGAATCCTGAGCCTGGACTTCACCGACGCGCAAGGCGAATATCGCGGTGAAACCAAGCAGGAACGCAAGACGCATCTTGCGGCCGGGACGCGCCGCACTCCACCGGCGCGCAGGCGTCGGCGGAACCGTCTGGTATGTCCTGCTGGTTGCGTCGCTGTAATAGATGATGCGGCGCCCGTCTGCAATGCCTGCGTTCATTCGTTGGCGCGCCGGCAGCGGCGCGCAATAGTTCAATTCGCAGACTAATTAAAACACATTCAAAATCCCTGCGCGAAAAAGGCATACAGACGCAGGTTAGTGAAGATGCGCCCCAAGGCGCTCGCAAGTGAACGCCAGCGCGGTCCTGGCGTGCACGAATACACGTGGCAGGACCGTGTCGATACGCCGTACAAAGGCGGCGCAGTTGCCTGCGCCGCGCCCGGGCACGGCTCAGGCAACGCGCAACCGCAAGCTACTTCGCCTTTTGCACCACCCGAGCCTGCAAGGCGCGGATACGGAAGAGCGCCTGGGTATTGGACACCGTCGTGTCGTACATCTTGGCGAGATCCGCCTTGAGCGCGGTACGCGAACCACCGTCGAGATAGACCATATGTCCCGACGGATAAAAACGCGCCGACAGATTCTGCCGGACCTGCTGGCTGACAAGCGGCATTTGCTGCAGATCGAGCACGGTCTGATAGAACGGCGTGACGTAGTCGAAGAAACCGTTCGCCGACAGCACCTTCAGGTCAGGATTGAGCGCCATCACGGCGGCAAGGTCGCCGGCGGTGTACAGAATGATGTTGCCCTTCGCGTCGAGCCCCTTCTGCGCGCCGGTCGGATCGATATGGCTGAAGTCCCAATACTGGAATGCCTGATCGTTGAGGTCCGTGAACGCCGAATTCGACGTGTATTTCAACTGCTCATTCAGATACACGTTCCACATCGTCGTATAGACGCCGGTCACCGCCGTCATGGTCGGATCGTTGCCGCCGGAATTCGGGTCGATCTTGCCGGCGATGCCGGTGTTGATCGCCGTCACGCGGCCGTCGTACTCGCCGAGCGCGAGACCCTGCGATTTCAGCAGCGTGGTCAGGAACAGCGAATTGCCGCGGCTGTCGTACGATGCGATGTCGAGGCTCCAGGCGAGCAAGGTGGTTTTGTCGATACCGGTGTATTCGCTGAGTTTTTCGACGGTTGCGGAATCCGTCGTCGGAAACTTGCGCAGCGCCGCCAGATAGTCGGTGCGCGCGAATTGCGCCACTTCTTCGGCAAACGTGCCGAGGTCGGTTGGCCGCGGCGCAATGCCGAGTTTCTTGTGATACCACGCGTCCGCCGCGGTGGTGGGCAACGCGCCGACCGGGTTGCCGGATTGCGTGTAGTCGAGAATGGACGATTGCAGCGTGATGCCGTTCAGATCGACGCCGTCTTCGTGCAGCCGGTACGCCAGCACGCAACTGCGCGCCGTGCCGTAAGACTCGCCGAACAGATACTTCGGCGAATTCCAGCGGTTGTTCTTGGTGAGAAAGCGCTTGATGAACTGCTTGATCGAGTCGGCGTCCTGGTCGACACCCCAGAAGGCGCGGTTCGTCTTCGGCGCAATGGCCGCCGAGTAGCCGGTGCCGACCGGATTGATGAAGACGAGGTCGCTCTTGTCGAGCAGGCTGTCAGGGTTGTCTTCCATCGAATATGGCGCGGGCGGCGTAAAGCCCGGCATTGACGTCCTGATGCGGCGCGGCGCGAACGAGCCCAGCAGCACGAACACCGAAGACGAACCCGGGCCGCCGTTGTAGAAGAACGTCACCGGGCGGGTTTCCTCCTTCTGATTGTCCTGCGTGAACGCGACGTAGAACATCTTGGCTTCAGGCTGCGAACTGCTTGGGTCGACAATGACGAGGTGACCCGCCGTCGCCGTGTAGTTGATCTTCTGGCCGCCGATCGTGGTCGAATGGTGCGTCACCGCGGCTGTTTCCGAGGTATCGGTGACGGAATCGTCCGGACCGTTGCCATACGCGACCGGGTCGAAGAACGGCTGATCTCCGGCTTTGTGCGACGTGCCGGCGGCGGCCGTCGCGGGCGAAGCATGCGTGTTGTGTGACGACTGCGGACTAACGGAAGCTGACTCGGTGTTCGTCATGATCGCTCCATGGATTCGTTAAAGCCTTGGTGTGTCTCTCTTGATGTGTCTCGATGTCTCTTGATGTCACTCGTGTGTCCTGCGTTGCCTGCGTCTCCTGAAGGCAAGCACCGTACCGCCTGCGGCCAGAACGCAACGCACCGGGACCAAGCGCGGACAGCCGGTGAGCGCCGGAGCTGGCAATCAGCGAGGCGCGTTCCGAACTGAACCGCGACTCATCAGACTATAGTGCCGCCGCCACCTTCTGACCATTGGGACTGCCGAGCCCCGTGCACGCATCCCAGCCTGGCGACGCGGCGAAGCTGCCGTTGTTGCCCTGGGTGATGTCGTTGAACGCAGCCGGCGCCTTGTACAACTTGGGGTTGATGAAACCGGCCGGTTGCCCCTTCGCCGCGTTGATCCGCGCAATCAACGCCGCCCACAGCGGTGCAACCGCGCTGGTGCCGCCGACCACCGTCTGCGTGCCGTCGATCAATACGCTATAGCCGGTGATGGGCGATGCATCGCCGGCGACGTCCGGCACGCCGCGCCCGCTGAGCGCCGTCTTCGCGCCGCTCGATGAAGTGGCCGACAGACCCTGTTGCCACACCGGCACCGGAAAGGTCCGGCTCACGCCACCGCCGCCTGCGCCGCCCTGTGCGCCGTCGTTCCACACCACCTCGTGCGAAATCGATGTGCCCGACGCGGTCAGGCTCGTGCCGCCACATGCCAGCACGTAAGGGCTCGACGCAGGAAAGTCGACCTGATCGCCGCTGGAACCATCGCTCGAGCCGCTATCGCCCGACGCCGCGCAGACCGTCACACCGAGCGCTGCCGCCGTTTGCAGCACACTGTTGAACGCCTGCTGCGACTGGCTGGTCCAGTTCGACTCCGGGCCGCCCCAACTGATCGAGACGACCGAGGGTTTGTTGGTCGCGTCATGCACCGCTCGGCTTACTGCGTCGATGAAACCGGCGTCGCTGTTCTGTGTGAAATAGACCGCGATCGTCGCGCCAGGCACAATCGCACCGACGATCTCGATGTCGAGCGTGACTTCGCCGTCGGGCCCGTTCGGGTCGCCGCTCGGCTGATTGCTGCCCTGATCGACACCGACAGATTTCACCTTGGGTGAAGCGACGCCCAAGCTCGCAAAGTAACTCGTGAGGTCGGACGTGTTGTACCCGCCGCCAAGTTCGATGATGCCAACGCATTCGCCGCTGCCGTCGCCTTGCGGAAACTGATACAGCGACGCGAGCTGCAGCGGCGTAAAGGACGCCTGATGCGCTTTGGCCGGCTGGAACGGCGGCCGGATGCGAAAGTGCGGCCGCGCCTGAGGCCGGTTATCAAGGCCGAGCACGGCTTGCACGATGCCGTGCAGATCGTCCGGCACACTGATCGTGCCGGTGCGGCCGCGGAACTGGCCCGCCGTGTGGTGCTGGTAGTGTTCCAGCTTGACGCCAAAGGCGGTCTGGAACTGCGCGATCGTGCCGTTCAGCACCACCTGGCGCGCTGCCGGATCTTCCCGCACCACCGTCAGGCCGTGTGCAGTGGCAAAGGCTTTGACCTTGGCGATGTCGTCCGGAGCGGCGCTGTAATCTCTTGCAAAGGCCTCCCGCGATAGAGGTTTGACGCTCGGGTCGCCCGCTTCGATCTTGCTCATCAGTGCGTCGAACTGCGCCTGGTGTTGACGGCGCAGCATCACGAAAACCTCGATCCGTTCTGCCGGATCGCATTGCCCAACGACTGTCGAACCTTGTTCCGCCGTGCGCTCGCTTCCCGGCAGCGGTTGTCTATTGACCATGGTGTCGATTCTCCTGTTAGCGTGACGGCGCGGGCCGCAAAGCAGACCCCAGGCACGGCACGCGCCTGCACGAACTCACCGCCGCGTGGCCAGCGGCGGATTGCTGTTTCAAGAACTTCGCCAAATCGTCCGACCCATGCATTCGAACACAGTTCCGGCGCGCGCGGCAGTTGTCCGAATGGCTAACGCCGCGTTCGATCAATGCGCATCGCGCAGCACCCGCGCTATCATGCTGAAGCGGCAATCCAGCCGTTGCAGCGCCTCGCGCGCCACCCGCGCGCACGATCGAAGAATCAGAGGAACCCCATGTCAATTTCGATGTATCAAGCGTCATTGCCCGTGCTGGTGCGCGGCATGACTAACCTGCAAGTCATCCTCGGCAAGGCCGAGGCGCACGCTGCAGAGAAACAGATCGACCCGTCCGTGCTCACGAACGCGCGGCTCGCGCCGGACATGCTGCCACTATTGCGCCAGGTCTATATCGTGAGCGACACGGCGAAGGGCTGCGCCGCCCGTCTGGCCGGCGTCGAAGCACCGAAGTACGACGACGTCGAACAGACCTTCGAAGAACTCGATGCTCGCCTTCAAAAGACGATTGATTATCTGAAGGAATTCAATCCGCAACAGATCGACGGATCTGAAGAACGTCCGATCACACTGAAAATGCGCGTTGGCCCGATCGAGTTCACGGGCCTGTCATATCTGCTCGGTTTCGTGCTGCCGAATTTTTATTTTCATGTCACGACGGCGTACGACATTCTGCGTCACAACGGTGTCGAACTTGGCAAGCTCGACTATCTGGGCGGCATCAAGTAAGAAGGCGTATGCGCTGTGGCGTGAGTGCCATGTGATTGCGACATGAACTGCACATGAGCCGCACATCGGCCGCGTGCGAACCGGCGCATGAACCGCTCATGAAGCGCGTACGAGCACGAGCAGTACACGTGCGGCGTCAAACACGCGGCTGGAACGCGATGATCGCCATGCCGGCCAGGGTGAATGCCACACCGGCCGCATCCCACAGCGTGGGGCGCACTTTGTCGACACCCCATAGCCACACGATCGCCACTGCCACGTACACACCGCCGTAAGCCGCATATACGCGGCCTGCGGCGGTGCCGTGCAGCGTCAGCAGCCAGGCGAACAATGCGAGGCTGAGTGCGCCGGGCACCAGCAGCCAGATGGAGCCCCCCTCCTTCAGCCAACGCCAGGGCAAATAGCACCCAACGATCTCGGCAATGGCGGTCACGGCATAAAGCAGAAAAGTTTTCATCGACAGATAGAAGCGAGCGGTTGTGTTGCCGCGGGACGGTACGCGGCTGTCTATCGGCTTTATTAACACAATCACTTAGCGCGCGGGCATGATGCATGCGTCGACAGTCGCGTCGCGCCACTCTATTCGCTACCTGTCGTGGGCATCGCATCACCGTGTGCCGACATCCGGAAGTCCGGAAGTCAGTCAGTCCAGCGAAAGCCGCAACGCAAAGCCGATCAGCGCCGCTGAGAAAGTCCAACGCTGCAGTGTCTGCGCGAGAGGATGAGCCCGCATCCAGCCGGCAATGCGCGCCGCGCCAATCGCGTACGCGATGTCGAAACATGCGCCGATGGCGAGCAGCACCAAACCTAGTTCGACCATCTGCAGCGCAACCGGTCCGGCTACAGGACGCACGAACTGAGGCAATAACACCGAGCAGAACAACAGTGCTTTCGGGTTCAACAGATTGGTCAGCAAGCCCTTGACGAAAGCGGTCCGCAACGGCCGCGACTCGGCGCCCATCACACCACCTTCGGGCAATGCGAACACCGGTGAACGGAAGATCTGGATACCAACCCACGCGAGATAAACCGCGCCGCCGTAACGCACCACGTCGTACAACCAGGGCGCACTGCGCAGCAGCGCCGCCACCCCGCATGCCGACAATGTGACGTGCGTGGCCCGCGCCACCCCAAGGCCGCCAGCCGCGGCGAAGCCACTGCGCACGCCGCGTCCGATGCTGGTCTGCAGAACCAGCGCCATGTCGGGCCCAGGCACGGCATAAACCACAAACAACGCAGCGATATAAACGACCAGAAGGTGTGCGGAAATCATAGAAGCCTCTTGTTTTCAAGGGCTCTATCTTGCCGTCGTCGGCGGAGGGTTTGCTGGCGAAATACAGGAGCAGCGTCCTCATCTTTGAAGGAATACGCTAACATTCCACTCCCGAGCCATGTTTTCCGCCAACGCACTGTCAACACCCCAAAGCCATGACAACCGACCTCGATAAAACAGACCGCGCGATCCTCGCCGCGCTGCAGAACGACGGCCGCAT
The DNA here is from genome assembly GCF_050434225.1 of Paraburkholderia sp. GAS32. Classification (NCBI taxonomy): domain Bacteria; kingdom Pseudomonadati; phylum Pseudomonadota; class Betaproteobacteria; order Burkholderiales; family Burkholderiaceae; genus Paraburkholderia; species Paraburkholderia sp. GAS32. Next base: position 58,774 of record NZ_JBNPVS010000044.1, on the reverse strand, counting down.
GTCGAATGCACGGCTCGCCGACATGGTCGGCCTGAGCGAGACACCTTGCGCCCGCCGCCTCAAGCGCCTCGAAAACGACGGCTATATCGATCAGTACCGCGCGATGCTTTCGCGCTCCGCCCTCGGCCTCGGCGTCGTCGCGTTCGTCTATGTGCGTTTTGCCGTGCACGACCGCGCGGTGGCCACCCGTTTCGAACGCGAGGTCCAGGCAATCCCGCGAATTCTGGCGTGCCACAACGTGTCGGGCAGCGCCGACTATATTCTGCAGGTGGTCGCGCGCGATCTCGACGATTACGGCACGTTCATGCGCGATGAGATGCGCAGCCTGCCGGGCGTGACTTCGGTGGAATCGGCGTTGTCACTCCGGGAAATCAAGGCTAACGGCGGCCTGCCGCTGTCCTGACTGCGGACGTGGCATAGTCACGCATTTGATACGGCGCGAGCCGACCAGACGAGCACGGAGTTTTCATGGATCACGAACAGGCGAGAGCCGAAGAATCAGCCGCGATGGAGCGCGTCTTGACTGCAACCACGCGGGTAAAGGCGGCCTTCGCGTCACTGCAATCGCAATTCCCGCCGGCCGGCAGCGGCCAGCCTTCGCAGTTCGCGCTGCAAACGTTCGACGCTGCGTTGCAGGAACTCGAAGATGCGCAGGCCGCATTCGACGAATTGCTTGGCGATCTGCTTGACGGCAATCGGTGAGTGGCATAGCCGGTCTCTTCACTGCATAGCTGCTGCGTAGGACGCGTGCGGTGGCCGTCTTCAGTTTCCACCGAGGCGGGCGTCGCGTTATTCGGGGAGGCGAGCGGGGCTTGACCGTTAGTTGCGTATCGACGTCATGGAACTGGAATTCCCACAACGCCGCATCGCCCATCCCCCTACCCGGTCCTGCGGGCTTCAACGTGCCACTGCGTCCAGAAGCGCGTTGAAACGGCCGGCGGTCCACTCAGAAAACGATATTGGTCCGCAACCCGACGATCGCTTCGTTACCGACGCGTTGGGACGGATTGCCCGGATCCGGAATACCGCCCGCCGGCCGGAACACATATTGGAAGTCCGCCTGCAACTGCCACCACGGTGCGACCTGATACTGGTAGGTCGCCTCGACGACAGTCTCGGCGCTGCGCGATGGATAGCCCGGTGTCGTCAGCGAGGCGGTATCGCTCGCGAGCCCTTGAGCACGCGAGCCGATCTTCGCGTAACCGACGGCCAATCCGGCAACGTCGTTGTCACGCCCTTTGAACGGCGCTTTAAGTGTTACACCCGCATTCACGCCGAGGTGCACCAGATTCCGATCACCCGGCGCGCCCATGACTCTCGCGAAAAGACCCACCGACTGCGGACTGTCCCCGCCCCGTTGCCAGACCGTCTGATCGGCCACTGCGTAGAAGCTGTAATCGCCCCGGTGACTCGCCGGCACGCCACTGCTCGCCGGATTCGCCAGCGACAAACCGGCACTGTCGAAACGCTGGTCCGCAAATTTTTGCGTGTTGTACCAGAAGCCCAGCTTGTAGGTGCCAGACAGACCGGCTGCCTGCGTACCCGAGGGATTCGCCGCAGGCTGGTTGATGGCGTACTGCACCTCGCCGATGAACAACGCGCCGCCACGCAGATTGAAATTCGTGCCGTGGCGGTTCTGTTGCTGTGGGTCGCCCGTCTCGCTGCCCACCGGATTGCCGTCGAAGACACCAGCCATCACAGTCCAGGCATCCGAAGGCCTGGCGCGCAATCGCACGCCGAGTGACGACAGCGGATAGGCAGGGCCGCCCGCCGGCATATCGACCGACGGCAACACAGGCCAGCCGAAGGTCGCGTTGACGAACGGCGTCGCGAACTGGCTCACCATGAATTCCTGGTCGAGACTCTGCTGCCCGACCTTCAGGTCCACTTTTCCGCCGATCAGGGATTGCTGATACCAGAGCTCCCATAGTCTCGTCGTGTCGTCGGCCTCGATACCGCTAGCGCTTTGCAGGGTCTGCAGATTCCGTTGGCTCAGATTGCTGCCGTGAATCTGCAATGCCGAGACATTAAACGTGCCACCCGGCAGTCCCACCGCTTTTTCCGTGTCGACGACGATACCGAACTGGGTCAGTCCATCGTAAGCGCCGCCTCGTTTGACGCCGCCCGACAGGTTGTTCAGATACTCGCTGGTTTCCTGCAGGTTGAAGGTCACGCCGTAGTTGCCGAGCCAGGGGCGCAGCCCGCCCATGTCGTCGAGCAGATTCGAACGTTCCCAGAGTCCGGTGGGCGCGGCAGGGGTCTGCTCAGCGGCAGACGTCTGCCCTGCGGCCGGAGACTGAACTGCGGCAGGCGCCTGATCCGAGGCGGGCACCGGATCCACTACCGGCGTCTGTGCCAGCACGGACGGCGCCACGCCGACCGACAACAGAAACGTCAGCCCGACGTGGCCGCCCGACATCCACCACCCCGCTCTTTCAGGGACTTTCTGCGTGAGACAAGTCTGAGCGCCGCGCGCGCGGCGCGCCAAAGAACGATACGACAACGATTTGACGAACATAAGCTCACTCCCATCGGGTCCGGCAAAACCGGGCGATGTACGAAGACGTGACCGGGTCTCGCAAACAATGCGATACCGATCAAACAGAGGGAGCGTGCGACTGGCAGACCGGCTGGAACCGGTCACTGAAGACGCGCGCTAACCCGAACGGAGCGAGTTAGCGGCGAAGGAGTAATCCTGCTGCTAACTCGCGGGTACTGCGCCGGCGTAGACCGGCATCGGACTTCCACTACTGGAGCATGTGTCCACGGGGGACTCCTTTTGCTGAGACGGGCGGATTGTATTCGGCACACTTATAAAATCGCAAGTAAAAATCACACAAAAGAGATCGCACTCCGAATTTGCTGGCGAGCCCGTCACCTGCCCCAGCCGTTGCCCTGCCGTTGCCCTATCCACCGCTGCATCCGCGCCCTTCATTCCCCTGTCCTTCCTGTCACTTCTGAAAGACTCAGCCTTGCCAGCAATAGCGAAGTGCGTTGCCGCACGCATAAAAAAAGAATATTTGCTTCGCTTAACGAAGCATGTTGACTTCTGCTTGCGGGAGTGCATAAAATTCGCCAGTCATCACAAACGGGGCCATTGCCTTGGACATCAGCAGTAGTCGATTTTCGAACAGTTTCACTGCCTGACCGGCCCGACGCCCGCGCTCTCTTTTCTCAGCCGCCGTCTCGCCAGCAGGCAGACGGTGCGCGCCGTAGTAACTCACCCCGTGCACCTTAACTAGCGCCATTCGGCCGCGCCGTGCTTACGCACGTCCCGCAACCATATGGCATCGCGTCGCGAGCATCCACTCGCGGCAGCGTTCGCTCACGCCGGTTCGATCCATTCGAATTCCGGTGCGGTCGAGCGCGTGGACGAGCACGTACTTAACGAACGCAGATTAGCAACGTCGATAAGCAACGCAGATAAACAAAACCGATAAGGAGCCGCCATGCCGGACAGTGACAGTTATCCCTTATGCCGCTCAATTGCCACGCAATTTTTCATTTGCCTGAGGAAAGCAAGTAGACGTTCGCCGCCGCGCGCGTAGTGCCGGCCGCGCTCCGTGTCTGTTGGCTTTCCGCAACCCGCGTCAAGCCATACGCACCGGAGAAATACCATGTACATCGCCGTCCTCGTACCGACCCTGCAGCAAGCGCATATTCACAGCGACGCTGCACTCGCGCTTCACAGCATCAAGCCGCACTGGCTCGCCGTGTCCTGGCAGCGCGTCAAAGCGCTCATCTCGAACCCGGCTTCGTAATTAGGCACTGTCAGCACCCGCACGCCTTCGCGATCCGCATGCGCCGCCGTCGCTCGACCCCATTCGACGACACTCGCGCTGCGGATCCCGAAGACGCGCCACTGCATACAAACCACATCTACTCAGGCGGCCAAAAATGTCCACTCCAATCAATGTCTCACCGCCACGCAGCGCCGTTCTCGACGAAGCCCATCTCGGCGACATCAAAGGCGCGCTCGGCACCATCGCGCACCACGATACCGCGCCTCGCAACAACTGGTGGGCCCGCATCCGAACGCTGCTTGCGATCCTTGGGCCCGGCCTCATCGTGATGGTCGGCGACAACGACGCCGGCGCCTTCGGCACCTACACGCAAGCGGGACAGAATTACGGCACCACCTTGCTGTGGACCATGCTGCTGCTAGTGCCCGTTCTCTTCGTCAATCAGGAAATGGTGCTGCGTCTCGGCGCCGTGACCGGCGTCGGCCATGCCCGGCTGATCTTCGAGCGCTTCGGCAAGTTCTGGGGGGCATTCAGCGTCGTCGACCTGTTCATCCTGAACGCGCTCACTATCGTGACCGAGTTCATCGGCATCACGTTCGTGCTGGATTTCTTCGGCATTTCGAAAGTGGCCGGGGTCTGCATCGCCGCCGCAGTGACAATGGCCGCAGTCAGTACGGGCAACTTCCGGCGCTTCGAGCGCTTTGCGGTCGCGCTCTGTCTGTTGAGCCTGTTGCTGGTGCCCGTACTGGTGTCGATTCATCCGCCGGTCGGCCAGATGGCGCACGACTTCCTGATTCCGAACTGGCCCGCCAATTCGAAACTGAGCGATGTGATGCTGCTCGTGATCGGCATTGTCGGCACCACTGTCGCGCCGTGGCAGTTGTTTTTCCAGCAGAGCTATATCGTGGATAAACGCATCACGCCGCGCTTCATGAAGTATGAGAAAGCCGACTTGTGGATCGGCATCGTATTCGTGATGATCGGCGCGGTGGCCATGATCTCGTTCTGCTCTGCACTGTTCGCAGGCAAACCCGAGTTCGGCAATTTCACGGATGCCGGCGGCGTGATCGCCAGCCTCGAAAAATATGCCGGCCGCACACCCGCGGTTCTCTTCGCGGTTGCTCTGCTCGACGCCTGCATCATTGGCGCGGCCGCCGTCTCGCTCTCCACCGCTTACGCAATCGGCGACGTGTTCAAGATTCGCCACTCGCTGCACCGCGGCGTGACGGACGCGAAGGGCTTTTACGTCGTCTACTTCGGCATCATCGCGGCCGCAGCGACGCTGGTCCTGATTCCCGGCAGCCCGCTCGGTCTTCTGACTGAAGCCGTGCAGACGCTCGCAGGCGTGCTGCTCCCGAGCGCGACCGTATTTCTGCTGCTGTTGTGCAACGACCGTGCGGTTCTTGGTCCGTGGGTGAACTCGAAGAAGCTCAACTTCTTTACAGGCGCAGTTGTCTGGGTGCTCGTCATGCTCTCAATCATCCTGACTGCATCGGTGATGTATCCGGACATTACCGGCGAAGCAATCATTGAAGTACTGGCCGGCGGCACGCTACTGGCCGTGGTCGGCTACGCTGCAACCGTGACGGTTCGCAGGCTGCGGCTCGCATCGACGGATACAGCGGCTTCCGCGGTCGCCCAGGCTTCCGCTGGCGAGCAGCAGTTTTCGAAAGAAGCACGCAATATGTGGCGCATGCCACCCCTGGAAGAACTGCCGGCACCGCAACTGACGCTATCCAAACGCATCTGGATGGGCGTGCTGCGCGGCTATCTGATCGTGGCGGTCGCACTCGTTGTCGTGAAGGTCGTGCAGATGACGTTGCTGCATTAAACCAATGCTGCCCGCCTGCTCACGGTTACTCCGGTGAGCGGCGGGCAAACGGCAGACCTTCGCATTACACGCCCCAGCGTAGTCCCGGCGTATGCACTGCGCTGTCCCAATGGCGCTTCATCTCATCGTCGAGCACGCACAGTGTGATCGATGCACCGGCCATCTCCAGCGAAGTCGTCAGCGCGCCTACCTGCACCCGGCCGATATTCAGCCCGCGCTGCTCGAGCCACGTACGCGTGGAATTGAAGAGCAGATACAGTTCTCCAAGCGGCGTACCACCGAGCCCATTGACGAGCACAAGTAATTCAGCATGTGCCGCCGGCTTCAGATCTTCAGCAATCGCCGTCAGCAACTCGCCCGCAATCGCGTCAGCGGGTGCGAACTTCGCGCGCCGACGCCCAGGCTCACCATGAATGCCGACACCCACTTCGATCTCGTCGTCGCCGATTTTGAACGTTAGCGTACCGGCCGCCGGCACCGTGCAACTGGTGAACGCCACACCCATCGACGCGGTGCGCTTGTTGATGCGGTCGCCAAAGGCCTTGCATTGCTCGAGATCCGCGCCGCTCTCCGCCATACTGCCAACCAGTTTCTCGACGATCACCGCGCCGGCCACGCCGCGCCGCCCTGTCGTGTAACTCGAATTCTCCACGGCCACGTCGTCGTTGATCAGCACCATTGCATTCGGCACCTCGGACATCTCCGACGCCATTTCAAAGTTCATCAGGTCACCGGAGTAGTTCTTCACGATGAAAAGCACGCCGGCACCGGTATCGACAGCCCTTGCTGCGGCCATCATCTGATCGGGTGTCGGCGACGTGAAAATCTGCCCCGGACAGGCCGCATCGAGCATCCCATAGCCGACGAAGCCTGAGTGCAGAGGCTCATGGCCAGAGCCGCCACCCGAAATCAGCGCAACCTTGCCGGGCTTCAACGCCTTGCGACGCACAAACACCGGCTCATTGTTCAGCACGACCAGGTCGCTGTGCGCAGCGGCGAACCCCGCCAGACTCTCGGCGAGAAAATCGTCCACATCATTGATGAATTTTTTCACGGTCTCTCGCTCCTTCACTCGTTATGAAGCGCCAGGCGCGCGCATACCGACGCAATCATGATCTGACTCGAACGCGCTCCCGGATCGATGTGTCCACGCGAACGTTCGCCGAGAAACGACGCCCGCCCTTTGGTCGCCAGCATATCGCGGGTAGCGAGCATGTTTTCCTCCGCGACCCGCGGCAACGCATCGCGCACCTCTTGTGATGTCGCGCCCTGTGCGGCCAGTTCGTCGAAGCGCTTCGCGACCGGGATCAGGACGTCCATCATCGTTTTGCTGCCGACGCCGGTCTTGCCGCGTTGACCGACCGCTTCGACCCCCGCGGCAAAAACGTGCGCAAAGCCCGCTGTATCCGGTGCATGCCGTTCGGAAGCTTTAGACATGCCGCTCAGCAGCGAATAGAACAATGGCCCCGACGATCCGCCCACCGTCGAAAGGACCTTGGATGCCGCGATTTCCAGCGCGGGGCCGAATGCTGCGGCTTCGATGTCCGACCTCACCGCGAGCAGGGCCTCCATGCCTCGCAGCAGATTGAAGATGTGATCGCCATCGCCGATCTGCTGGTCGAGCAAAGCGATCTCGTCGGTATGTTCCTTCAGCGACGCATATGCGGCGTCGATGCACGCCATGACCGTTTTGCCGTTCATGTCGCTATCCTCCTGCCGTCGGCTCGGAAATATAAAAGGCTGCGCGCCGGCAGCGAAACGCCGACCGATTGCCCGGGCGTGAAATTGCGCTCCGCCACTGTCGTTGCCACGACGGCGGTTCCCGCGCGATCGAGGATCAGCAGGTGCCGCAGCGGCGAATATTCGAGCACCTTCAGATTCAATGCGTCCTGTGCACCTGAAACATCGCGTTGATCCCGCGTGTCGCCGTCATGCAGCACCACGTCTTCGGGACGGATTGCCACTGTGGCCGTACCCGCCGGCATATGCGCCGAATCGAACAGCGCCGGCGGCAGCAGGTTGATCGGCGGAGAGCCCAGCCGCTGCGCTGCACTGAGCGAAACCGGATTGCCGTATACCTCGCGGGGCGTGCCGAGCTGTACCAGACGCCCATGTTCGAGAATGCCGATACGATCCGCGAGCGTCGTCGCTTCAACCTGATCGTGCGTAACGTAAACAATCGTTGCGCCGATCGTGCGATGCAGGCGTTTGAGTTCGATACGTAACTCTTCGCGCAGCTTTGCATCGAGCGACGACAGCGGTTCGTCCATCAAAAATGCCTTGGGTTGCCGCACGAGCGCACGCCCTATCGCCACGCGCTGCATTTCGCCGCCTGAGAGGTGTGTCGCCATATTGTCGAGCTTCGATTCCATATGCAGCATCTCGGCCACCGCGTGGACTCGCGCGCGCACCTCGGTCTCGCTGCTGCGCCTTCTTGGCGAGCGCAGCGGAAAAGCCAGATTGCCGAACACAGTCAGATGCGGATAGAGCGAGTATTGCTGGAAGATAAACGCGACGTCGCGATCCGATGGATGCACGCCCGTAGCAATGGCGCCATCGATCAGTACATCGCCGGTATCCGGTCGTTCCAGCCCGGCAATCAGACGCAGCGTAGTCGTCTTGCCTGCACCGCTCGGCCCAAGCAACACGATGAACTCGCCATCATCGACGTCGATCGAAAGATCGTCGACAGCGCGGATGTCGCCAAACCGTTTCGATACATTGCGCAACTGGATTTCAGCCATGAGCCTCTCCGTATGCGGGAATCGTTTGAGCGGCGCGTGGCAGCAGGCGGCCCGTTTGCGCGTCGTACAGCAGTGTGCGCTCCTTGCGAAACGACAAACCGACCGGCGATCCGGCAGGCAAACCGTCGTCCTTGCCCGCCCGCACGCGCACGACGCCCAACGCGGTCTCAATCACCAGCACCTGATGCGAGCCGAGATATTCATCGGCGATGACCTTGCCGCGCAGTGGGCCGCGCTCGTCGATCACCACATGCTCCGGGCGAATGCCAAGCAGAACACGCTCGGCCGCCGCCTCGCAACGTGGTACAGGCACTGCGGCGCCGTGAAGTTGTACCGCTTCGCTACCCGCATCGACACCGCGATCGACCGGCAGGAAGTTCATCGGCGGACTGCCGATAAAGTTGCCGACGAACACGGTGGCCGGAAAATGATAAATCTCATGTGGCGGCCCGGCTTGCAGCACTTCGCCCTTGTTCATCACGACAATGTCGTCGGCCATCGCCATTGCTTCGCTCTGGTCGTGCGTCACATAAACCGTCGTTGCCGCGAGCGCGTTATGCAGCTTGCGCAGTTCAAGACACATCAGCTCGCGGAAGTCCGCATCGAGCGTCCCAAGAGGCTCGTCCATCAGAAAAGCCTTCGGCTGCCGCACGATCGCGCGGCCGAGGGCGACGCGCTGCCGGTCACCGCCCGACAGGCCGCCTGTTTTGCGATCGAGAATGTCCTCGATGCGCAGCATGCGTGCGACCGCATCGACCCGCGTCGCGATTTCCTTGCGCGACACATGCTCGTTCTTCAGCGGAAACGCAATGTTGTTGCGCACCGTCATATGCGGATACAGCGCGAACATCTGAAACACGAACGCGATATCGCGCTGACGTGCACGCAGCGCTGTCACGTCTTCGCCGTCGATCAGAATCTGCCCTGAGGTCGGCAACTCGAGCCCGGCGATCATCCGCAGCGTGGTGGTCTTGCCGCAGCCCGACGGACCGAGCAGTACGACAAAGCGTCCCGCATCGATCGTCAGACTGGTGCCGCGCACCGCGACGAAATCGTCGAAACGTTTATGGAGGTTGGCAAGCACGATGGTCGACATGGCGCTATTCCGGGAAATGGCTCGTCACGAGGAACGCAAGTGCGCCCACCAGAATGACCGGAAACGACCACGTGAACAGCGCCAGCGAAAACGGCTGAACCAGCATCGCCATGCCGGCGCCGATCAGCACGGTGGAGGCCGTTTCGCTATAGCTGCGGCGCAGCCAGCGCCCCTGCGTGAGAACGAAATCACGTTTCATTTGCGCACCGCTCCAAATGTGATACCGCGCAATAGATGTTTGCGCAGCACGACAGTAAAGAAGAGAATCGGCAGTACGAATAGCGTGGTCGCCGCCGCAACAGCGGGCCAGTCCTGCCCGCCTTCGCCGATGATGAACGGAATGAACGGCGGCATGGTCTGCGCATCGCCGCTCGTCAGCAAAGACGCGAACGCATACTCGTTCCACGCGAAGATCAGACAGAAAATCGCGGTTGCCGCAATGCCGGTGATTGCCTGCGGCAGCACGACTTTGACGAAGGCCTGCAGACGTGTGTAGCCGTCTACCAGCGCCGCCTCTTCGTATTCGCGCGGAATCTCGTCCATGAAGCCCTTCAGCAGCCACACCGCCAACGAGACATTCACTGCCGTATAAAGCACGATCATGCCGACATAGCTGTCGCTCAGGCCCAACGCGCGATACATCAGGTAGATCGGAATCGCGACCGCTATCGGCGGCATCATACGAGTCGACAGAATAAAAAACAGCAGGTCGTCGGCGAGCGGTACTTTGAAACGCGAAAAGGCATACGCCGCGAGCGTGCCGAGAAACACCGCGAGGAAAGTCGAACCGAATCCGATCACGAGCGAATTGACGAAGCGCGGCAACACCTTCGACGGACCCGCGATCACCATGCTGCGCTTGCGCACGTCGCGCTCATACCAGGTTTGCGCAGGCGGCAGACTGGCGATGAATTCCGGCGTCTGCCGCGAACGGATCGTAAACAGGTTCACGTAGCCTTCCATGGACGGCTGGAACAGCACGACTGGCGGATAGGCGATCGCGTCTTCCTGGGTCTTGAAGCTCGTCAGGAAGATCCAGACCATCGGCAAGGTGGCGAGCAATGCATACGTGATGACGGCCGCGGCGGCGAAGCGCTTGGCGCGCGGCGACGACGCCACCACCGAGTATTGACTGGCAGTCGGTCTCATCGTTGTTTCACCCGGTTGAGTGCCTTCACATAGATGTTCGCCGCACCGAACACCGTCACGAAGAGAATGATGGCCAGCGCCGACGAATAGCCGGTCTGCCACTTCTCGAATGCGGCGCGCTTTAGCGTGATCGACACGGTTTCGGTTACCGAACCCGGTCCGCCGGAAGTCAGCAGGTTCACCATGTCGAACATCTTGAAGTTCTCGATGCCGCGAAACAGCACCGCCAGCATCAGGAACGGCAAGGTCATCGGCAGCGTGATCGACCAGAACTGCCGCCACGGCGTGGCGCGATCCACTTCCGCCGCTTCGTAGATGTAGTCGGGAATCGAACGCAGACCCGCGAGGCAGATGAGCATCACATAAGGTGTCCACATCCACGTATCGACCATCACGATGGTCCACGGTGCAAGCGAGACGTCGCCGATCATCTGGAACGACCCGGGAGCAATGCCCGTGAAGAAGCTGACGATATCGTTGAAAAGACCCGTTTGCGGTTGCAGCAGAAAGGTCCAGAAATTGCCCACGACGGCGGGCGAAAGCATCATTGGCAGCAGGATCAACGTGGTCCAGAAACTATGCCCGCGGAACTGCCGGTTGATCAGCAACGCGAGGCCGAAGCCGAGCAGCACCTCCAGTCCGACCGACCAGAACACGAAACGCGCCGTGACTTGCATGGCGTACCAGATGTCTTCGTCGGTGAGAATATCGACGTAGTTGTCGATGCCGACAAAGTGCGCCGGCACGCTCGGCATATTCGACTTGAAATTCGTGAACGAGAGACGCAATGCCCAGATCAACGGGAAGATGTTGATGGCGAGCAGCAGCAGGATCGTCGGAAGAATGAACAGCCACGCAATGGTTCGGTCCGATAGCCCGGCCAGGCGCGTGCTCACGCGCGCCCGTGCGCCTGACTCGAGCCCAGCCGACGGAAAAGGCTTGTTTGCCAACATGCCTGACTCCTTTAAGCGGACCGGCGGCAATCCGTGCAGGCGGCGCCGGTCCAGTCGGGAAACGCGCTAGTTCTTGCCTTCGGCCTTGAAGACCTTGTTCCAGTCTTTGACCAGGAGATCGAGCGCTTCCTTGGCCGTGCCCTTATCGGCCACCACGTAATCATGCACGCGCTTTTGCATGTCGAGCAGCAGTTCGGCGTAAGCGGGCTCCGCCCAGAAGTCCTTCACGATCGCCATCGACTTCAGGAAGGCCGGTGCAAACGGGGCGCTCTTTGGGAAGTCCGGGGCATCGACCACCGACTTCGCCGCCGAATAACCGCCCAATTGCCACCATTTCTTCTGGACATCCGGCTGCGCGAACCATTTGATGTACTCGAGCGCGTCGTCTTTATGATCCGAGTACGAAACGACCGAGATGCCCTGCCCGCCCAACTGTGTGAACTGCTTCAATTCACGCGGATTGACGAAGAACCCGATCTTGTCGCCGCCGACGTTCGGGTCTTTATAGAGTCCCGGGAAAAACGCAAACCAGTTCATCTGCATCGCCACCTGGCCTGACTTGAACGCGTCGAGTCCTTCCTGCATGTACGCGTTGGTCATTCCCGGTGCCGTGCAACACTTGTAGAGCGCCTTATAGAACTCCAACCCCTTGATCGCGCCCGGTGAATTGACGAAGCCGTCCAGGTGATAAGGCTTCTTCGGGTCTTCGTATTCGAAGCCGAAGTTATAGAGCGCGTTGGTCACGCCCATCGTGATGCCTTCGGAACCGCGCTCGGTGAAGATATACGCGCCGTACACGGTCTTGCCGTCGATCTTGCGGCCCTGGAAGAACTCGGCGGTTTGCTTGAGCTCATCCAGCGTGGTGGGCGGTTCGAGTTCGCGTTTATATTTTTGCTTGAACTCCGCGCGCAACTCCGGGCGCGCGAACCAGTCCTTGCGATATGTCCAGCCGACCGCGTCGGCCATTGCCGGCAATGCCCAGTAGTTCGGCGTATTCTTCGGCCACTCCGAGTAACCGACCACGGTCGCCGGCACGAAGTCGTCCATCGATATCTTGTTCTTCACGAAGAAATCGTTGAGCTTGACGTAGTGCCCATTAACCGCCGCGCCGCCAATCCACTGGCTATCGCCGATGATCAGATCGCATAGTTTGCCATGCGAATTAAGTTCATTGATGAAGCGGTCGGCGTAACTGGTCCACGGCACGAACTCGAACTTCATCTTGATGCCGGTCTTGCTCGTGAAATCTTTCGACAGTTCGACGAGTGCGTTGGCTGGATCCCATGCCGCCCAACATAATGTCAACTGCTTGCCCTGCGCCTGCGCGCCCGTCGCCATGCCGAATCCCAGCGATACGATGGCTGCCGCCACTACCCTTGCTGACGTAAGACGTAACATGTGTCTTCTCCTTGTCTTTCTCGGGTCTCCAACCTGATATGGAACAGCGCCCATGCGCCGGGCACCGCGTTTCGGCTCCAGCGGATTCAGACGGCAATCCGCGTGTCGCGAGCTTCAGGCATGCGCATTCTCACGAAGATAAATTCGGGTTTCCGGCGTTGGGATGGCGAGCGCGCCACGCACGTCGTTAAGAAAATTAATCGCGGCAAGGCCGGCCCAGTGCACGATGCCTCGCACGTCCTGATCGAGAATCACATCGATCGCGCGTTCGGTGAGCTGGCTGCGGGTCTCCGCGGTGCATTCATGGCCGATCACAATCAGACGGGCCTTGTCGCCGGATTCCTGCAATGCCGCGGCAATCCCGGAGATGCCGCCGCCCGTCGCATAGACGCCGACCAGATCCGGATGGCGTGCCAGCAAACCCTGAGCGGCGAGACCCGCACCGTCGTCGTCTTCGGCGAAATCGGGCTCGGCGATCCAGCGCAGATTGCGAAAGTCCTCTTCCAGAACCTGCGAAAAACCAGTGCGCCGCTCCAGTTGATCATGCAGGCGTGACGAGGCGGAAAGCACCGCCACCGTGCCAATGCGGGAGCCGAGAAATCTGCCCATCAACAAGCCGGCCGTGCGACCGGCAACCCGGTTATCGACGCCGACGTACGCGGCGCGGCGGCTCGACGGCAGATCGGAGAACACCGTGACGACAGGCACGTTCGCCGCGCTCATGTCTTCGATCAGACGTTCTACCCATGGATAGTCGAGCGGCACGAGCACGAGCGCGTCGTAGCTGGCCACCTGTTCGGCGAATGTGGCCGTGTCGCGCTGACTGGAAAAATCGCAGCGATAGAACGAAGGGATGATGCGGTGTTCGCGAAAGAAGCTGGCGGAGAGCGCGATACCGCGCTCGACATGATCGAGAAAGCGCGAGTTGATCTGGGGAAGCACAAAGGCGACGCGAAACGAACCGGCCTTCGCCGGGCGGCCGCGACTCGCGCGTTCGTCGCGCAGCGTGGCCAGCGCAAGGTGAACGCGCTCGGCAGTTTCCGGACGCACGGCCTGATCGTCGCGCAACACACGATCGACCGTGGCCACGCTAACGCCCGCACGACGCGCAATCATCATACGTGTAGCCGGCATGTGTCTCCTCCGGTGCCGAGCCAGAAGTCGTTTTGTTTTATGAAGGTAGCTTTTTCTGCGCGAAATGCAAGTTTTTTTACTTCGATAAATCCATCATTTTTGATGGCATGGTGCGGCGCACATGAAGGTGTGAAGCAATTGGCAATGCGATGCCGAACGCTCGCCATGCTGAATCACTTGCACCGCACAAGCGTCAGTTCCCATCCGTCTCGATAGCCGGTTCGCACAGAATCGGAAAGTTGACCGAGTTCGCGATATAGCACTTCTCATGGGCCGTATGATGCAAACGCCCAGCCAGCTCCAGGTCGCCGCCTGCCTGAATGACGACGTGCGGCCGCAGAACGATCTGTGAAAAGCGGCCCTGCTCCGGACTATCGAGCATCGTGCCTTCCGCGTTGTCGCGATAGCTCAAAACAACGATGCCCGCATCCGAACAAAGATGCAGATACCAGAGCTTGTGACAGGCGGACGCTGAGGCGACCAGCAGATCTTCCGGGTTCCACCGGTTCGCGTCGCCGAGAAATGCGGCGTCCGATGACCCGGGAATGTCAGGCTTGTTTCCCGCGGCGATGATGTGGTCTCGACCGTATTCACGGTATCCCGAGGTGCCGCTGCCGCGGTTGCCTGTCCATTGCACCGATACCGCGTATTTGTGCTCGCCGTACGCCATGCCAATCTCCTTCGCTGTTGACCCGGATTTGATTTCGCAACAGGCGCATTCTAAATGCGCGCACCCGTTTTGGTATACCATTATTCCAAACGACAGGAACTCGACGCACATGGACCACAAACTGGATTCGACGGCCGATGCCATCGCCGCCTCACTACGCGAACTGATCGCGACCGGCGAACTGGAGGATGGCGCACGGCTGGTCGAGCGCGAACTCGCCGATCGCTTCGGCGTGAGCCGGGTGCCGATGAGAGAGGCGATACAAAAGCTCGAGGGCGAAGGACTGGTTGAACTCATGCGCAATCGCGGGGCGGTCGTGCGCACCTTGACCGAGTCGGACCTGGACGAGATTTACGGCCTGCGCATCTTGCTCGAAGGCGACGCCATTTTCCACGCGGTCAAACGCATGGACAGTGAGACGTTATCCCGCGCCGAACTCGTTCATCGGCTTCTGGGAGATGCCGATACCGCGCAAAGACAGGGTGAACTGAATCGCGAATTTCATGAACTGCTATACCGGCCGTGTGCAAACAGCCGGCAATTGAAAGCGATCCGCGAGCTGCGCGCTCAGGTCGAGCGCTACGAGCGATTGCAAAGCACGCTGCTCGCCGATACACCGGCGTTCCAGGACGAGCATCTCAAGATTCTCGAAGCATGCGAGACCGGCAACGCACGCCTCGCGCGATCGATGACGGCGGAACATCTCAAGTCGGCGAAGCGCATCGTTCTGCAACTGGTTCGGGCTGAGTGACGACTACTGTCCGAACGCTTTTCCCGTCACGTTCGGTGCGCGAGGATCCGGGCTCATATTCAGGCTGGTGCCGTTCGCCCGCATGTTGTTGAGCGCCGGGCCGGATCCAGTGCCGCCGGCTCCTCCGATCGCTGGGGCGTGGCCCAGGGTGCCCAAGCCTGGCGTTGGGCTCAGCCCGGCCGCGCCCGCCCCCAAACCCGTTCCCTGCCCTGCACCATTCATCCCACCTGCCTGCAAACCGACCATACCATTGGCGTTAAGGTTTGCCGATTGAGCGCAAGCCGCGCCCGTCAGACCCATCATCAGCGCTGCGGCCAACAGGGTCTTTGTCACGATTTTCATAGCCCACTCCATCATGCCGTCGAATTGCCCGACCCATGCTCCCCGCACATCGTAGCGAGGTCGAGCCAACGACGCTCGCAAAGGAACCCGGTCAAACGGTAAGACCGCCCGCCAGCCACTTTTGTTCATCGCTGAAAGCATCCGGTTTCCAGACAGCAACCGGCGCGCGTCTGGCGAAGATTCGCCACAATCGTCTGCAGCGCTTCCTCGACGAATTTACCGACGAAATCTGACCGGCCCATCTTCGTCGGCAATTTGTACAAATGCTTACAAAGCAGCGTGCGTCTGGCGTCCACCGGCCGCGCTGCTGCCGCGTTATTGCAGGCATCTACCCGCGGAGCCCGCAATGAACACGAACCTCACCTCCAGTAATTCGCAGCGCAGCCGTATCCACCCCCTGGTCGCCGGCGCAGCAGTAGCCGTCATCCTCGCGAGCGCCACCGGCATCGCAGCGATGACTGGCCTTCTGCCTACCTCGCACGCCGTTACCGAGCCCGCGCAGCCGGCCACCACGGTCGCCGCGCAGGTTGCCAGCGCTCCGGTCGCCGCGCCCCAGGCGGCCCCGGTTCAGCAACCGGTTCAGCAACCGGTTCAGCAGACGGCCCAGCAAACGGTCCAGCAAGCCGCACCGGCACGGCCGCGCGTGCATCACACGCACAGCACGCCCGCCGCGGAGACACCGAGGTACGCAAACAATCAGGGCTACCAGGCACCCTATGAACCCGCGCCGGCAAGGCCGGTCGCCGACCCTTATGCGGGCGAAGTCGTCGCCATCAACACGGTGCAGGCGCCTGAGCCGACCACCGGGCTCGGCGCGCTGGGTGGCGCGGTCGCCGGCGGCCTCGTCGGCAATCAGATCGGCGGCGGACGGGGCAAGATTCTCACCACCATCGCAGGCGCTGTCGGCGGGGGTCTTGCCGGCAACGGGATCGAGCACGCCGTGCGCAAGCAGACCACCTATCAGGTCCAGGTGCGTATGCAGGACGGCAGCTACCGCAACTTCAGCTACCCGACGCAACCGGACGTTCAGATCGGCGAGCGGGTCCACGTATCCGGCGATTCGTTGACGGCTTCTTAACGGGCGAACGCGGGGCAAACGCGGGGCGAACGCATCTGGCGATGTGCTGACGGCTTCGTGAGATTGTGCGCCGGCATGTCGCCCGATGCCGGTTGGCAAAAATGTGGCGCAGCGCCGTGCGCGTTATGATCAACCGTTACGCCAGAACGGCTGATCGCGCACGATGGAGCACGCCTACATCCACCTTTTGCATCTGCTTGCCGGCCATCCGGCGTGGATGCTCACGGTCGTCTTTCTTGCGGCCTTCCTGGAGGCCGTCGCCGTCATCGGCACCTTCATCCCGGGCAGCACTGCGATGTTCCTCGCCGGCGCACTGGCCGGCACCGGCTCACTGAGCCTCGGCTGGGTGTTCCTGTGGGCGATCGCCGGCGCCATCGCCGGGGACGGCATGAGCTTCTGGATCGGTAGCCGCTACAAAGACAGGATCGTCCAGTTCTGGCCGTTTCGCACCCACCCGCAGATACTCGACGCCGGCCACCGTTTCTTTCAGAAACATGGTGCCAAAGGTGTCGTGTTCGCCCGCTTCGTCGGACCACTACGAGCGATCGTGCCGGTGGTGGCAGGCATGCTGGGCATGACGCCGCTGCGCTTCTACGGCATGAATGTACTGTCGGCGCTGCTGTGGGCTCCCGCGCATATCCTGCCGGGCGTGGTCTTCGGCGCCTCGGTGCTGCTGGCCGGCGCGGTGTCGTTCCGCCTCGTTGTCATCATCGCGTTGCTGGTGGGCATCGTCTGGCTGAGCTATCGCGCGATGGAGTTCCTGGTCTCGCATGCCGGTGCGTGGTCGAGCGCGGCGGGACGCTACCTGGGAAGCTGGGCGTGCCGCCACCCAGGCCCGTTCGGCCGATTCGCGCGGCGGCTGCTCGACCCCGAACAGCCGGATGCCAGCAGCATCGTGTTGACGTCGCTGGTCGTGCTCGCGGCGGGTGCGCTCTTCTTCGGCGTGCTCGATGACGTCGTCAGCGGTGATCCGCTGGTGAGCGTGGATCTGTCCGTCTATCACTTCCTGCAATCGGTGCGCACGCCATGGAGCGACACGGTCCTTGCAGGCGTGGCGACACTCGGCAGCGTCTTCACGCTGACGGCGGTGGTCGTGACCGTGGTGGTGTGGATGCTGCTCGAGCGGCGTTGGCGCGCCATCGGCTACTGGCTCGCCGCGGTCGTGTTTTCCCAATTGCTGATTTTCGCCCTGCAGTTCGCCATGCACCGCGCGCCGCCCAATGAACTCCTGTCCGACGCGTACGTGTTTCCGAGCAATCACGTCGCCGCGACGGTGATCGTCTACGGCTTCCTCGCGTTCCTGCTCGTGCGACGGGTCGGCATGCTGGAAGGTTTGCTCGTGGCGACCGCGAGTATGGTGGTCGTGATCATGGTCGCGCTCGCAGGACTTTACTTCGGCAGGTACTGGGTCTCCGACGCGATCGGCGGCGCCGCGCTCGCGTACATTTGGGTAGCCATCGTCTCGCTGACGGCGATATTACGGTATCCGGAAGTGCCGCCCTCACGCGGCTTCATGCCGGTCGTGGTTCTGGTGGTCATGCTCGCGAGCGTGGGCCTGCAACTGAGCGTCAATCCCCTGGCAGCGGCGCCGGACCACATGCCTCACCCGCAGCCCGTGCTGGTCACGCAAGCGCAGTGGACAGTGTCGCTGTGGAAAAGACTGCCATGCTATCGCTCGGACATGGGCGGCGACCACAAGGAACCGCTCACGCTGCAATGGGTGTCGAACCTCGATTCGATCAGGGGGCAACTGCGCGCCCAGGGATGGATCGAGGGCACGGACCTGTCGGCGCGCAGCCTGCTCTCGCTTGCCTCGCCGAACGTCGCGGCGACATCGCTGCCGGTATTGCCGAAGCTGAACAACGGCGTGCCTTCGTCGCTGGTCCTCATGCGCCCCGGCGACACGCGCGACGAACGCGACGTCCTGCGTTTCTGGCCGAGCGGCTATGCCGTGGAGAACGGCGCGTCCGCCACGCCGCTGTGGGTCGGGTCCTTTGCGCACGAACGGCTCGCCCGGGCATCGTGGCCGATTAACATTCTGCGAGTCGACAAGGAAGAGTCATCGCTCGATGCGCACACAAGAGCAAGCGCCGATCTCGGCGCGGCGCTCGTGGCCAGGGTGAGTTGTCAAGGCGTGCCAGTGTCGCTGCTGGCCTCGCCGGTGGAATGAGCGGCGCGTTGCCGATGGTCTGCCTGGGCCTGCCTGGGTCTGCCTGGATGTGCGGGTTCGCCGTACCGATCAGGAAATCGCTCTGCGCTCAATCACTTGGCGGCTTTGGCCAGGACTTGTCCACAAGGATATGAACATTTTCTGTGGATAACCTGCGCTATTCGACTCGCACATGCCGGTCGACGTCCATTCGGGAGGCAGCTCGCACGAGCGTCGTACAGCCTGCATCGCAGATGCCGTCCTACGCGCGACGTCATGCTCGAGCGCCCTTCAAGGCGACGCCGGGCGGATCGCGCTGGCAATATCGCGGCTCACCGTTCCGAGCGCCCTGCTGTATGCCGCGACCACGCCATCGAAGCCGGCGCCGGTGCAAGGCTCGTGGACCGTGCTTCGGCCGCTTAGCACCGGCTTTTTCCCCGGCGGCGCGACCGACCACAACACGTCAACCGTCACCGCGTCGCCAAGCGCCGCATCGAAGCGCTGGATGTCGAGTTGAACCCGGTAAGCCGACGCCGAATCGCCGCCGATCGCATAGGTGGAGACAAGCGGGCTGTTCAGCAACTGCCCGAGGTCGGCGCGTACCACGCGCGGGATCTGGCTTTTCAAAGGATCGGCCCAGCGGGCGAATTCGTCGATATCCACCTTGTTGTCACCGGAACGCACCACGATCTGCGGCCGGTCAACGAGATCGGGCACGGTCACCACCGTGATCAGGACAGCAATCGGCGCTGCAGGCGGCATGTCCGTCTGCGCGGCCGCCGGGCTCAACGTGTAGAAGTCCGACTTGGGCGACGAAGCGCAACCGTACAACGCGGCGAGCGCCAACGCCACTGCTACGATTAAGGATGGGCACATCATTTCTTGTCCTCCAGCTTGCCGCGGATCAGTGCCTCTGGATGGCGCTCGAGATAGTCCGCCAGCGTGCGAATTCGCGGTACGGGCCTATGCAATTGCTCGTCAGACAGGCGGTACACCGTCGAGCGCGGCGCGCACCGTCTTCACGAACAGTTCATCGTTGAAAGGCTTGCGCAGCCAGGCAACCGTACCGGCCGCGAGCGCATGCTCGCGTACGCTGATCTCGTCGTGTGCAGTAATGAAGATCACGGGCATGCCTTTGCCGGACAAGCGCCGCTGGACTTCGAGTCCATTGAGCCCGGGCATCTGCACGTCGAGAATGACGCAGTCGGGTCGATACGACGGCATCGAGGCGAGAACGTCGAGGAACGCGTCGCCGCTGGCGAACGTTTCGGCAGCGATCCCGATGGAGCGAAGCAAGCGCTTGATCGCCCGGCTCATCGATTCATCGTCATCGACGACGACAACGAATGGTTTGAGTTTTCCCATGGAGAGTAGTCCGGTGTCCGGGAATACGCGGGTCAGCGCACTCCCCCAGACGAAAGCCTACGAGGCGGGAAGGTTCGCGGATATTGGACCTTGGTCCCGTGTCGATCGAGTAGGGATCAGGTGCGGGCCGGGTGTGGACCGTGCGGACCTTTTGCGAACCGCACACGGATCGGCCGTGCGGCCCTTCGGCGACACGCGCACCTGAGCAGGCCCCGAACCGGGCCACACTACGGCTAACGGACTGCAATGACTTCAGCGCGAAACGTGGGTTTCGCCCGCACCGCCGAGACCGACTTTGTCCGCGACGCGCACGAGTTGGGCCAGCGAAGTGACTTCCATCTTCGCCATCACGCGCGCGCGATGAGCCTTGATGGTCTTTTCGACCGTGCCAAGCTCGCTTGCCACCTGCTTGTTCAGGCGGCCCGTGACCACGAGCGCCATGACTTCCTTTTCACGCGGCGTGAGCTTGTCCAACCGGCCACGGATCGCATCCAGCTCGCAACGCGCCGCGCGGGTCTCTGCAACGCGTTCGAAAGCGGCTTCGATTGCGCGGAGCAGATCGCAATCGTTCACAGGTTTTGCCAAAAAATCGGTGGCCCCTGCTTTCATCGCGCCCACTGTCATGGCGATATCGCCATGACCCGTGACGAAGATGATCGGTAGCATCGCTTTGAGTTCGCGCTGCAATGTCAGCCCGTCCAGGTCAGGCAATTGCACGTCAAGAATCAGGCAGGCCGGAGAATCGACCTCGCGCAACCGTTCGAGAAACGCGCGGGCATTGCCGTACGCTTCGACACGGTAACCAGCGGAGTGGATCAGACGCGCCAACGCACGGCGCACGGAATCGTCGTCGTCGACGACAAAGACAAGTGAATCGGATTCAGTCATGGCCTTTATCGCGACTTATCCTCCGGCGTGGCATCGCCAACCGGCAATGCCACGTAGAATGTCGCGCCTCGATCGTTGTTATTTTCGGCCCATAGTCGCCCGCGGTGCATGTCGATAATGGAACGGCTGATCGACAATCCCAAACCGAGCCCTTGGGGTTTTGATGTAAAAAACGGCTTAAATATCTTGTCCAGCTTATCGGCGGTCAGTCCATGGCCCCGATCGCGAACAGCGATCAACACCATGCCGTTGTCGGCCGGTTTGAGCGTGACGCACACCATACGGTCGACGGGTGGGACCTCATTCATCGCGTCGAACGCATTCAGCAACAAATTCAGCATGACCTGCTGCAATTGAACCCGATCGCCGCGCACTGGCGGCAATGTCGAGTCGATATCGAGCGTCACGCGCGTACCGCGCACGATCGCATCGCTATGCACCAGCGCCACCACATCGCGCATCACGCCGGCGAGGTCGAGAGGAATCACCTCGAGACCACCCTTCTTGACGACCGCGCGAATCCGCCGGATCACCTCGCTGGCCCGGTAATCGTCCTGGACAATATCGTTAAGAATATCGCGCAACTCGGCCAGATCGATCGGATCGGCCATCATGAAACGCTGCGCAGCCTGCACGTTGCTGAGTATCGCGGTAAGCGGCTGATTCAACTCATGTGCGAGCGAGGAAGCGAGTTGTCCCATCGTCGATACGCGTGTCAGATGCGCAAGATCCTCGCGCTGACGGCGTAACTCATACCGGTCCGTCTTGTCGATGATGAATGCGAGCGTGACGTTTTCACCTTCGAAACGAAATGCACACAGGTCGATGTCGGCACGAAACTCGGTGCCGTCCTTACGGCGCGCGCATAGATCGTCCAGCGGCAAGAACCTGCACAATTGCTGCGTGGCTGGGGGAGCATCCCAGCGTGACGCGTGGCTGTCGAAACGCAGCGCGTGAATCAGCATTTCCACCGGCTTGCCTGGCAGCTCGTTACAGTCATAACCGAAGAGCCGATCCGCTTTCGGATTGACCATTGCCATCACGCCGCGCCCGTCGAGCATCTGCGTCGCTAGCGGCAATAACGCCAGTACCTCACGAAAATAATGCTCGCCGCTTACCTGTTCGTCATTGTCATCGTCAGCGTGTGAATCGTGCACGAGCACCGCTCGCGCGACGTCATCATGAGTTCTCCTGCGCGCGGTTCTCGCGGAGGTCATCATGCGAAGCCGATCCGTAAAACGCCGTCTCGCGCGCGATGCCGGTAGACCGCTATCTGGCGCACCGAAAACCGCGGGAGGGGTGAGAAATTGTTCGGGACGCTGACGTTCCGATTGACGGGGTTGATTTAAGGAATCATGTAGAGCCGCTTTATCCGCCAGTTCGAGATGCGCTGAATGCGCCGCATGCTCACCGGGCATCCCGCGGTCGCGAGAATTCGCTCCGGCAATTGGCGGATTAACACTGCTGAACGCCGCAGATGCGCGATGCCGCAATCCGAGCACCAGCAACCCGAGAATGATCGCGGTTTGCAAAATGACGATAGCAGGCATGACGAAGCTCATGTCCGAACGGCCTCTCAAGATTCGGCACCGCGAGATTGGTTGCCAAAAGTCTTGCTGAACATCGGCGCGAGACTGCGCCTCTTGAACAGCAGGCTCATCGTCTCTTTAGACAGTTAACAAGTCGACGAAGATACACGCTGTCTGTGGACGCATGCGGAACGAGTGCACCGGTAGGAGTTACATCTGCGGAACGCTTTCAACCGGCAAAATTAATCCTAGTACGGACGGTTAAACATGTAAACGTGATTGAGGTATTTCTTTTGCACATATTTCGGTCCGCCGACGAATGTGATCAAATTCAACCTGTCCAAGTGCTTCATCGATTGGTAACACAGTTTCACATCCCATCAATTGCACCCGTGACCATTGGCCGTGCGATAGCAGGTCTGTCCGCTCGGACTCTTATATACGCCCTTACCGTTTTTGGTCTTGGCTTCCCCGCCTTTGCTCGTCGTTGTTGTCGTGACACCGTTCTGATTCTTTTGCGCCTTCCATGCGTTGCCGGTGTTCGGGTTATAGCCGCCGGCCGCCTGCCCGTTATTGCATTCGGTCATACCTCGCGCATTAGTGGTGCATTCCGCGAATACATTGGATGAAAGCGCAAAGGCTATCAACACGAACAACACTTTCATGGTCGTCTCCTGAGGCAGCAGGCACAAGCACATGCACGGCTACGCCTGCCACGACTTCCAGATTAGCCTCATCCGCTCGCATGCATATTGGACCTTAGTCCTATTGCAGGCAGCAGCATAAGTGGATTTGACCACTATGCCGCATGCAACGAACGATTCGAATCGCACAGTCCCGAAATCACGGCGCTTTCGGTTCGCGTGGCTCTGCTGTGCTCGATGTCCGCACTGTCGATTCACGCACAGGAGATGGAGCCGCGAGCCTATTCTGCTGTGCCGGTGGCTACCAATTTCGCGGTATTCGACTATGCACGTTCGAGCGGCGACGTATCGTTCGATCCATCGTTGCCAATCACCAATGTGCAGGCACATATCAACATCTTTTCGCTCGGCTATTCGCACAGTTTCGGGGTCGCGGGACGTACCGTGAGTACCGCGGTGTCGGTGCCCTATGCGAACGCGAATGCGAACGGCGACGTGAAGGGTGTTTTTCAGCAGCAATACCGCTCGGGTCTCGGCGACGTGCACTTCAAGATCGCGGCGAACCTGCTCGGCGACCCGGCGCTCTCTCCGGAAGAATTTGTGCGACGCGCACCCTGCACGATACGGTGTCACGCTGTCCGTGCCGCTGGCAGCGAAATGGTCCGCCAAACTCGCGTGGTCGCGTGGCCTGGTAACGCGTGTGGGCGGCAATTTCCAGACAATCTCGATCGCGCTTCAATACCACTGGTTCAATTGAGCCCTGTCTGGCAATGCAACTGTGTAGCGGATTCGCAAAAAACGCAGCGCCTGACTCCCACTACCTAATGCCTTTTACCTAGTGTTTTATGCCTAGTGTTTAATGCTTAATGCCCGAGAATATCGAGCGCCGCGCGCATCGGTGCGAAAGATATTTTTACTATTCCGCCGAGCGGCGTATTCATTTCCATGATCAGGAAGATTGCACCGGAAGTCGACAGTGCACACATCACGAGCGCCGTCATCGTCGTGCCGTTGCGAGGTGCAAACAGGCCAAACGTGCCAAAGAGGATCGCCAGCCACGACACCAGAACCACGAGCAACGGTATCGGAATCGAACCCGTTTGCTGAAGAAGCGCGAGCCATCGCGTAGCTAATACATCGTCGACGATTTGCAGCGCCCGCGCCTGCAATTGACGCTGCGTATCGGTGTGCGGCGAGAGTTCCTCCACTTGACGCTGAAATGCTTCTCCGCGGGCCACGGCTTCGGGGCTGCTCAATCTGGCCAGTTGAGCGGGATCGCCGGAAGACATCGCCGCAACCGAAGCCTCGGTTGTGCGTTTAAGCGCGCTGCGAATCTCCTGAGTCTCCGGACCATAGTGGGCCAGCACGCGATCAAGACGAACGATAGCGGCAGCGCTATGCAAAAGCTCCGTATTCATGGTGTCGAAAGAGCCTTTTGCCGACGAAATCAGCAGGCCCAGCACCAATGCGGCCATGGTTGCAACAAGACCGGTCGCCAGTTTGACCACACCGGTGGATTCATCGCTGAGGTGGTGCTGTGGCAGCACGCGGCGCAGATACGAACCAAGCAGCGCACTGCCGAAAACGCACGCGAATACGACTGCCGCATCGACGAGGTGGTTCACCCTGCGGTCCTCCGTCTCTGGTTGCGCACGTGGCGATTCGATATCTTGCGCTCCGCGCTGCAACGTGCAATTGGACCAAGGTCCAATTGTCTTTACGTGCGCGCAACACCACTATTTATTCCACTCGAAGCGTCCCGCAACCGGTATGGGCCGCACCATCACCGCCCTTCGAGGCCGCGAACAATCCGACGCGCCACGGACACAACAACTTCAGCAACAGGCCAAAGCGGTTCTGGTATTCCCCGATATTCTGAAGGTGGGGTTCATTGCCGGCGCGCAAGGCGGCAAGGGGGGTGATGTTCGCCCCCGACGGAACGGTAATGGGCTACTACACCGCGAGAGCAGTCTCCTGGGGATTGCAAGCTGGCGGACAAACCTTCTCTGAAGCCATGTTCCTGATGAGCGATTCAGCCATCAACTACCTCAACGCGAGCGACGGATGGTCGGTCGGCGTCGGCCCGAGCGTCGTGGTCGTGGACGCGGGAATGGGCAAATCGATGACCACCACGACCCTGAAATCCGACGTCTATGCGTTCATCTACGGTCAGCAATGATTGATGGCAGGTCTCGGCGTGCAAGGGCAAAAAATCACCAAATACACGCCGTGATCCGGCGCGCGGCTCCCCTCGCGCAAGCTGAACGTTGCGCGTGAGGAGCCTTGTCTGGTATCGCGGTCCGATGAAAATCGCCCCATATGACTGGGCGATGCCGCCTTATTGTTTGATACCTTCAGCCTGGATGTGCAGCACCGTTTGCATCCTGAAGCCGTAAGTCTTGCCCATGTCAACGCCAAAGTCCGACCGGTCGAAACTCGCGGTCGAATCTGTGCCGCACACTTCGCGCTTGAGCAGCGGGTTCTGGAAGCACTTGAACGACTCGATCTTCAGATTCAGCGGCTTCGTCACACCGTGCAGGGTCAACTCGCCGATCACTTCGACCGGCACATCGCCCTTGAACGTCATCGACTTGCCCTTATAGACAGCGGTCGGGAATTGAGTGGCATCGAAGAATTTCGGGCTCTTCAACGCCGTATCCAGCGTATCGTTGCCGATATCCACTGACGTCATGTCAATAGTCGCTTCCAGCGTGCCGGTCCTGGCTTCGCGATCGATCTTCACTGTGCCGCTGCTCTTGTTGAACTTGCCGCGCCAGATCGAGACGCCACCGAAGTGATCGGCTTCAAAGCTGGGGTACGTGTGCGTGGGATCCAGTTGATACGTGGTCTCCGCTGCCTTTGCGCCGAACGATGTGCCTGCTGCCAGAGCGGCGATCGCTACGGCCAAAAGTTGCTTCTTCATTGTGATCCTCCTGGGGAGTCTGAGCGGCTTTGCTGCTTACTTTTTGGCTTCAACAATGTGAAACCTGATCGACACTTCGTCGGCGACGACCGACGTGTCTTTCCATTCGCCTGAGCCGATGTCGAACTGGCTACGCTTGATCGGCAAAGTGCCGTCGAAGGTTTGCGTCGCACCCTGCTGCGTGACGGTGACCGGCACCGTCACGTTTTCAGACTTGCCCTTGATGGTCAGCTTGCCACTGACCTTGAACTGGTTGCCGCCAGCCGGTGCAATGGTGCTCGAGACGAATGTGGCGTTGGGAAACTGCGCCGTGTCGAACCAGTCTTTGCCACGCACCTGCTGGTTGTAGCTTTGGTCGCCGAGATCATAGCTGGCGGTGTCGATGGTCAGTTGCGCGCTGCCCGCCGTCGGCTTGGCCGGATCGAAGACGAGCTGCGCAGTGAACTTTCTGAACGTCCCGTCGACAGGTACGTTCATCTGCTTCGAGGTGGCGGTCACCATGCTTTTCGATGTATCGACCTGCGCATGTGCAACACCCAGAAAGGGCGACATGGCAACCGTAGCGGCCAATATCAGTTGACGGAATCGGGGTTTCATATCTGTCTTGAGCCTCTTGCTACTTTGGAAAATGGATCATGCGGGCGAGCAAGCCGTCACGATCAACTGTGTGGATAAACGATGGCGAATAGCGTATTCAAAGAGAACATATTGTTATCCTCACGATGCAATCGAGCGGCCGCAGGACATTTAGAACAGGTGTCGAATACCCACCATCGCACCGGTTTGACTCACGCCTGGCAATGGCGTCGAAGCGGGCGGCACCACGCCACCGTCAATCGAGAACGCTGCGTTACGCTGGTTAAACACATGCCCTGCCGTGACGTACACCGCAGTGCCCTTGGACAGGAAGTACATCGCGCGCGCTGCGATCACGGAGCCTCCCAAGTCGTGGCCGCTCACGGTGATATGACCGAACTGTGCGTCAAGCGCAATATATGGAACGGGCAAATAGGATCCACCGACCCACCAATAGTTGCTGGTCGCGTCGAAGACTTTCGGCGTCTGTGCTCCGTGATTGATCCGGTGTTGGAATCCCGCTCCAAAAGTCGAATTGCCAAACTTCACGTAGCCGTCGATGACGGCGCGTGTATCGTTTTGCGAGCTAAGTGGCAAGGGCGAGCCAGTGCCGCCCCCACCGTAGTTGCGATCGATGGCCGCTGCCGCACCCCATTTCCCGGCGTCATATTTCACCATCGCGGACATTGATTTGCAGGCCCGCCAGTCAGTCGGCGATTGGCCGGCGCACCCTCCGGCCGGCACACTATCGGCCACGTCACGTCCCAGTGAATACATCGCGCTCACAGTCAGTCCCGACGACGTGAAGGTATAGGCGATCGAATTGTCAACGCGCGGCTGGGTCAAGTAGGGGTCAAGATCGGCGGCGGCAAAGATATTCGGCGCCAGCGTGTCGCCCGTTAATACCGCCCAGAAGATTTGCGAATATTGCCGCCCGAGGGTCAAGGTCCCCCACCGCCCCGCAAGCCCGACATAGGCCTGCCTGCCAAACAGACGTCCCCCTTGATTCAGCGTGCCCTGTCCGGGAGCAAACCCCGACTCCAATACAAAAACCGCACTCAGACCACCACCCAGATCCTCTTTGCCACGAAGGCCCCACAGCGATGGTAGCGAGGCTGTGAGAGACGGCATGTGCACTGAGCTGGATTTTTGAGCGCCGACGTTCGTCACATATTCAACGCCGGTATCGATGATCCCATATAGGGTGACCGAGCTCTGCGCATGCGATACGCCCGACGCACATGCCGCAAGCGACGGGAGCGTCCACCAAAGCAGCCGGTGCCATGAATGCCCACCTCTGGCCCGATTCAACCGTGCGCTCATTTTCTCGTCTCCAATGTTGTTGAAATCTCAAGACGACGGCACCCCTGCGCCGTCGCGCGTCGAGCCTGCAGCGTGGGGCTGACCGAATATTGATTTGATTCGATTCAGCCGGCTCGGTCAGCGGCTGCTGATCGAACCCATTGCGCGGTTTATGTCGCTATGTCCTGTCACTTTCGCGGCGAGATCATCGACGGCCTGCGGGAGCCGGTCGCCGCGCCACGCGACATGCATGTCGGGCCGGACAAGGACGAGGTCGCGCTCATAGACGGTGCGAAGCGCCGAATCCGCGAGCACGAGCACGTCGAGCGGCGCGCCGAGCGCTTCGAACGCGGCGAGAAGCGGGCCCGCATCATGCCCACCCGTGACGTCGATCAACGTGTAGCGCTCCGGCCGTAATCGGTCCTGGATGGCGCTTCCGTCGGTGAGCCACATATGGGGAAGCCGCGCGCCCGGCCACGTCGTGGGAAGATAGGCACGCAGATCGTGCTGCGGCCCTCCCGGTACATTGTCGATAATGGGCGAGTCCACATAGCGATAGCCCAGTTCCGCTCCGATCATCTCGTTCGACTTGCGCTGCTCCACGTTCGCCACAACGGCCAGGTGAGCACGAGCAGTCGACCCTGCGGGCGTATCGTCCCCGATCTCCGGGCGCACCTCGGCCAACCATGCGCGATATCCAAGCGACGCGTAGCGCGATGCGCCGACGACCCGCTCGCCAATCTGGCGCCGTTCAGCTTCATAGGAGGCCAGCAACCCCGGGCCGCCCCACCCTTGCAGCGTAGCGGCCAACTTCCAGGCAAGATCGGTAGCGTCGCCAACGCCGGTGTTCATGCCAAGACCGCCAGTAGGAATCACGAGGTGCACCGCATCGCCTGCGAGAAACACCCGTCCCTTTCCATAGCGTTCGGCCAGCAGCAGATTCTGCCGCCATTCCGCGCAATACAGCATCTCGTAGGGCAACGCATCGCCGATGATCCGCTCGAACATCCGCCGCATCTCGTCATCGCTCTCGACGGCGGAATGGACCGTCCAATGTCGTGTGGAATCCTGCATGATCATGAAAGTGGGAGGCCCGCCCGCCACCAGATAGTGCCGCCCCCGGCTCGGCCCGTTGCCCATCGGAAGCCGCTCGTAGAGTTGCTCGCAGTAGAACAGGCCCTGCCTCAATCGCGCAATGTCGCCCTCGCCCTCCAGACGGATGCCCAGTTGCTTGCGTACATGGCTCGCGCCACCGTCGCAGCCCATGAGGTAGGCGGCCTTCAAGGTTCTTCTCACACCGTCGGCGGCATTGACCGCGACCAGAACACCATCGTCCTGCTCGGTGAATTCCAGAAACGTCGTACTCCGCATCACCGTGACCGCCGGCAATTGCTCGGCCACCTCAAGAAGAAGCGGCTCCAGTGTGTACTGCGAGATGAGCTGATAGGGCTCGAGCGGAAGGCTGCCGTCGTGGCTCTCGTGCGTGAGCGCGCGAGCCTCCGCCACCGACGGATAGGGCAAGCGCAGAATCGGAGGCTCGGTCATGGAGCGGATGATCTGGATGTCCATGGGGACGTCTTCGGGCATGCCGGCAGCCCGGATGCAGTCCGCGAGATCAAGCCGCCGGAAGATCTCCATGGTGCGCGCGTTGCAACGCTCCATTTTCGGCAGAAACTGAGGCTCTGCCTTTTGCTCGACAAGCACACACGCTATGCCGCGCTTGCCAAGGTCGATCGCAAGTGTCAGTCCTACCGGGCCAGCGCCGACAATGATGACTTGAGTGTCCAAATCCGATCTCCGTTCGCGTAAATCGTCGCTACAATTGTTATTTTTATTAGTAATGCCAATGAAGTTATTGAAGGACGAACTCTGAACCTTTCATATCCAACCAGGCTCGATTGATCCGACTCCTCCCTCACGTCTGCCCTGGTTCAGCGTATGACGCGTTGCTCACTCAGAAAGGAAGCTGACTATCCGAATTCGCCCGGGTAACATTTATTTGATTTTTCAACTACATTTGAAGTGGAGTATAGTTGATTTTTCAAATATACGTACCCATGTAAACCCGCAACCCACCGATGACCATGAAGACACCCAAGCGACCACAAGAACTCGAGCAGGCGATTCCGTTCCTGTTGACACGTGCCGGAGGCCGGATGGGCAACGCATTCGCGAAGGCACTGAAACCGTTCGGCCTGAACCTCAGCGAGTGGCGGGTCTGTGCCTCGCTGCTGTACGTTCCGCACCAGACCTTGTCTGAATTGTCGGTGCACGCGACATCGGATATTTCCGCGCTGTCGAGGATCATTGACCGTCTTGAGAGCCAGGAGCTGGTCAAGCGCGAGAAGAGCACGACGGATGGACGATCAATCAGGATTGCCCTGACAAGCAAGGGAGACGAACTGGCGCTGCGCATCGTCCCGGTCGCGAAGCAACATGAGTCGGTGATACTGAGCGGTTTCACGGCAAACGACGTCCAGGTTCTTCGCACCATGCTGCTCAAGGTGTACGAAAACGCTGGCGCACTTGATGACCTTGTTTGACTTGACTCGACTCGTTCGCGGCTGGAGTGTCATTCTTCGTCCCGTCTTCTTGTCGGCACTCATCCCAAAAAGTAGTTATAATTGAGCGCGTAATCACTCTATATTTATGCAGGCATACGATGGCACGCCCTTTGAGTCCGGAAAAACGCGGCGCCCTGCTGCTGTCCGCAACGCAGACCGTTGCTGAACAGGGCGTGCTGGCCACCACGGCGGGCATCGCCCGGCGCGCCGGTGTGGCCGAAGGCACCTTGTTCACCTACTTCGAGAGCAAGGACGCCTTGTTCCAGGAACTGTACCTGCACCTGAAGCAGGATCTGGCGCGATCCGTGATGCCGGACTATCCGCACGAGGCGGGCTATCGCCAGCGCATGCAGCACGTCTTCGAGCGCTATGTGAATTGGGGGCTGGCCAATGCGGCTGGGCGGTTCGCCCTCTCGCGGCTTTCGGCTTCCGGCCACATACTCGACGACACACGAGCACAGGGAATGGGGCCGTTTCTGGCGGTGTCCCAGATGATGGAAGACGCCGTGCGCGATGGCGTACTGGTGGACGCCTCGATCGCATTTCTTTCGTCCATAATTGAGCACATCGCCGACACGACGATCGAGTACGTCGACAAGCACCCCGAGAGCGCCGAACGTCACCTGCAACTCGGCTTCCATGTCGCCTGGCGGGCAATCACGGTTTAAAAATTTTCGATCATTATTGAGCGCGTACGCGCTCATTATTTGTAAGGAGAACGGTATCATGGCAAATCAGAAGTGGTTCATTACCGGCGCGTCCGGCGGTCTCGGGCTCGCCCTCACGGAAAAAGTACTGGCCCAGGGGCATCCTGTGGTTGCAGCCGTGCGCCGTGTCGAAGCGATGCAGGCGTTGAAGCAGGCCTATCCGGATCTGCTCCAGGTGGAGTCGGTCGACCTCGCCGATCACGAACAGGTTCGGGCCGCCGCAGCGCGCCATTCCGATGTCGACGTGGTCGTCAACAACGCGGGCGGCGCCGTGATCGGCGCGATGGAGGAAATGAGCGAGGCCGATATCGAGCAGCAGATTGCGCTGAATCTGCTGGCACCTATCCACGTCACGCGCGCCTTCCTCGGCGCGTTGCGCGCCAGGAAACGCGGCACGTTCATCCATGTCACCAGCGTCGGCGGACGTGCGGCCTTCCCGGGAGGCGCGCTGTACCACGCCGCGAAGTTCGGTCTGGAAGGTTTTGCCGAAGCGGTGAGCCAGGAAATCGCCGAGTTCGGTATCAAGACCATCATCATCGAACCGGGCTCCATCAAGACCGGCTTCGTGGCCAATATCCGCTGGACCACAGAACTCGATGAATACAAGGACAGCGCGGTTGGGAAGCTGCGCCGCTGGATCGCGGAGAACGGCGACGCATACGCTTCGGGCGACCCCGTGAAAATGGCCGACGCCATCTATACGGTCAGCCAGATGCCGGAGCCGCCGCTGCGCACCGTCCTCGGCGGAGATGCCTATTCGGTGCTGGAAGCCGGCTACACCAGGAGTCTGGCCGCGCTGCAGGCGCAAAAGGACGTTGCAGAGTCCGTGATGTTCGAGGGCAAGACCGGCTTCGTGCCCGAGTGAGCGGTGCCGCTACCCCTCTGACGAGGGGTGCGGCGTCTCGTCGAAGCTATGGCATTGCTGCCGTCTTTCATCAATGGATAGGCGTCAGCAGTGCGTAACTTGCGTCAAGCGCGGCGGTAGAGCTGCGACCTGGACCCCAGCCGAGTGCTTCGCGATAGCTGCCGAGGTGTACACCGTGCGGAAGACGTGCTTCGTCCACCTCGACGGCGGCATCGGCCTGCGGCGCGACGAACAGGGCATCCGCCGGACAGTACAGCTCGCACATGAAGCAGGTCTGACAGTCGTTCTGCCTCGCGATCCGCGGAATGCCGCCTTCCACCGCCTCGAACACGTTGGTGGGACATGCGCGCACGCAGATATTGCATCCCGTGCAGCGCGATTCGCTCAAAATTTCGATCATGCATGGGCTCCTTGATGTTCAGCCGGCACCAACCCCGTGTCCACCTCCTTGCTGCGGACCCATACGTCGTCGAGACCTCCGCTGATCAACCTGTGGCGCTGCCCGGCATCGATCGACTTATATTCCACGCGTCGATGCATGCCGCGCGTCTCGGTACGTACCTGCGCGCTGCGATACATCCAGCGCGCGGTCGCCACCATCGCCGCCGCCTCTCGCGCACGCACGACCTCGTGCGCATCGCGTGCCGGCGAGCTTGCGCGCAAGCTCGCCCACAGTGCATCGAGGCGGCTGAGCGAATCATCCAGCAGGTCGCCGCTGCGCGTCCAGTTACGCTCATAGGGGAACACCTCGTCTTGCACGGCCTTCACGACACTCGCGCTGTCAAAGGACGTGTTGTGCGACGTGTCGCGCAAGCCGACATCGCCCGCGCAATAGAGTCTGCCGATGCCGATGCCGATGCCGGCCCCGGCGCGACGCTTCGCGAGCGCGTGGTCGGCAGCACCGGCACCCGCCCAGAAACCCGACGACATCGCCCATGCTGCGTTGTGGCTACCGCCTCCGGTGAACCCGCCGCAAATCATCTCGCGTGTCGCGGCGTCGCCTGAAGCATAGAGACCCTCCACCGACGTCGAACAATCGCGGCCCGTGACATGCAGGCCACCGGTTCCGCGAACCGTCCCTTCCAACCTGAGCGTTACCGGGAAGTGCTGGGTGAAGGGATCGATTCCCAGCCGGTCGAAAGGCACGAAGAAGTTCGGTTGCGCCGTGCGCATCCACACGCGAACCTGTTCGTCGGCTCGATCGAGACAGGCGAAAACACGGCGCGTCTGCAGCTCGCGCGCGATGACGCTGCGCCCGAATGCCGAGCCCGCTCCCTCGAGCTTCACGCCCTGCTCGTCGTAGAACGTCGCCCACTTATAGAAGAGAGATTTGGTGACCGAAGCGAATGCCGGACCAAGACCATAGGCATTCGAGAACTCCATGCCGGACATCTCCGCGCCCACCTCGGCGGCCATCAAGTGGCCGTCGCCAGTCAGCACGTTGCAGCCGAGCGCGCGGCTCTGAAACGCGCAGCCGCCCGTTGCAATCACCACGGCCTTCGCGCGCACGACCCACGTTCCCCCGCTCTGGCGCTGCACGCCGCGCGCGCCGGCAACCGCGCCGCCCCCATCCACGAGTAGTTCGAGGGCCGGGCTGTGATCGAGGATGCATGCACCGCTCTCCTTCACGCGCTTGCGCATCAGCCGCATATAATCCGGCCCCTGCAGCGATGTGCGCTGCGCCTCGCCGTTTTCGTCGACGGGAAACGGATAGCCCCATTCCGCAAGTTGGTGGACGTTCACCCAGGTTTGCTCAAGGACGCGATCCATCCAGTCGTGTTCCGCAAGCTGGCCTCCCAGATCAAAACGGCTCTGTTTCGCCCGCTCGCGCGTATCGCTCAGCGGCGAGACATACCAGATCGCGGTGCCTGACGGCGCCGTCGCGCCCGACGTCCCGCAGAAGCCCTTGTCCGCGAGCACGACCGTCGCCCCTCTCGCTGCAGCGCTAATCGCGGCCCAGGTGCCGGCCGGACCGCCACCGATGACGAGCACATCGACATCATGACGCGTGGCTGCGGTTGCATCGTCCAGCGCGCCGCCGCTCACAATCGGTTGACTCATGTAAATCTTCTCCCATTAGGGCGAGATCCAAACGGCTCGCGTTCCAACGTCCCGCCGGCTGACGTCCGGCGGCTCACAAGAAAAAACGTCCTTAAAGCGGCCCTTCATCCATGCCGCGAAACGCGTTTATCGTTTATCGTTTATCGCCCGAGACATTTCATTCGCACAGCTCGCGTTTATCGATACTCGCCTCAAACACTCCGAACCGGACTGCCGCATGCAAGCTTCACCCCGAAACCTTTCCCCGGTCGACCGCGCTGAAGACATCTCCGCCAAAGCAGCGGCAAATCTGCCATTGCAGTCGAGCGGCCGCGACCTGTCACACAGGCAGCGGGAGATCATATGGACTGCGTTCCGTAACCATGAAGCCCTGCGCGCGTGGCCGGAAGCCGTCCTCGACGCCCTCGTCGAAGCTGGCTATCTGCGCACGTATGCAGATGGCGAGCTGATTTATCTCGCCAACGATCCCTGCACGGATGTCCACATCATTCTTTCCGGCATGCTCGAATGGGGATGGCCAAGCGCTCAGGGCATTCGAGCCGTCGAGACGTTCATCCCGCCGGGCGAGCTGGCCAATCTCACCGCCGTGATGACCGATCAGCGCTCCATTCATAACCAGCGGGCGCGCGGACTCACCCGGCTTTTTCACATTCCCGCAGATGCGTTGAACGCCGCACTCGAACGCGATCCAACGCTCAACGCAAGCCTGCTCCGGCTACTTGCCACGCGTGCACGCCACCTTCACGACTGCCTCGGCAATCTTGGTTTGATGTCGTTTCGCGCGCGCCTCGCCGGCCATTTACTCGCACTCGGCAAACGCTACGGCCACACTGATAACGATGGCGTGACGCTCGGCATCCGTCTGTCGCAGGAAGATCTGGCTGCGCTGCTCATGGCCTCACGCCAGCACGTCAACAAGGAGCTGCGCTGGTTCATAGACCGGCAACTCGTGCGCGTCCGGTACGGCCGAATCACCTTGGTAGATACCGCCGAACTCGAGTCCATTGTCAGGCAACCACCTGCCCATTCGATTGAACCGTTCGAGCCGCACCGCCCCGCTTGAGCAGCCGTACCAGATCGCTAACGGTACGACCTTTCGCGGTCGTATTCGAACGACGACGGGGTCATTATCCAGGTTGGCTGATTGGGCAATCTGTCGTTGACACGACAGTGCTTTGCTGTTTTTCTTTTATCTAAATCTGTCGCAACCCACTAACACTCAACGCAATCGATCCGATTTCTCGTCGAAGCGCGGCTAAGGAAAACAAGCATCAGACACGATGCCAATGCGGGCACCGCAGCCGCGACAAACAACGCGGTATTCGACCATTGCAGCCTGATCAGTTGTCCGGCCACGACAGGACCGATAATTGAGCCTGCCCGGCCGATTCCCAGACTCCAGCCGACCCCGGTGGCCCGCAGCGAGGTTGGATAGAGCGTCGCGGTCAACGCGTTGACCGCCGGCTGCCCACCGACGATGCAGATTCCGCTTATCAGCACGACGGCATAGCGCAACCCCGTTGATAGATCGGGAAGACCAACCGATGCCACCGAAAATGTCGCCACCAGAAAACTGAGCGCCAGGACACGATAGAAGCCGAAACGGTCCATCAACGGGCCCAGCAGCAGCGCACCCGCAGTACCGCCGATCTGCAACGAGGTGCCGATGAGTACAGCCGTCGACACCCCGTGGCCAACTCGCAAGGAAAGCATCGGAAGCCAGTTCGACAGGAAAAAGAGATCAAGCAGGTTCGCGAAGTTGATCCCCCATAGCAACAGCGTAGTCGTGCCGCGACCGTGGCGAAAGAGCTCGCCAACGGAGGCCTTCGCTTGCGGCTGCCCGCGAACGGCAAAGCGGGTCCCCGGTGCAAGCTGGACGTTCGGCGCGATTCGCCCAAGCCACTGAGCCACCCTTTCCAGGCTGCGCTGTTTGACCACCAGCAGTTGGAGCGATTCCGGCAGATACCTGGCCATCGGGACGGCAATGAGCAGCGGCAATACGCCCCCAACGAAGAACACCGATCTCCAGCCCATCGACGGCAGCAAGGCTGCGCAGAGAAGTCCTCCAGCAATTGCCCCACCCGTGAAGCCACACGAGACCCATGTCATCAGCGACGCCCGATATTTCTGCGGACTGTATTCGCTGACCAACGCGATAGCGTTACCCATCACGCCGCCGATACCGAAACCGGTCAGGAAACGAAGGACAAGAAATTCCGGCACACTCTGAACCAGGGTGGTACCGAGCATGCATAGCCCATAGAAAACAGTCGCGCCGATGAGCACCGGCCGACGCCCCGCGCGATCGGCCATGGCGCCGAGAACGATGGAGCCCGCGAGCATCCCCAGCAAACCGGCACCGAAGATGGGGCCGAGTTCGGCCGGGCTGATGCCCCACGCACGGACAATCGCAGGCGCGACAAAACCCATGGTCTGCACGTCGAACCCATCCATCACCACCGAGCAACCGATCATCACCATGATCCATTTCTGGAAGGTGCTCAGTGGCTGGCTATCGATCAACGCGCCAATGTCGACGATCGAAGCAGGCGCCTGTTCGACTCGCTGCGCAGTATCGGGGGTCACTATTCACCTCACTCCGTTTGCGCATCAAATCGTGCGCCAATGGGTCATTTCTGTCTTCTCGACGTTGCCGGGCGACGCGGATCCGTGCCCGTATGCGGCGAGCCCGGCACAACAGCTTTCTAGAACGGATAAGCCGGAAGTTCGTCGCGGCTCGTCACCCACTGCCATTCCGTGAACTGGTCGATGTTGGTCAGGGTGCTGTAGTTGTGCCCGTTGCCGGACAAACCCAGACCGCCCATCGGACCAAACACCTCGTGCATGACCGTCTGATCATTGATGTGGACGATGCCGGCGTGCAGTCGGTCCGCAATCCGCTGGGCGCGACGCAAATCCGAAGAAGCCACTGCCGCCACCAGGCCATACCGGTTCTGATTGGCGAGCATTACCGCTTCGTCATCGTTCTTGAACACGGTCACCGCGGCGACGGGACCAAAAATCTCTTCCTCGAACGCAGGCATCCCCGGCGCGACGTCCACCAAGACGGTCGGGTTAAAAAACAGCCCGGCGCGAGTCCCACCGGCGAGAAGCTTCGCGCCCTTGCTGACAGACTCCGCGACGATGCGATCGACGTTCGCGGCCTGCCGTTCATTGATGATGGGGCCGAGATGGACATTGCCCTTGAAAGGGTCGCCAACCGATAGAGCCTTAGTTCGCCTGACGAGGCTTTCAATGTAGGCGTCAGCAATGCGTTCATGAACGAGATGCCGGCCCGCGGACATGCAGACTTGCCCCTGATGCAAAAACGATCCCCACGCTCCTGCGCTCGCCGCAGCTTCGACATCGACGTCGTCAAGCACGATGTAGGGATTCTTGCCGCCGAGTTCGAGGCTCGCTCGCTTGAGCAAACCGCCTGCTACGGCGCCGATCGCCTGCCCAACCCGCGTGGATCCCGTGAAGCTGATCATGTTGACAAGCGGATCCCGGACCAGCGCGTCACCGGTTTCCGCCGCACCGGGGAGGACATGGAACAGCCCCTCGGGCAGCCCCGCCGCCTCGAAGAGCCGCGCATACAGGACACCGCCGCTGACCGGCGATTGCGGGTCGGGCTTGAGCAGCACTGCATTGCCGGTGGCCAACGCAGGAGCGATGGCGCGCGCCGCCAGAATGAACGGGGAATTCCATGGAGTAATGACGCCGACCACGCCCATTGGAATTCTGCGCGCTACGCTACGCCGCTCCTTCACGTCGCTTGTCGTGATCATCCCGGTTGGCTGGCTGCCCAATGCTGCAGCCTCGAGAATCTCGCGTATCGCCAACTTCACCTCCAGTTGCCCCTTGGGCCGTATCGACCCGGTCTCGCGGACAATCTGAACGGCGATCTCCTCTTTGTGCACCTCCAGCAAACGGGCGACCTCGCGCAACACATCCCCTCGCTGAGGCCCCGGCGTCGCGGCCCAGGCGCGTTGCGCATCGGTCGCGATCGCGGCGGCCGCGGACACATCGGCAGCCGATGCGCAGCCAATCGATCCCATTTCCGCGCCGGTCGCCTTCTCGGTCACCGGGATTGTCCCCGCGCCTCCGGTCTTCCATCCGCCGCTATAGATTTTGTTACGCCACACATCTGCTGGTGCCAATTCAGTCACGGACATTCGATTTCTCCTGTTCCTTGCATCATTCAAGACCGAACAAACGCAGTGCGTTTTCCCGTCCAATCTTCACGCGATCGGTTTCGCTGATCGAGCATGTGTCGAACCACTGGGACGCCTCGTCATGCGTTTCGAACGGATAGTCGACCGAATACATGATCCGGTCGCTGCCCATTTCCAGCATCGTGGACAGCAGCGTCTGGGTTCTGAAATTTCCGCTCGTCGTGACGTAGACGTTCTCCCTGAGGTATTCGCCCACGCTGCGCTTGCAGGGCAATCCTCGCGGCGCCTTTTGAAGAATGTGGTCGACACGCCAGACGTTGAACGGAATCCCTTCGCCGAGATGGCCAAGAATCATCTGCAACCCAGGATTGCGGTCGAAGAGACCGGACGTCATCAGCCTCAGTGCGTGAATGCTCGTTTCAACCGCGAACGCCCAGGTCGCCGCGGTCAGCCACGGAAAACCATCGTAGATCGGTTCGCGGGAAGGCAACGGATCGCGAGGATGCATATAGAAAGGCTTGCCGAGCGCCGCCGCACTCGCCCAGAAATCGGCGTACTGCGGGGCGTCGTAGTACACGACATTTTCCGCATCGCCCACCTGGGAAAAGCCGTTCACCATGAAGCCGTGGAATCCGAGATCCTTCACGCTCCGCTCGAGTTCACGTGCCGCCGCTTCGGGGTCCTGCATAGGCAACGCGGCAAATCCACCCAAACGGGATGGATGGCGGCCAACATGTTCTGCGAGGACATCATTGGCCCGTCGCGCAACATCGATCGCCTGCTTGATGTCCGGGATACCCTGGATGCCGGGCGAGTTGAGCGACAAGATTGAATACTCAGTTCCGCCCTGCTCCATCCGCTCGAGTCTCTGCTGCTCGATGTCCATCAGATTGGACTTCAGCATTTCCCAAACGGCGGCAGGCGCATAAATTTTCGACTGCTCGATAGTGAGGTCTATCGCAAAGTGTTCTTCAAGTGCAATCTTGTTTCTCATTGATCGGCTCCAATTCAAGGCATCGCAACCTCATCTGCAAAGGGAAGATGAGGCGCATCACACGGGTTTGTCCCAGAAGCTAATTTATTTGATTTTTCAAATATGTTGAGACCGAGTGTACTTGATTTTTCAAGTATGTGTGCACCGCGTAAACCCTGAATCGACTGACTGGCACCCGCACGCAACCCAACGGTCGAGCCGCTGACCAAAGTGGGCCGCTACGAAGCCTAAGGAAGGGGGAGGACGATCATGCAGGCTGATGTAATGACGCGAATGTTCGAGTCACTCAGGCTGCACGGTATGGCACGAGCGCCGAAAAAAAAGCGGTGCGACTCCGATATAACCGGAGTCGCACCGCGACATGCAGAGTTACCTTCGCAAGGTGGAGCAAAGTCCCGTCAGGGTTGCAACCCTGACGGCCCCCCACACCCGTTCAGGCGAGATCGAAGCGGTCGAGGTTCATCACCTTGACCCACGCCGCGACAAAGTCGCGAACGAATTTCGCCTGCCCGTCCTCGCTTGCATAGACTTCGGACAGCGCCCGCAACTGGGCGTGTGAACCGAACACCAGATCGACGCGGCTACCGGTCCACTTCAACTCGCCGGTTTTGCGGTCGCGCCCTTCAAACACGTCCCGGGAGACCGGTTTCCATTCCGTACCCATGTCGAGCAGGTTGACGAAAAAGTCGTTGGTCAGCGTTTCCGGCCGCTTGGTGAAGACACCATGCGAATCCTGCCCGCTCTGGACCTTCAGGGCGCGCAAGCCGCCGATGAGCGCCGTCATCTCGGGTGCGGTCAGGGTCAGCAATTGCGCCTTGTCGATCAGCAACGCCTCAGCCGGGACACTGTACTTGCCCTTCAGAAAGTTGCGGAAACCATCGGCGACGGGTTCAAGCGCTCCGACGGATTCCACGTCGGTCTGATCCTGCGAAGCGTCCGCGCGTCCCGGCGCAAACGGCACGGTCACCGGATGGCCTGCGCTTTTTGCGGCCTGCTCGATGCCGGCGCTACCGGCCAGCACGATCAGGTCGGCCAGCGATACCTTCTTGCCGCCGGACGGTGCGCCGTTGAACTCGCTCTGGATCCCTTCGAGGACCTTCAGTACCTTCGCCAGTTGCTCGGGCTGGTTGACCGCCCAGTCTTTCTGCGGAGCGAGGCGAATGCGTGCACCGTTGGCGCCGCCGCGCTTGTCCGAGCCGCGGAACGTAGATGCCGACGCCCATGCCGTCGACACGAGCTGCGAAACGGACAGCCCTGACGCCAGAATCTTCTGCTTGAGCGAGGCGACGTCCTGATCGTTGACCAGTGCGTGGTCGACCGCCGGGATGGGGTCCTGCCAGATCAGTTCTTCAGCGGGCACTTCCGGTCCAAGATAGCGCACGCGCGGTCCCATGTCGCGGTGAGTGAGCTTGAACCATGCACGGGCGAAGGCATCGGCGAGCTGGTCGGGATTGGCCAGGAAGCGCCGCGAAATCTTCTCGTAGACGGGGTCGAAGCGCAGCGAGAGGTCGGTGGTGAGCATCGTCGGCCGCTGCTTCTTCGAGGCATCGTAAGCGTGCGGAATCGTTTCGCCGGCATCCTTGGCGACCCACTGGTTGGCGCCGGCGGGGCTCTTGGTCAGTTCCCATTCGTACTTGAACAGGTTCTCGAAGAAGCCGTTGCCCCACTTCGTCGGTGTGGTGGTCCAGGTGACTTCCAGTCCGCTGGAGATCGCGTCGGCGCCCTTGCCGGTGCCGAAGCTGCTCTTCCAGCCCAGCCCCTGGTTCTCGAGGCCGGCGGCCTCGGGCACCGGACCCACATTGTCGGCAGGACCGGCGCCGTGCGTCTTGCCAAAGCTGTGGCCACCGGCGATCAGCGCGACCGTTTCCTCGTCGTTCATGGCCATGCGCGCGAAGGTTTCACGAATGTCATGTGCCGCGGCGAGCGGGTCAGGATTGCCGTCGGGACCTTCCGGGTTGACATAGATGAGGCCCATCTGCACGGCGCCCAGCGGGTTTTCCAGGTTGCGTCCGTTGTCGTCGCGGCTGACTTCGCTGCCGTGCAGTGCTGGATCGGCCACGACTACGCCTTCGTCGTCACTGCCGGCAGCACCCTTGCCGTAACGGACATCGCCGCCCAGCCAGGTCTTTTCGTTGCCCCAGTAGACGTCCAGGTCCGGCTCCCAGGTGTCGGCGCGACCGCCACCGAAGCCGAAGGTCTTGAAGCCCATGGTCTCGAGCGCGACGTTGCCGGTAAGAATCAGCAGATCGGCCCAGGAAATTTTCTGGCCGTACTTCTGCTTGATCGGCCACAGCAGGCGGCGAGCCTTATCGAGGCTGACGTTGTCCGGCCAACTGTTGAGCGGCGCGAACCGCTGCTGGCCACGCCCGGCGCCACCGCGGCCGTCGCCGATGCGGTACGTGCCGGCACTGTGCCAGGCCATGCGGATGAAGAACGCACCATAGTGGCCGAAGTCTGCCGGCCACCAATCCTGCGAGTCGGTCATCAGTGCCGCAAGATCCTTCTTCACCGCAGCCAGATCGAGGCTCCGGAACGCCTCGGCGTAGTTGAAGCCGTTGTCCAGCGGGTCCGACTTGCTGGAGTGTTGGCTAAGCAGATCCAGCCGTAGCTGCTTTGGCCACCAGTCACGGTTGGTCGTGCCACCTCCGGCGGCATGATTGAACGGGCACTTTGCATCGTTTGACATGCACTATCTCCTTGGGGAATGTACCCACTACCAGTTCTTCCACGGCGCCTGGCTTCTACGGTGCATCGCCGAACCAGCGCCGGCGGGCGGTCGGGAAATCACATGATGGGCTCTTTTTGATGTATTGGCACTTTCACCCGGCACGCATAGCCTTCGTCCGATGAGGACGTCGTTGCGTGTATTGGACCGGGATGGCCCGCGTCGGCAGGCCTACTGCACATAAAAATATATGTGAGGGAGGCCATTAACAGAATGCGATTTTTGCAATGCTATTGATAGAACATAACTATAACGTGACAGATGCCTTTCATATTTACAGTGACGTGCGCCTTCCCGCGCCGTGGAAAGTGCGGACCTTTTTGTATGTCGATAACTATTGTGGGCACACAAATAAGCATGAACTTCAATTTCTTATCGGAAGGCGCTTCTAGGCCGTTGGCACCAGAGCCAAAAGGACGGAAAGTCTGCACTTTTGGCCGCATTGCAACGAGGAGCCACCAACCGGCGCACGAAACGCTGCACTTTCTTTACGGTGCGGGCGTTTTCGCGTTGCCGTTTATTGGGGCGCCAACAAAGGGGCGTTTCTTTGCCGAGAGTAACGTTGCATAACGGCGCCGGGGTTCGATTTCGAATGCAAAGTGTTTGTGACCAAGACAAGGACATGCATGCGTCGCGCAGGCCAGACAGTGCAGCAATTGGTGCACTGCGACCACTAATGTCAAGAAGATCGAGGATTCCGGCAGTTTTTCACTTGAGATCCCCGGCGGGCGAGCAATCGCGTCCGAATCGCCCTCCTTTCCTTGCGTGCCAGGCATCCGTCGCATGCGCGGTTTTCCTAGTAGGCCTCTGCGTCAGCGTGAGTCCAGCGATAGCAGAACATCTCGGCGTATTCTCCGAGACGATCAGTCGTTTCGAACGAGGCGCGAACTGGCCTACCATTCCACGGCTGCTCGAGCTTGCGGAGCTTTACAACGTACCGGTCGCAAAGCTGCTGGGACGAGGCTCAAACAGGGCCACTGATATCGGTTGCACGATCGCTGACCAGCTTGAGCGGTTGAGTGCTGAAGATCGAACCTGGGTCGGAAATCTCCTTAAGGATCTGTGCGACCGCCTGCCCCAGGCACCCGCTCGCAAATCAACTACACGTGCCAGGGACCGTCGTTAGGCGATCTCCGTCTCGCTGCCTGGACGGCATTGTCGAAAACTCGCAAAGGCGGTACGCATCGGGGACGCAGGCACATGGGTCGACGCGGCTCCGAGCCCAACCTGACGA
The DNA here is from genome assembly GCF_050434225.1 of Paraburkholderia sp. GAS32. NCBI lineage: Bacteria > Pseudomonadati > Pseudomonadota > Betaproteobacteria > Burkholderiales > Burkholderiaceae > Paraburkholderia > Paraburkholderia sp. GAS32. Next base: position 15,184 of record NZ_JBNPVS010000044.1, on the reverse strand, counting down.
GGTCCAGACGAGGCATTGCGCTATTGCCCATCACGAAGTTCGGGACCCGCGCTTGATCCGAAACGGCAGGCCAGACGGGCGCCGTCCTCCCGCCATCTGCTCCTGCGCACAACCCCTCCCTTTCAGGATTTGGTAAATTCCTCCCGTTTTTTGCTCCGACATCACCTGACGAATCCGCAATGATCCTTTCCCGGCAACTCCTTGACCTGTCCCAGAACCACCCCGTATCCAGCGATAACGTGCATTACATCCGGATTGACGAGATTCCTGAACCCACCCGTACAGAGTTTCGCGCCTGGCTCCGGCTGGCGCAGTGTCCTGTGATCAGCGGCGAAGGTCCGTGCGCGTACGCGCACGATTTTGAGCATTTTCGGCAGCGGCGTGAAAAACTACAGGGTCGGTGATCGTCGGAGCCTGGTCGAGCGCCGGCTCGCTACACCGGCTTCATTCGACGCGTCCGGGTCGAACGCTGACGCACACGATCGGCGCGGAAATCGGCGGCGTGGATCTGTCCACCGAACTCTCGGATCAACAGTTCGACGAGATCCGTCATGCGTGGCTGGAGAATCTGGTCGTCATCTTCCGCGACCAGCAAATGACGTCCGAGCAGCACAAGCGCCTCGGCCGGCGCTTCGGCGCGTTGCACGTGCATCCGCTCAACGCCGTAAAGCCCGGCAAAGACCCGGAGATCTTCGAGGTCAAGGCTGGCAAGCATTCCAGGAGTGTGGCTGGCGAGGGCTGGCACACGGATGTGTCGTGCGACGCCGAACCGCCGATGGGCTCAATGCTCTACGTCACGCAGATGCCAGAGGGAGGCATCGGCGGCGACACCATGTTCGCCAACATGTACCTCGCCTACGACATGCTGTCGGATCGACTCAAGAGTTTGCTCGAGGGCATGACCGCTATTCACGACGGCGCGATTCCGTACGTCGGCAACTACAAGCACAAGGCACCGGAAGGCGGGTTTCCGACCGCGGAGCATCCGATCGTGGTGCGCCATCCTGAGACGGGCCGCAAACTGCTGTTTGTCAATCGGGGCTTCACGTCCCGCATCGTCCAGCTCACCAGCTACGAAAGCAGGTGCGTGCTCGAGATGCTCTATCGAATGATTGAACTGACGCCACCGCTCGTCTGCCAGGATTCCCTGGACACTGAACTCAATGGTGTTCTGGGACAACCGATGCACACAACACCATGCGGTCTGGGACTACTACCCGCTCAACCGCTACGGGCAGCGCGTCACCATCGCCGGTCAGGCGCCGAGCGCCTGAGAAAGCTATGTAGAACGGAACAATCATGAAACCCATTGCCATCGTTCCTCTTGCCTCGCTGCGCGCCGAGGCCGCAGCAGCAACCGCCGCCACTGCCGCCGCGCAAGCACGCGAGTCAGGTACCGCTGCGCGGTGGAGCGTGGAGGCCATCCTGGCGCTCTACGGCCTGCCCTTCCTGGACCTGATTTTTCGTGCCCAGGAGGTGCATCGGCAGCATTTCGACTCCAATGAGGTGCAGCTTTCGACGCTACTTTCGATCAAGACGGGGGGTGTGCGGACGACTGCGGCTATTGCCCGAGATGGGAGAGCGCGATCTGCGCCGGCGCGCGCGAGATCTGCATCAGCCCTTCGAGCGGGTGGGCGATGTCCTCGATCAGGAAAATAGCGCCGGACACCGATAGCGCACAGACGAAAAGCGTCGCAATAGCAGTTCGGATGTTGGCGCTGACCAGTCCGAAACCGGCGAAGAGGATACCAAGCCAGAGTACCAGCACCGCCATGAATGGCGCTGGAATCGCGCCCTGCCCCGGCTGGATCAGCATCCAGTGCGTTTTCGCCAGGTCGTGACTGCGGGCGAGAGCCTCCGATTGAAGCATGCGCTGCATGTCGTTTCGTGGTGCCAGTTCCCGAAGCTTTTGCTGAAATTGCACTACGTGCGCCAAGCTCTCCGGCGCGTCCACGTTGGCCTTCCCGGTACCTCTCCCGGAATAAAACAGATCCACTGCTGAGGCGTAGGTGCGGTGCAGGGCCTCGCGGGCGTCTTTCGCCTCCGGGCCATAATCGGCCAGCGTGCCATCGAGCATGATGACCGTAGCGGCCGTCTCCGTGAACTCGTCGTTGAGCCGGTCGAAAGAAACCTTTGCCGAGGCGATGAGAAGACCAAGGACGAGAGCGGCGAGCGTCGCCATCAGCCCGGCTCCCAGCTTCACGATGGCAGTCGAATCCTCGCTCAGGTGATGGTCGGGAAGGAACGAACGAAGCGACAAGCCGAGCACCCCGCTGCCGAAGACGCACACAAACACGATCGAGGCGACTACCAATGAACTCACGATTGACCCCGCTGGACGTTCCTCAAGGTGCAGGCACCACGCGGTAGTAAACACCGTTCGCGCCGTAGGCGGGCTGGAACCACGTATTACCGCATAGGTAGTATGTGCCGCCCTGAACCGCGGGCCTTATGCAGCCTGCCGGTAGCGCCGCGTAGATCGCACCCATGGCGAACGTCGTACTGACGGGTGCGGGTGCAGGCGGGGCTGTCGTTGCCCCAGCGACGTAGCCTGCGTTGTAAGCATTCGACGCAGCGGCGTTCGTGTTGGCCGAAGCTATGGCCGCGCCCGCCGCCACACCGACTGCTACGCCCGCTGCGGCTGCGCCGGCGGTAGACCAGCCGCCGCAGTTGTAGCAGCTAGATCCATAATTGTTCACTGTGACCGGAGGATGGTAGGCGGGGTACCTGGCGCCGTAATAAGCGCTATGGTAGGCGGTCGCACCCGAGGCGCTCGTGTAGCTCGTATAACCCGAGCCTGCGGCATGGTAAGCCGAACCGCCATACGCGTTGGTGGCGCTGGTGCCCTGGCCATAGGTGTGGGTCGCGCTCCCGCCATATCGGTTGGTGAAGCTCGTCTGTCCAGATCCTTGTGCGTGCGTTGCGGTGTCGCCGTAGCGGCCGGTCGCGGTCGTGCCCTGGCCGTATGTGTGCGTTTCGCTGCCGCCCCACGCGTTGCTGCGGGTTGTCGACCCCGAACCGGGCGCATGCGACGTGCTGCCTCCGTAATAGTTGGCATGCGACCATGCACCGGCTGCACCCGCTGTGAGCGCCGGGACGAGAAGACCCACCAGACGGATGACGGCTTTCTTCACGATGCGTCTCCTTATTGAGTCCCGGCGTGCTTGCTTCTCGGCGGCGGCTTCATTCCTGGCGCATCGCTCGCGTCCGGACGCGCGAACGCAATGCGGGCCGCGCCAGCTGCTTTGGCGGCATTAAAGGTATCCGCCGGAATGGCGGGATCCAGTTGCCAGTCGGAGAGTTCTAGTACATGGCGCAACTGGGCACGATCATTGAGGTAAATGGCGTAAATACGGCGCGGAAGCTTGTCCTGCGCTCCGATCCAGACCTGTATGAACACATCCCCAGTGACATACGCCACCATGTCCGTTGTCGTGCCGCCGACCACGTTCGATTGACCGATGTAGAAAGCGATCTTCAGTCCGTCGGCGATGTCCTTGTAGGGATCCGCGACGATCACATCGGTAAACGGGAAATAGATTGCCCCGGAATCGAAGGCCACCTGTAACGCGGCGTCGATTGTCGGGGGCGCGTCGGCGATCGCGACCAGGTTCTCCAACGGCGCGAATGCCGTCATGGTTTTGCCGTCGTAATAGAACTCTGACGGTGGCCCGTCGCCGGATGTGATGACCCTAAGCTTGTCCGGCCGCCGGACTGTTACCTCCGACCTGGTGGAATAGACGAGCGGCGGACCGAGGCGGCTCGGACTCTCATAGGAGACGACCGAAGTGAACGACATCGACCTGGCGGCGGCAAGGCGGGCGCTCGCCGCCTTGAGGATGTCGATCGCGCGTGGCTCGAGTCCGGGCTGGAACGCTGGCGCGGCAGGCTTCGCCGCCGGCCTGGCGGCTGCTTTCTGCGTGTGCTGTGTTTGCTGGGCGTTGCCGCTTGCAGCGAGGAAAACGCTCAGCATAACGATGGTTACGCCCCACTTCAATTTCTCGCAGGTCATCGCGGCCTCGGTAAGTAACCCGGTTTCACGGCGTGCCCGACGACATCATGGAATCATGCCGCATTCAAACATCTTGTTGGCAATCGGTGCTGCCACCCTATTGATGAAAGCGGCGCGCATCTGCGGATCGTCGCGCAGCATCTGCATGGCCTCCTGCTCTCTCTCGGGCTTGGGTCGCCCCTGTTTCTGGGCTTTCTCCTGCCACAGTTGCTCGCAGGACGATTGCTGGTACTTTTGAACGAGCTTGTCGGCGACCATGTCCATCATCGGGTATTGAGCGGTGGCGGCGTTCGCGAACAGCAACGCAGGTACCATCGCAAACCACAGGAGACGCTTGATCATGAGCTTGTCCTCATTTCGTCAAAAAATGCGGCACTCGGGAAAGGGCCTGGGATCATCGCTTCCAAAGGGATGGCCTGGTTCTTGATTTTTTCGGGCGCCTCGTCCGCGAACGCGCGGTCAACCGTTTTCGCCTCTAAGATAGACTATGACACCAGCGTGGATGCGCATATTGGACCATGGTCCAATATGCGCTCAATGAAACCGGTCGCTTGTCGTCTATGCGCGATTGATTCCTCCCGGATCCGAGGAGGGGTATTGGGTCGCTAGACCCAACGTGGACGAACGGCGTCGCCAGTTCAGCCTCCGCTTTCAAGCCGTATCCGGTGGACGCTGGCGAAGCCAACCACATCGGGAGAGGAACATGAGCAAGCTGGCCGCCAGGATCAAGCATGAGTTCATGGAGATCCTACCGCCGACGATCTTCTTCTTCGTCATCCTCCACATCGTCGCGATCATTCGCGCGCTGACGACCTGGGGCACCGGGATCTCACTGCCGACATCGGCCTCCGTGACCATTACCGCCCTGATTCTCGGCAAATCGGTACTGATCGCCAACATGCTGCCTTTCATCAACCGCTTTCCCGAGAAGCCGCTGATATGGAATGCCAGCTGGAAGACGGCGATTTACACCCTCGTAGCGTTGTTCGTGCACTACCTGGAGCACCTGTATGACTACTGGAAGGAGGCCCCCGGCCTGGTTGCCGCCAATCATAAATTGCTGGCCGAGTTCAACTGGCCGCATTTCTGGGCGATCCAGATCCTGCTGGTGACGCTGATCGCCAACTACTGCGTGCTCGCTGAACTGGCTCGCGTGATCGGCCGCGACAAGCTCAAGGCGATGTTCTTCGGTCCCATGCCCACGAAACCGACCGGGCAGGCTGTTGGCTAGGTCAGCTTCAGGCAGGACGCGATAGTTTCCTGCAGGCAGGCGATCAAGGGCGTCTCTCGCGCCCCGAGAGGCGCTGCGCACCAGAAGGATTACTTCACGAATGACGCCCGCGAGGTGAAGTGGCGCGACCATCATCGAACTGAACTACGTCGGTGTGCAGGCCGCGAAGAGCACGAACACGTCTTCGTGGTTGACGAGCGTTGTGGACATCGCGCCAGTCTGTGTATCAAGCGCGACACTCCAGGCATAGCCCAGTTCCGTCCCTTGGAGAAGCAATTGTCCATTGCTCGGTTCCATGAACCGGATCTCGGTGCTGCGGTTCGGCCCGACTATGGTTTTCTTCGCAAAGTTGATACGCATGAACTGCGGCGCGCCGAGAATCGCCGGTAGCGTCCGATAGCAGACTTCCCCTACGTCGCAGAAGTGCGCGTCGATCGTCGCACACAGCAGCGGCTTGCTGCCGTCGAAGTCTGCACTGAGCACCCATGAAGGCGTGGCGCAAACAAGGACCGCCACGGCTGTTACCCGCAAACTCTTCAGCATGATTGCTTCTCCTGCCTGTCGTGAATCAGTGAGCGACCAGCGGACCAGGGATCGGGTGGGTGAGGTACGGCGCCTACTCGACGGTGTAGCCGCGACCGGTCATGCATGCTCCCACTGCGCGGTTGTATGTCGAAAGCTGACTCGACGCCTGCTGCTGCATGCCTTGCTGCTGCATGGCCATTTGCTGCTGCTCGCGCCGCATTCGCATGCCGCTGCCCATCGCGCCGACGAGCGCACCGATTCCTGCTCCCTCGCCCCAATGGCCGCCGGCCGCTCCGGTGACCGGGATCGTCCTGGTGACGGAGATGACGGGAAGCTTCACTCTGCTCTTCCCGATGCTCACAGCCTGCTTCACCGCGATGATCGTCCCCATTCTGTTGCGCTGTGAGCCCGTCTACGATTCGCTCGGCGAACGCGCAGCCCATGAACGACAAATCGCCGAGAAGTTCACCGAATAAAAAGGCTAGATTCCACCCACCTGCTCCCTTACGACCCTGGCCATCACGCGCCAGCGGTCGGTTTCCAGCACGGCATTCGCGTCGACGCGCGCGAACAGGTCCAGCAGAGGGGCGACGAGACCCGTCCAGCCCGTCTGATGACTCGCCCCAAGGCCCGCGCCATTGTCACCATGGAAGTACTCGTAGAACAGGATCAGGTCGCGCCAGTGCGGGTCGTCCTGGAATCTGGCCGTCCCGCCGTAGACAGGCCGCCGCCCTTTCGCATCGCGCAGAAACGTACCGGTCAGCCGGCGGACGATTTCCTGCGCCACCTCGAACAGCGTCATGTGCGGCCCCGAACCGGTTGGACATTGAACCTTGAACTCATCGCCGAAAAAACTGTAGAGATTCACCAGTGCCCGGACGATCAGCAAATTGACAGGCATCCACACCGGACCGCGCCAGTTGGAGTTGCCGCCGAACATGCCGGTATTCGATTCTGCCGGCAGGTACTGCACCTTGTACTCCTGACCACCGACATTAAGCACGAATGGATGGTCGAGGTGATAGCGAGAGAGGGAACGAATGCCGTGCGGCCCCAGGAACTCGTTCTCGTCGAGCAGGTAGCCGAGCACGCGCTCGAGTTTGCGCTTGTTGAGGATCGACAGAAGCCTTCGTTCCCTATGGCCGATGTAACCCGCATCGGTCGGGGCCACATGGGCAACCAGCTCGGGGTAGCGTTGTCGAAACTGAATGATCAGCTCCATCAGCTTCGGATAGCGAGTGACAGATTCCGCCTCGAATACAGTCGATGCGCACAGCGGCAACAGCCCCACCATCGACCTTACCTTCAGACGCATCGTCTGGCCGTCGGGGAGCCGCAACAGATCATAGAAAAAGCCGTCCTGCTCGTCCCACATCTCGTCCTGATGTTCGCCGCGACGGTCCATCGCATAGGCAATCCACATGAAATGCTGGACGAACTTGAAGGCGGCCTCCTCGTAGATCGGGTCGTACTCGGTCAGGATGATGGCGATCTCCAGCATGCTCTGGCAATAGAATGCCATCCACGCCGTCCCATCCGCCTGCTCTAGCGATCCGCCGGTCGGAAGCTGCGCGCTGCGGTCGAATACGCCGATGTTGTCCAGACCCAGGAATCCGCCGGCGAAGACGTTGTGCCCCGCTGGGTCCTTGCGGTTGATCCACCAGTTGAAATTGAGCATCAACCCCTGAAACGAGCGCTCAAGGAATCGCAGGTCGGCCCGTCCCAGCTCTTTCTCGTACTTGTACAGCCAGAGCGTGGCCGCGGCATGCACCGGCGGATTCACGTCGCTGAAGTTCCACTCGTAGGCCGGAATCTGCCCGCTTGGATGGAAATACAGGCTGCGCAACATCAATAGCAGCTGCTCCTTCGCGAAATCGAAATCAACCAGCGCGAGAGAGATCGTGTGGAAGGCCAGGTCCCAGGCCGCGTACCACGGATACTCCCACTTGTCCGGCATGGAGATCACGTCGGCGTTCAACATGTGAAACCACTCCGTATTGCGCACGTCGCGACGGGCGGCCTCGATCAATGGATGACTCCGATGCTCGCGCAGCCAGAGCTCGAGATCGAAGTAGTAATACTGCTTGCCCCACAGCATTCCCGCCAACGCCTGGCGGTGTACCCGGCGCTGATCTTCGGTCAGCGATTTGGGCGCGATCCGCTGGTAGAACTCGTCAGCGTCGGCGATGCGGGTATCGATCATGTTCCCGAAGTCGCCGAAGGCATTGTCCATTCTGGTTGCCGTCAGGCGCAGCTGGATGGTGTCGCTGCCGCCGCCGGATACGTCACAAACGTAATGGGCCGCGGCCTTGGTTCCCGTCCTGGCGGGATTCACTGCGTCGCCTTGCCCCGAGATGACGTACGCGTGGAACGCATCCTTGACATAGGGAGATGCGTTGGGTTGGTTCCACAGAAGCCTCGCATTGCTCTCGTTTTCGGTGAAGAGCGTCTCCGGGGCGCCATCGCAATGGAGCCAGTATTCGCCTAGCTCATGGTGAGTGGCACAAATGGCGCCGGGACCCGCCTCGCGCAGCGAGGGCTTGCGATTGTCCTCGCCCCACGACCAGGTGTTGCGGAACCATAGTGTCGGCAAGACCCGAAGCCGGGCCGAGTCCGGGCCGCGATTGTGAACGGAAATGCGAATGAGGATATCTTCCGGACCCGCCTTGGCGTATTCCACGAACACGTCGAAATAACGGTCGTCGTCAAAGACGCCCGTGTCGAGCAGTTCGTACTCGAACTCCTCACGTGATCGTCTTCGGTTGATCTCGACCAGATCCCGGTACGGATACTCCCGTTGCGGGTACTTGTAGAGGTACTTCATGTAGGAGTGGGTGGGCGTGCTGTCGAGGTAAAAGTAGTATTCCTTGACATCCTCACCATGGTTGCCCTCCCTGTTGGTGAGGCCGAAGAGGCGCTCCTTCAGAATCGGGTCACGCTCATTCCACAATGCCAGCGCAAAGCACAGCCGTTGCTTGTCGTCGCACAATCCGCCGAGTCCATCCTCGCCCCACTTGTAGGCGCGTGAGCGCGCCTGGTCATGGGTGAAGTAGTTCCAGGCATCGCCGTTTTCGCTGTAGTCCTCCCGGACCGTCCCCCACTGTCGCTCACTGAGATAGGGTCCCCATTTCTTCCATGGGACTTGAGCCTCACGCGCGGCGTTCAAGCGCGCCTGTTCCGCTACGTCCACGAATACGGGACCCATGCTTTTCCTCCGTGCGGATGGGCTACGGGCGGATCGAAGCGGAGATGTCGCGGCTGACCGTGACGAGGGCCCGGCTATAGGCAGCCACCAACGCATCGTAACCGGCGCCTGCACAGTGCTCTTGCACAGTGCTGCGTCCGCTGCGCGGCGAACCTTTCCCGGGCGGCGACACCGACCACAACACGTCGACCGTGGCCGCATCGCCGAGCGTGCCGTCAAAGCGCTGGACATCGAGCTGCACCCGGTAGGCCGAGGCCGGATCGCCGGCCATCGGGCGGGTGGACACGAATGCGCTGCCAAGCAGACGCGCGAGATCGGCGCGGACCACGTTCGGTATCTGGGTTTTCAAGGGATCCGCCCAGCGGGCGAATTCGTCGATCTCGACCTTGTTGTCACCGGAGCGAACCACGATCTGCGGCCGGTCGACGAGGTCAGGCACCGTCACCACCCCGATCAGCACCGTGACCGGAGTGGCGGCGGGGGCGCTCGCCTGCGGCGCCTGGGGACTCAATGTATAGAACTCCGACATCGGCGACGACGCACAACCGCACAACGCGGCGAGCGCCACCGCCATGGAAATGGGTAAGGATCGGCGCATCATTTCTTATCCTCCAGCTTGCCGCGGATCAGCGCCTCTGGATGGCGTTCGAGATAGTCCGCGAGGGTACGGAAGGCCGCCGCAGTGCGCGCGAGTTCACGCATTGCATCGGTGGTGCCCTGCTGCAACTGCGAGTTCGGCTGCAACGCACCGTTCGCCGAGTCCAGCGCCGTCTGCGCGGCGGCGAGCGTGTCCCGAGCCTGCGGCATCACCTCGGTGCGCAGCTGTTTGAGAAGTGAATCCGCATCCGCCAGCGTCTTTTGCGCGTCCTTGCCGATCCCTTCGAACGGGATCTTGTTCAGCTTGGCCACCAGACTGGTGACCGAATCCTGCAGTGACTGCAGTCCGCCAGGCACGGTCGGCAGTTCCGGCGGGTTCGCGCTCCAGTTCACCTCGGCTTTGGGCGCAGCGGGGAAGAAATCGAGCGCAACATACAACTGTCCGGTCAACAGGTTGCCGGTTCGCAACTGCGCTCGCAGGCCCTGCGAGACCAGCCATTCCGCCATCCGGTGGGGATCCGATGAGAGCCGGCCTCCGGACCCGCCAGACTGGTAACGCGATGTGAACCGCTCCGGATAAAGGCGCACCTCGACCGGAATGCTGAACTGCTTCTTGGCTTGATCGAAACGCGTATAGATCGCGGCCACCTCGCCCACCACGATGCCGCGGAAATCGACCGGCGCACCGACCGTCAACCCGCGCACCGAGTCGTTGAAATTGAAGACATAGCTCTCGATGATGCGGTCATGGCGCTTCATCGCCTCCGCGCGATCGTGGAACAGCATAAATTCGGTACGAACGGCAGCCTCGGACTGACCGGTCGTCTCATCCGGCGTCTGGAACGCAAGGCCGCCGATCAGGATCGCGACCACAGATTGCGTGTTGACCTTGACGCCATCGGTACCCAGGGACACGTCGACGCCGCTTGCGTGCCAGAACCGCGTATCGTTCTTCACGTACTTGTCATAGGGCGCGTTGACGAAGACCCGCAGCGTGACACCCTTGCCGTCCGCGTCGAGTGAATACGAGGTGATCTGTCCCACCTGCAGGCGTCTGAAGAAGACCGGGGAGCCGATATCGAGCGAGCCCATATCCTCGCTCTTCAGCACGAACTCCCGCCCGGGCACGCCGCTGGCGAAAACCGGCGGCGTCTCGAGACCGACATAGTCGCGCCGCGACTTCGTTGAGGCACCCAGATCCATGCCAATAAAGGAACCGGACAGCAGCGTACCGATGCCTGACACGGTGCCCCCGGAAATCCGCGGGCGCACGACCCAGAAACGCGTATCGTCGACCAGCATGCTTGACGCGTCCTTGACCACCTCGGCGGTCGCGACAACGCTGCGGTGGTCTCTCGACAAGGTCACGCTCTTGACCACACCGACATCCACGTTCTTGAACTTGATTTTGGTCTTGCCCGCTTCGAGACCTTCGCCGGTCGTGAAGCTGATGGTGACCGTCGGCCCCTGTTCGAGGACCGCCTTGACCGCGAGCCAGCCGCCGATCAGCACCGCAATGATCGGCACCAGCCAGACGATCTGCATGCGCCAGCGCGAGCGAGGCGTGGCCACCGCTTCAGGAAGCTCTGGTGGCACGGGAGGTCTAGACATGATGATCCTCCATCGCGTCCCAGATCAGGCGCGGGTCGAACGACATGGCCGCGAACATTGTCAGCACGACTACCGAACCGAACGCGACCGCGGCCGGCCCGGCCTGAATCGTGGCCAGCGCGTTGAACTGCACGAGCGCGACCAGAATGGTGATGACGTAGATATCGAGCATCGACCAGCGGCCCACCAGCTCCACCAGCCGATAGATGCGGGTTCGTTGCTGCAGGAGCATGACCGAGCGTCGCTGCGTGGAGATTACGAGGTACATCAGCGCCAGTATCTTCAGCATCGGCACCGCGATGCTGGCGATGAAAACCACCGCGGCGAGCGGCCATGAACCCGAGGTCCAGAGATAGACCACGCCGCTCAGGATGGTGTCCTTCTCCGAGCCGAACAGCGAACTGGTGTTCATCACGGGCAGCGCATTCGCCGGGATATACAGCACGATGGCGGCAATCAGGAAGGCCCAGGTGCGCGCGATACTGTCGGGTTTGCGCGCATGCAGATGGGCGCCGCAGCGCGGACACGCGGCGCCGTGCACATGAGCCGTCGACTTCACCAGCAGGCCACAGCTATGGCAGCTCAGCAGGCCGCAACGCAGGGCGGTATGGGCTGACGCGGCAGCGTCCGCCTCTGTCTTCGAGGCCGCATCGTCGAAGCTGCCCATGCGCCGCCAGAGTGCATGTGGATCGAAGGCGGAGCCGGCCGCCGCCAGCAGCAGCATGAGCGCGCCGAACGACCAGAGCGCGACACCAGGCACGACGCTCGCAATGTGCGCGAGTTTCACGAGAGCCACCAGCATGCCGAGGATCAGCACCTCGGTCATGCCCCACGGCTGCGCGAGATGCATCAGGCGAAACACAAAGTCGGCGTGATACGGGCGGCGGTTCAGTTGCAACGGCACCAGCAGATACGCCATCGCAGTCATCTGCATCAACGGCATCAGGAAAGTGGTCGCTAGCACGAGACCCGCGATCGGCCACATGCCGTCTTTGTAGAGCACGCGAACCGCACCGAGCAACGTCGTCTCGACGAGATCGCCGTTCACCGCGAGTCCGACAATCGGATAGAGATTGCTGATGAAGAACAGCACGACGCAGGTCAGCGTGAAGGCCAGTGCCCGGTCGGTGCTGTCGGGATGCGCGCGATAGAGCTCCGCGTGGCAGCGGCAGCAGCGCAGTGTGCCGTCGGGCGGCACCGCGGATTCGCGCTGCAGCAGATCGCATTCGTGGCAGGCGACGAGAGGGATCGGACCGGCCTCGTTTGCCTCGTTTGTCGTTGCGGTGGTCATTTAGGCTGCTCCGCGCCGGGCGCCGTGGTTGTCGGAGTCGTCGACGGATTCGTTGATTGAGTCCCCGACTGATCGCCAGCCTGACTGGCCACCTGTGCCACCGCCTTCTGCCCCATCACTCGCCCCGTCATCGCCTCGGCCTGCACAACCCAGCCGCCGCCCATCGCCTTGTAGAGACCGATCAGCGAGTTGAACATCAGGCCATTGGTCTGCGTGTAGCCAAGCTGCGCGTTGAACAAACTGCGCTCGGCATCCAGCACCTCGATATAGCTCGTATAGCCGCCTTCGAAACGCAGCCTCGCGAGCCGCGCATACGTACGCAACGCCTCCACCTGGCGCGCCTGCACGACCAGTTGCTCGCGCGACTTCTGCAGCGCGATGAGCGCATCGTCGACTTCCTGGAACGCGGTCTGGATAGCCTGCTGATACTGGACCAGCGCCTGTTGCTGTTGCGCCTCTGCCTGGCTGACCTGCCCGCTGATGCTGCCCGCCGTAAAGATCGGCACCGTCAGCGAGCCGGCGTACGACCAGACGCGCGCGGGTCCGGTGAACAGTTTCGAGAACTCGATACTCGTGGAGCCGAACAGGCCCGTCAGCGAAATCTGCGGAAAATACAGCGCACGTGCGGCACCGATCAGGGCATTGGCGGCGACCAGGTTCTGCTCGGCCTGCAGCAGATCGGGACGGCGCTCGATCAGATCGGACGGCAGACCTGCCGGTACGGCGGGCAGCACCAGTTCGGTCAGTTCGCGTCCGCGCAGGATCGGGCCAGGGTTGCGACCGAGCAGGACCGATAAGGCGTCCTCCTGCTGCGCGATCTGCGTCTCGAGCTGCGGAATCGTGGCGAGCGATGCTTCATATTCGGACTGACTCTGCGCGAGCTCCATCTGCGAGACATCACCGCCGGAAAAACGCGCCTGGAATACTTTCACCGATCCGGCGCGGCTGTCCGTGGTCGCTCTCGCGATCGCCAGTTGCTGGTCAAGGTCGCGCAGATTGATGTAAGCGGTGGCCACCGAGGCGACCAGCGAAAGGATCGTTGCGCGGCGGCCCTCCTCGCTCGCCAGCAGGCTCGCGCGAGCCGATTCGGTCTCCCGCCGCACCCGCCCGAAGAAGTCGAGCTCCCAGCCCACCGTCAGCGGCGCCTGGAACTCGTTGAAGACGGGACTCACGCCCGCCGGCAGCGGCGTCGGTCCGCGCTGCGAGGCACGCTGACGGGAGGCGTCGAAACCGGCGTTGACCTGCGGAAACAGCGCCGAGCGCGTCGTCACGAACTGGCCGAGAAACTGGTCGACGCGAGCGGCGGCGATCTTGACGTCCTTATTGTCAGCGAGCGCGGCCAGAATCAGATCGTTCAGAACCGGGTCCTGAAACTGCTCCCACCACCGCGTATTGGCCGCATCGACGGCTTCACTCGCTTCGAACCGGAAGTTCGCGGGCGTCGGCACGTTCGGGCGGACGTAGTCCGGGCCGAGCAGGCAACCGCCCAGCCCGATTGCCAGCAGCAAGGCGGGGAGCAAACGCAGCGGGAACGCAAAGCCTCGCATGTCAGTCGCCCTCACGTTGCGCGGAAGGCGTGACCGCAGGGCCGCCGGAGCCCGCAGGCTTTACCGGAAGGGGATCGGGACCGGAACCGCCATCACCCGCCTGCCCGCCGCTCGCACCCGGCGTCTTCTTGCCGCCGCTCTTTTCCGACATGGTTTCGAGCACGTAGAAGAACATCGGAATGAAGAACACCGCGATCACCGTTGCGCCCAGCATGCCGCCGATTACGCCCGTGCCGATCGAATGCCGGCTGTTGGCCGACGCACCGAGCGCGATGGCCAGCGGCACGCAACCGAGAATGAACGCGAGCGAGGTCATCACGATCGGCCGCAGCCGCTCGGTTGCCGCCGTCACTGCGGCGTCGTACACCGACTCGCCTGCTTCGCGATTGAGTACCGCGAACTCGAAGATCAGAATCGCGTTCTTGGCGGCGAGCGCGACCAGCATGGTCAGGCCGATCTGGAAATACACGTCGTTTTCGAGGCCACGCAACAGAATCGCGAGCAGCGCCCCGAACAAGGCAAACGGCACCGCCAGCAGCACGCCGAACGGCAGGCTCCACTTCTCGTATTGCGCGGCGAGAATCAGGAACACCATCACGAGACCGAACACGAACACGAGTCCCGAGGTGCCGCCCGATTGCCGCGCTTCGTACGCCTCACCGCTCCAGCCCACGCCATAGCCTGCGGGCATCACCTGGTCAGCCACTTCCTCGAGCGCATTGATGACTTGCCCGGAGCTGTAGCCTGGTGCGCCATTCGCCGTAATCTTGACCGCCGGAAAATTGTTGAAACGCGTGATCAGATCGGGGCCGGTGACGTACTTCGAGTTCACCACCGCCTTCAGCGGCACCATGTTGTTGGTTTTGCTCCGTACGTAAAGCTGGTTCAGATCCTGCGGCGTGAGACGGTACTGCGGTTCGGCCTGCAGGATGACCTGCCACAACCGGCTCGAACGGTTGAACTGCGAGACGTAGAGGGAGCCGAACATCGTCTGCATCGCGCTATACACTTCTTCGATCGGCACGCCGAGCGTTTCCGACTTGTCGCGATCCACGTCCACCAGCAACTGTTGCGACGACGCATTGAACGTGGACGTGACACGCGCCAGTTCCGGCCGGCTTTTCGCCTTCGCAACGAAGTCGTCCACCACGCCGGCCAACTGCGA
>NZ_JBNPVS010000043.1:0-83426 GCF_050434225.1 Paraburkholderia sp. GAS32 | reverse complement strand
GCAGAACCGGGCGTGAGATTCGAAATGACGGTCTTCGCAAGCACGCAGGATCTTGACGGCAACGATCATGACGTGTGGTTCAGTGCCGAACGCCGGCTGCGAGATTCGTCGCTGATCTGCCGCCCGCTCACGCAGTGTCGCGACGTGATCGTTGCGTCGCCAACGTACCTTGCGCGGCGCGGTCCGCCAGAGGTCCCGCAGAACCTTCCCGACCATAACGTTCTGCTCGCGTCGAACGTAGCGACTCGCCACTGGGAATTCCGCGATGCTCACGGTCCCCGTCGAGTCGCCGTGCATCCGATCTTCACTTCGCCCAATCTGATGGCGGTAAAACGGGCAGCATTGGCGGGTCTCGGCGTTGCGCGCCTGCCGCGGCCGCTGATCGAGTCGCAACTGCGTGCGGGCGCGCTCAAGCTGCTGCTTGACTGTTTCGATCTCGAAGGCGACGAGCGCACTATGTGGATGCTCTATTCGGGGCGTCGTTACATAACGCAGCGCGTGCGAAGTTTTGTCGACTTCGTTGTTGCTCGCTATCGGGAGCCGCAGATCTTCTGATAGCAGCAACCATCGTCGCAAAGGCGATGGGTTGTTTAGGTAAGTGTTCAGGAGATAGAGAATTCAAACTCTGCGGGGTACCTACCTACCCATGGGCGCAGCAATTTCCCCTTTGCTTAAACCATAAGGTGTCGACAGTTGTCCCCGGCTCGCGAACTCACAAAACGTGATTGCAGCAGTCGCAGCGCATGGGGTGGATGTGTGATATTGGCGCCAGAGCTGCCTGCCGATAACTTGTGCCGACAGGCAGGTCAAGGTCGAGCGGAAGATCGAGCCGACCAATGAAGCAACGCACCGATAAACTCGTGCGCCAAAGCAACTTTACATCCGAGCTATGCCTGCACCCACTATCACTCCGCCCGCCGTCGACCCACTTCGGCCCGTGAGTCCAGCCGATCTCAACGGCGGCCTCCAAAGATGGATCGGTCATTCGTTGACCCGCATGGCCAGGTGCGGCAGCCGGCCAATGTGACGGTGCCACGAAAATGCCAACGTACGCAATCGCACACTTCTGCTCGGTTTGGTCTTCGGGCTTCGCGCCCAGAGCACTATTTTTCAGAAGCACGTCCCTCGACTGACAAAACCGGCGCGGAACGTGCCGGCCTGTACGGCCCGCCGATTTGATTGCGCCGGACCGCATCCTTACTTGCCAGCCACCTCATTGCAGCCATCCGGTCTCCTGATGGCGGCCGTTGCACGTGTTGCAAATTGGGGGTACGTCATGAAACGAATCTGTGCCGCATTCCTTGCGGCAATGCTGAGCGCTACGATCGCGTCAGAATGTCAGGGCCAGTACACGACTGACTGGATAGCGAATACGTTTGGGACTAACGCCACTCACGTAGGTAACGCCGCGCGTTCGATGTGGGTTGCGCCAGAAGGCACCATTTACACCGCTTCCATGTGGGACGAGAACGAGGGCGGCATTGCGATCTACAAGAGTGGTTTGAACGCCGGCAGCCTTGGCGCGCATGGTGAACCACAAGGCAGTGCCATCACCGGCAATGCCACCAAGCTCTGGGCACCGCGCCAGTGGGGACGCGTGAACGGGGTCTACTCGAGCGGCCTCGTGATCAGATACGACCGGGTGACGGGAGCGTTTGACCAGAGCATCCAGGTCTCGTGCGACACCACCGAGCGGCGCGCCGATGTGATCACCGGTATCGCCACCTGGTCCCACTTCTGGATGGCGAGCGACAACCCGTGCGCGCGCATGCGACTTTACGACATCAATGGCACCTGGCTGCGTGACATTGCCGTGACTGACCCCGGTGCACTAGCGTTCGACGGCAATGGCAACATCCTCGTCGCCCAGGAGGCAGAGGGCACCGTCCTTCAGGTCAGCCAGACCGGCACGATCCTGCATACGCTCACCCTGCCCACCGGCGAAGTCCCGCATGCGCTCTACTTCGACCCAACCACGCAGTATCTTTGGATCGGCGACGCAGGACCGGACCAGAATGCGAAGATCTACGACACGCGCACGTGGACACTGAAAAGCACGTTCGGGGTGACGGGTGGCTATCTGGATACAACGACTGGTACAAAAGGGCAGGTGGGGAGCCTGCGCTTCGCGCGCATCGACGGCATCGGCAAAGACTCGGCCGGCAACCTCTACATCCTTTCCCAGCCGTGGGGAGGCTCATGGGACCATGGCCGCACAGGAGGCACAGACCTCTACGCATACAGCCCGACAGGCAAGCTCCTCTACAACCTGCGTGCACTGAATTTCGAGGCGATAGCCGCCCCCGATCCGGCGACTGACGCAACCCTGTTCTATTCCGGCGTGAACATCTATTCAGGCACAGGTAGTGCGGACTGGAAGTTTGTCGCCAACACCGTTGACCCGTTCACGTATCCGTCCGACCCCCGCCTCGACGTGACTTACCGGGGTCGCGGCCTGCACTTCGGCATGATTGCGAGCGCAGGAACGAACAGGGTGCTGGTCGCCACTGACCAGAACCCCGACGGCTTCTACTTCTTTCACTTTGACCCCGCCCAGGGCTACACTGCCGTCCCGGATGGGGTATTGCCGGGCACGCTATTCAATGCCACTGCGCTGGTTCGCAACGGCTTCTGCGTCGACAGCAGGGGCGACGTGTGGGCCGGGCTCGACAAGACGAACCGGATCTGGCACTGGCCGCTGACCGGGTTCGATGCGAACGGCAAGCCGTCATGGGGAGCGCCCGTAACCGTGCCGGTTCCTGCATCGATCGGTGACCTGAGCCGCATCATCTACCTGCCCGAAAGCGACACGATGATTCTCGGGCAGCGGATCACGGGCAGCACTGACTGGACCGGCATCGGAACCCGCGTAGAGGTCTACCACGGGTGGCTCGCCGGCAACACAACCAACCCGAACCCGGTTATCACGCTCACCAGCGCCAATCCGAAGTCCCTCACTGCTGCTGGCAACTACCTGTTCGTTGGCTACGTCCACACCGTGCCCAACATCGATGCCTTCAACCTGACGACGGGCAGTTTGGACAATACGTTCATCAACAGCAACCCCAGCAATGTGTACGTCGGCAATGACATGGATTCGATGTACGGTCTTAGATCGTACCTTCGATCGACCGGGGAGTACGTGGTCACGAAGGACAACTACAACGCCTCCAGCATCGTTGTTTATCGTTGGACACCGTGATCGCCCGTGCCCGTCGCGCCTACTCCACCGGCCTCAGACCAGCAATCTGGCAAATCGCAGCGCGCAGACAACCACACGCCGCCAATGGATCGTTGACCGATGTACCGTCACAATGCTGTAGATCTGGCTGGATTTGACGAGACGACGGTAGACAGTTGTTTTGCGAAAAATCGAGTTACTTCAATGGGTTGTGGCCGTCCTGAGACGTGCTGAGCATCCGCTCCACATACCGCGCAATCAGATCGATCTCCAGATTGACCGGCGAACCCTCGCGCAAATTCTTCAGCGACGTCACCTGCACCGTGTGCGGAATCAGATTGATCGAAAACTCACAGCCATCGTCGCGATCTTTAATCGAGTTGACGGTCAGGCTCACGCCGTTGACGGTGATCGAGCCTTTATAAGCCAGATAGCGGCCGATCTCGCGCGGCGCCAGCACGCGCAGTTCGTGCGATTCGCCGACCGGCGCAAAATACGTGACCGTGCCGAGGCCGTCCACGTGGCCTGAGACGATATGACCGCCGAGCCGGTCATGCGCGCGCAGCGCCTTCTCGAGATTGACCTCGCCGGTCTCGCCCAGGCCCGCCGTGCAGTTCAGGCTTTCGCGCGACACGTCGACTTCGAACGAATGCGCGGTCTTTGCCACGACCGTCATGCAGGCGCCCTGGATCGTGATGCTGTCGCCGAGCTGGACGTCTTCGAGTTCGAGGCCGCCGGCTTCGACGTTCAGGCGCACGCCCGCGTCACCATCCGTGCCGAGGGGTTTGACTGATTCGATGCGGCCCACCGCCGCGACGATTCCTGTAAACATCGTGCTAGTCCTTGATCAATTCGAAGTTGGTTGGGGTGCGGGCTCGGTCCCGGCTTCGGGTGCAGGATTCGGCACGGCGCGGGGCACAAAGCGCGCAAGAATCCGCAGATCGTCGCCGATCCGGTCGACTGCGTGGAAGTTCAGTTGCGTGCGGCCGTCGAGCGTCTCCGGCGCGTTCAGATTGAACATGCTCATCGAGTCTACGCCAAGCAGGCTGGGCGCAAGATAGACCAGCAGTTCGTCGACGCAGCCTTCGCGCAGCAGCGAACCGTTCAGCTTGTAGCCCGCCTCGACGTGCAGTTCGTTGACGTTACGCTCGCCGAGTATTTTCAGCATGGCGGGCAAATCGACCTTGCCGGACGCGTTCGCCAGTTGCACGATCTCCGCGCCGCGATCGCGCAGTGCGGCGGCTCGTTCAGTGTGACGTTCGTCGAGATTGCCGCAGAAAATCAGCGTGGGTGCGCCGGCCAGAATCTGCGCGTCAGGCGGCACGTCGAGCTGGCTGTCGATCAGCACGCGTTGCGGCTGGCGCGGCGTGTCGACGGCACGCACGGTCATGCGCGGGTCGTCTTCCCGGACGGTGCCGATGCCCGTCAGAATCGCCGACGCGCGGGCGCGCCACGCGTGACCGTCGGCGCGCGCCGCTTCGCCGGTAATCCATTGACTGACGCCCGAGGGCAAACCGGTGCGGCCATCCAGCGAGGCGGCCACTTTCATGCGCACCCATGGGCGGCCGCGCGTCATGCGCGACACGAAACCGATGTTGAGTTCGTGCGCTTCGTTGGCGAGCAGCCCGCAACGCACTTCAATGCCGGCGTCGCGCAGCATCTTGAGACCACGCCCGGAGACCTGCGGATTCGGGTCTTCCATCGCCGCGACCACGCGCTCGACCTGCGCTTCGATCAGCGCGTTCGCGCACGGCGGCGTGCGGCCGAAATGGCTGCACGGTTCGAGCGTCACGTAGGCCGTGGCGCCGCGCAGATCATGGCCGCGCGAACGCGCGTCCTTCAACGCGCGCACTTCCGCGTGATCCTGGCCGGCCGGTTGCGTGAAGCCTTCGCCGATCACCTCGCCGTTCTTGACGAGCACGCAACCGACGCGCGGATTCGGGTCGGTCGTGTACATGCCGCGCTTGGCTAGTGCGAGCGCGCGTTCCATATGGACGAAGTCGGTTTGCGAAAACATCGGTGTCCGATCGGGTGCGGTGGCTAGGTAGTGTTGGGCCTGGGTTTCGGCGGTTTCTGCGTCTCGTTCTGTGTCTCGCCAGCCTCAGGCCGCGAGCGAGGTGAACGCGCCGCGCGCGGCGTCGATCGTGGCGTCGATGATCGCGTCGTCGTGCGCGATGGAAACGAAGCCCGCTTCATAGGCCGACGGCGCGAAGTACACGCCCGCGTCGAGCATCTTGTGGAAGAACGCATTGAAGCGCGGCACGTCGCTCTTCGTGACTTCGGCAAAGCTGGTGGGAATCGACTCGGTGAAGTAGAGGCCGAACATGCCGCCAAGCGAATCGGCCGCGAACGGCACCTTCGCTTCGCGCGCGACATTCGCGAGACCTTGCGCGAGACGCGTGGTGCGGGCGGAGAGGGTGTCGTAGAAGCCGGGCGCCTGAATTAGTTGCAGCGTTTTCAGGCCCGCGGCGACCGCGATCGGATTGCCCGACAACGTGCCAGCCTGGTAGACGCCGCCGAGCGGCGCGAGGTGAGCCATGATGTCGCGCCGGCCGCCGAAGGCCGCGGCCGGCATGCCGCCGCCGATCACCTTGCCCAGACACGTCAGGTCTGGCTTGATGCCGTAGACCTCTTGCGCGCCACCCAGGGCGACGCGGAAACCGCACATCACTTCGTCGAAAATCAGGACCGAACCGTACTCGGTGCACAGGCGCCGCAAGGCTTGCAGGAATTCAGGCGTGGCGCGCACGAGGTTCATGTTGCCCGCCACCGGCTCGACGATCACCGAAGCGATCTCGTTGCCGAACGCCTTGAACGCTTCTTCGAGTTCCGCGACGTTGTTGTACTCGAGCACCGTGGTGTGTTTGGCGATATCGGCCGGCACGCCCGCCGAAGTCGGATTGCCGAACGTGAGCAGGCCCGAGCCGGCCTTGACCAGCAGGCTGTCCGCGTGGCCGTGATAGCAGCCTTCGAACTTGACGATGCGGCTGCGGTTCGTGAAGCCGCGCGCGAGACGCAGCGCGCTCATGGTCGCTTCGGTCCCGCTCGAGACCATGCGGACCTGCTCGATCGACGGGACCAGTTTGCAGATTTCTTCGGCGATTTCGATTTCGGATTCCGTCGGCGCGCCGAACGAGAAGCCGTTGGCCAGCACGCGCTGGACCGCTTCCAGCACTTCCGGGTGGACGTGGCCGAGGATCATCGGGCCCCACGAGCCGATGTAGTCGGTATAGCGTTGTCCGTCCGCGTCCCAGAAGTAGGGGCCTTGCGCGCGCTCGATGAAGCGCGGCGTGCCGCCAACCGAACGGAAGGCGCGGACCGGCGAGTTCACGCCGCCGGGGATGGTGCGCTGCGCGCGTTCGAAGAGGGTCTGATTATTGGACATGGCGATGGCTGGAAATTGGGTTGCGCAGCGGCGCGGGTAGCCTGGAGGCGGCTGGCGCGGCGCTGGGATGAGTACAGAAATTGTACCGGAGTCAGCGTGAAGAGGTTTTGGGTATGCCCAAGCCGGCGGATGTGTCGAGCTTTGGCGGCTTGCGCTTGCCCGTGAGCTCGGCCCAGCGCTTCTCCAGCGCGCCTTCCGCCATGGGCTTGATCACGGTGCCCGAACTCTGCGCGTCCCACGTTTGCACCGAAAACGGATGCGTGCGCAACATCTCGCGTGGAATCACGACACCCTCGTGTGCGTCGACCACCCAGTCGTAGACGAAGTCGATGCACAACCTGTAGCCGCGCTTCGTCGCCGGGTCGGGGACTTCGTACGGCGCGCGCGTCACGTAGCCCGAGCCGAAAATGCCCTTGGGTTCCTGCGCGACACGGTGCAGGAACACGCGGTCGCCCGGCAGGATGCTGCGGGCAAATCCGCAACCCCATACATCAGCCACCGCTACGCCTGCGGCGACCCGTTTCGCCACGTCGGGCAACTCGGGCCACGGCCATTTCTTGGGGCTCCAGATCAACAGGAAGGCAGTCATGACAAGGTCGGAACAGGGCAGTGTGGAAGGCGTAGCGGACAGGTTTGTGTCACGCCCCGAAGCGTTCTGGCGGCAGCTTAACCGATCGACGGCGCGCTTGTCGCGGGGCATGAACGGCCCGTTATCATTCGGACCTGGACGCCTCGGACGGTTTAGCTGTCGCGTACAATCGAGGTCGTCAAGCTGCTGCTTTCCCTGTTTCACCGCGTGTCGCTGCCGATGAGGGCGCGGCGCTTCATCTGGATTCCCATGTCTCACGTCACCCGAAGCCGGCCCGATGGCCGGCTGATTCTGTTGCTCGGTGCGCTTGCCGCATGCGGGCCGATTTCGATCGATATGTATTTGCCGAGCCTGCCGACTATCTCGCAGGCATTCGCCATCAGCAACGGCGCCGCGCAAACCACGCTCACCAGCTTCATGTTCGGCTTTTCGATCGGCATGCTGCTCTATGGTCCGTTGTCGGATACCTATGGGCGCCGGCCCGTGCTGCTCGGCGGCATCATCATGTATGCGCTGGCAAGCGTGGCCTGTGCGCTGTCGTTTTCGATCGGATCGCTGGTGATATTCCGCTTCGTGCAGGCGCTCGGCGCGGGCGCGGCCTCGGTGCTGGCGCGCGCGATCGCCCGCGACGCGCACGGGCCGACCGATGCCGCGCGTGTGCTGTCGATGCTCGCCATCGTCACGTCGATCGGGCCGTTGCTCGCGCCGCTGATCGGCGGACAGTTGCTGTTGCTCGGCGGCTGGCGCGTCGTCTTTATCGTGCTGACGCTGTTCGGTACGGTGTGCGCGGTGACCGCTTTCCTCAAGGTGCCGGAAACGTGGCCGCCCGAAAAGCGTGCGCATTCAGCGCTGCTGAAATCGTTCGGCGCCTATGGCAAATTGCTGCACGATCCGGTCGCGTGGGGGCACATGCTGTGCGGCGGGATGGCGTTCGCGTCGATGTTTGCGTACATCACCGCGACGCCGTTCGTGTACATCGAATATTTCCATGTATCGGCGCAGCACTATGGCTTTCTGTTCGCGCTGAATATCGTCGGCATCATGTTCGGCAACTTGATGAATACGCGTCTCGTCGGCCGGCTCGGTTCGCTGCCGATCATTTCGTTCGCCGCGACTGTGAGTTGCATCGCGTCCCTGTTCGTTTGTCTCGTCTCGCTGACGGGGTGGGGCGGGTTGTGGTCGATCGTTTTCGGTTTGTTCTTCGTGGTCGGCGTGGTGGGGTTGTTGTCCGCTAACTGCACGACCGATCTTATGCATCGGTATCCGTTGAATGCCGGCGCCGCGGCCGCCGTGTTCGGCGCGGTGCAGTTGGCGCTCGGCGCATTGGCGAGCCTCGCCGTCGGACTCTGGCAGGATGGCTCGCCCAAGGGCATGGGCATCGTCGTGGGCGTCGCGGGCGTGCTGTGTTACGTCGGGCGGATTCTGGTAGTCAAATGGCACGGGATGAAGGTACCTGTCGCTGCTGTTTGACGGCATCGCGAGCAGGCATTCTTCGCTAAACGCGGATCATTGTTCCTTAGCCGAAACGCGCGGCATGCTTGCTTCTTCATCCTGCGCGAACAATGTGTCTACGGAAAACACCAGGTGTTGCGTGCGCGCGACCGTGCGTTTCAATTTGCATTGCTATGATGGCGTCACTGTTCCTCGGAGCGGCAATCATGGCGATCAGAGATTTGATGAATGGCGAACGGCAACATGCTGCCTTCGCTGAAGCGCAGAAGCTGGCAGACAGCGGCGCCTATCACGATTACACAGACATCGAATACGTCTTGCGCTTTGATTACGGTTTGTCTGATGTATCGGCGCTGCTCGACAGCCAGTTGATGCATCGCGACCTGAATCGCCGCTGCGCCGATGCGCGTGAGAAGCTGGATGCGCTTAGCGTGTGACGCGTCTGACGTGGGCGGTGAGCGGCATGCAGCGTCCTGTGCATAGCCACGCGCTGCGAAGGCGCCATCCACTTTGGAGTTGCATTCATGGCTGTTAGCCAGCACGACCCGCATCTGCCGCACATGGACAATCCCGCTGGTTTGGCAAAGCCGGGTGGCCATTACAGTCATGTTGCGATTGCGAATGGTTTTGTTTTCGTCTCGGGACAGTTGCCGATCAACGCACAGGGCGAGAAGCTTGCTGACGCCTCGTTCGAGGTCCAGGCCGAGCAGGTGTTGGCGAATGTTCAGGCTGCGCTCGAAGGTGCCGGCAGCAGCATTGCACAACTGGTGCAGGTACGCGTCTATATCGCCGACGTCGAACACTGGGCGAGCTTCAATCAGATCTACGCGCGTTGGGCAGGTGAGGCACGGCCGGCGCGGGCCGTCGTGCCGGTTCCACACCTGCATTACGGGTTGAAGGTCGAGGTCGAGGCGACCGCGCTGGTTTAAGTCGTTGTGGTGTCGAGGCGTTGCGACTCAGTTTCAGTGAATGATGAGGCCGTTAAACTGGGCATTGCCCACGCCGGACGCGATATTCACGCCGACATTGCCGCTCACCGCCGCCAGTGAGCCGGCACCGAGTTTGGCGGAGGTGCTGCCCGTCACTTGCGCGACGGCACGCACATTCTGTTGTGAGGTGATCGTTGCTTGCGGTGTGGTGATGAGGATGATCTGGTTGGCCTGAGCATTCAGCGCACCGGCTGAGACGTTCACGCCGATATTGCCGCTTGCGCCTCTCAGCGTATTGGCGCCCAGGGTAGCGGCGGAGGCGCCCACTTTCGCGCTGCCGCCAACGTCCTGCAGATTCGACAGCCTGGCCGAGCCGAATACCGCTGCGCTATCGTCGTCGGACAGCGCCGTTGACGTGCCTGCAAGCGCGGACGATGCGCCCGCGCTCGCGGCAACCCAAATTAGTGCACAGGCTAAAGTACTGACTTTCATGAGCAACTCCCTGGCGTGCTGACGCACAGATAGTCTTGATATCGACCATGGGAGCAAGATGTTGAGGGAGGGGTTCCCCTTAGTGCGGGTGGTGCCGAGAGATTGACTGATACGACCTTGGCCAGGAACGAGCTTGGCCAGAAATTACCACCTCCCGCGGCCGCCGTAATAACCGCCGACGCCAACCCCCACGCTGACGCTCGGGACGGCATAGTAGCCGGGCGCATATCCGTATGCCGGTGCGTAGCCATAGGGTGGTGCAACCACACACCCGGTAAGGCCCACTGCGAAACCTATCGTTAACAGTAACTTGAGCATGGTTCCTCCCTCTTCATGAGTTGGAGGAGCCGGGCGCAGCATTCGTTCGGCCTGGCTTGTGACAGCAAATTACGCAGCCTCGGTGCAATCGGGCTTTATTTACAGTTGCTTACCCGTTCGACACGTTGCGCATTCGCCGATGGGCGGATTCTTTGATGGCCAGAAATGAAAAACGGGCCGATCGGCCCGTATTCATTGATTGTCTGGCGGAGGCGGTGAGATTCGAACTCACGGAAGGATCACTCCTTCGCCGGTTTTCAAGACCGGTGCCTTAAACCGCTCGGCCACACCTCCAAGCCCTAAATTGTAACCTGAAAAATCCTCGTTGCGGCGCTCGGCGGGGCTGCAATCACTGCGGATCTTTCAGAAACAGCGCCTGCAGATCGTTCAGGAAGGCCTGGCCAAGCGGTGTCGGCGCGATCTTTTCGTGGTCGCGCGTAATCAGCTTGCGCCGTTCCGCCTCCTGCAAAGCCGGTTCGATGGAGGTCATCGAGAGCCCTGTGCGCTCGATAAAGCGATGCACAGGAAACCCTTCCACCAGCCGCAGCGCGTTCAGCATGAACTCGAACGGCAGATCGCGCGGCCCGACCTCGTTCTCTTCATGCACTGCCGTGCCGGCCAATGCCTGCTCGATGAAGGTGGTCGGATGCTTGTAGCGCACCTGACGCAGCACGCGGTTCGGAAACGACAGTTTGGTATGCGCGCCCGCGCCGATGCCGAGATAGTCGCCAAAGCGCCAGTAATTCAGATTGTGCTTGCTCTGCCGATGCGGCTGCGCATACGCGGACACCTCGTAGCGTTCGTAACCTGCGGCTGTCGTGCGTTCGTGAATCCAATCCTGCATGTCGGCGGACGCATCGTCGTCTGGGAGCGCAGGCGGGAATTTCGCAAACAGCGTGTTCGGTTCCAGCGTCAGGTGATACAGCGACAAATGCGGCGGCGCGAACGACAACGCCGTCTCCACATCAGCCTGACACTCCGCGAGCGTCTGCTGCGGCAGCGCGAACATCAGATCGAGGTTGAAGTTGTCGAACGTGTTCGCGGCCACTTCGACCGCGTGGCGCGCCTGCGTCGCGTCGTGAATCCGGCCGAGCGCCTTCAGATGCGCCTCATTGAAACTCTGGATGCCCACTGACAGACGATTCACGCCGCTTGCGCGAAACTGCGCGAACTTGGCGGCTTCGAACGTACCAGGGTTGGCTTCGAGCGTGATTTCCGCGTCGGCGTCGAGCGGCAGCAGCGCACGCACGTCGGACAGCATGCGGTCGAGCCCGGCCGCAGACAGCAAGCTGGGCGTGCCGCCGCCGATAAACACAGTATGCACCTGGCGCCCCCACACGAGCGGCAACGCCATCTCGAGATCGGCGCGCAGCGCGTCGAGATACTCGGTCTCCGGAAACGTGTCGCCTTTCCATTCGTGCGAGTTGAAATCGCAGTACGGGCATTTGCGCACGCACCAGGGAAAGTGCACGTACAACGCCAAGGGCGGCAACGACGTCAGGCGAATGCTGCCCGGCGACGTGAAGGCCTTGATGACGCCGTTGCCGATATCGGCAGGCGCCGGTTTGATCGGAATCACGCTTCCTCCGTCAAACGCGCGAGCAGGTGGCGCAAGGCAATCGCGCGATGGCTGCTGGCGTTCTTCACCGCCGGTTCGAGTTCCGCGGCGCTCGCATTCAGCGACGGCAGGAAGAAGTACGGGTCATAGCCGAAGCCATGCGCGCCGCGCGGTGCATCCAGCATTTCGCCATGCCAGCGGCCTTCGGCGATCAGCGGTTCGGGATCGTCCGCATGACGCACGAGCGCCAGCACGCAGTAGTAATACGCGCGCCGATCGGTTTCACCTTGCAAGGCTGAAACGAGCTGCGCGTTGTTCGCTGCATCGCTCTTTTCACCGCCGGCGAGTTGCGCGTAGCGCGCCGAATAAACGCCGGGTGCGCCGCGCAGCGCGCGCACGCACAAGCCGGAATCGTCGGCGAGGGCGGGCAGGCCGGTGAGCTTCGCCGCGTGACGCGCCTTGGTCAGCGCGTTTTCGACGAAAGTCGGATGCGGCTCTTCCGCTTCCGGCACGTTCAACTCGCCTTGCGGAATCAGCTCGATGCCGGCCGCGCCGAGCAGCGCCGCGAACTCGCGCAGCTTGCCCGCGTTGTTCGACGCCAGCACGACTTTCTTCAGCGGCGAGTCAGACGCAACAGCGCCGTTGCCTTGACGAACTTCACTCACTCTTTTGCTCCAACGCTGCTTTCTGCTTCGCGATCAGCGTGTTGATGCCGTCGCTTGCCAGATCGAGCAGCGAATTCATTTCGTCGCGCGAGAAAGGCACGCCTTCGGCCGTGCCCTGAATTTCGACGAAGCCGCCCGCGCCCGTCATCACCACATTCATGTCGGTGTCGCATTGCGAATCTTCGTCGTAGTCGAGATCCAGCACCGGCAGACCGTCGTACACGCCGACCGAAATCGCCGCGACGTAATCGGTAATCGGCGAGCTTTCGATGCGGCCCGTAGCCAGCAATTTGGCCACCGCGTCATGCGCCGCCACGAATGCGCCCGTGATGCTGGCCGTGCGCGTGCCGCCGTCGGCCTGGATCACGTCGCAATCGATATGCAGCGTACGCGCGCCGAGCTTCTCGAGATCGAACACCGAGCGCAGGGCGCGGCCGATCAGGCGCTGGATTTCCTGGGTGCGGCCGGTTTGCTTGCCGCGTGCGGCTTCGCGGTCGCTGCGGGTATGCGTGGCGCGCGGCAGCATGCCGTATTCGGCGGTCAGCCAGCCCTGGCCGCGGTCGCGCAGAAACGACGGCACGCTCTCGGCAATGCTCGCCGTGCAGATGACCTTGGTGTCGCCGAATTCGACCAGCACGGAGCCCTCCGCATGCTTCGTGTAGTGGCGCGTGATGCGCACGTCGCGTAGCTGATTGGCCTGGCGGCCGCTGGGGCGTTGGGTGTTGTCGGTCATGTTGGGATTGGTCTGGAAGAAAAGCAGGAGGGAAACCGCGATTTTACCGCCGATCGCGTCGGGCGCGGCGCGGCCGGTCGATCGCACGGCCGCCCGCGTGTGCCGGGGCTTTCCGCGGGGTAGCACTTCGCGCGCGGCGGTGCTCGCGTTGCCCGGCTGCCGCCCGCGTACGAAGCGGCCTCGTCGGTAAAAATGGGATAATGCGGATTCTCCGCCCCGCGTCTCGTACACGCCGGGCGATTCGACTCTTCGGCCATCGTCAAACGCATGGCCACAATCGCGAGAAATACGATGATCTACAGCATGACTGGCTATGCGAGCGCCACGCGCGAACTCGTCCCGGCCTCAGGCACAGGCGGCGTGAGCGTATCGGTCGAACTGCGCACGGTGAACTCGCGCTTTCTCGATCTGAACTTCCGGATGCCGGAAGACGTGCGCGTCTGCGAACCGACGTTGCGCGAAATGCTGATGAACAAGCTCTCGCGCGGCAAGGTCGACATCCGTATCAACCTGCAACGCAGCGAACAGTCGGCTAACGCGGGCTCGGTCAATCGCGATGCGCTGACGCAACTCGCGCTGCTCGAGCGCACGGTGTTGTCGACGTTCCCGGAAGCAGGGCGCCTGCGCACCGGAGAAATTCTGCGCTGGCCGGGGGTGCTGGCCGAAACCGGCGTGGCGCCGGACGTGCTGCGCGATGCGGTGCTCGCATGCGGCAAGCAGGCGATTACCGATCTGATCGACGTGCGTGCGCGCGAAGGCGCGCAACTGGCAGCGGTGCTGCTCGCCAACGTCACTGAAATGGAAACGATCGTCACGAAGATCACGCCGCTCGTGCCGGAGCTGATCGCCAAGCATCAGCAGAAGATCGTCGAACGTCTGCAGGAAGCGCTGGGTATCGCCGCGCCCGACACGACGGCAACGAGCGTCTCGCGCGAAGAAATCAACGAACGGATTCGCCAGGAAGTGACGATGTACGGCATCCGCATCGACATCGCCGAAGAACTGTCGCGCCTCACGGCTCACCTGAACGAAACGCGTCACGTGATCGAGAAGGGCGGCAAGGTCGGCAAGCGCCTCGACTTCATGATGCAGGAACTGAATCGCGAAGCGAACACGCTCGGCTCGAAGGCGGCGGCGAAGGAACTGGCCGATTCGTCGATGACCCTGAAGCTGCTCATCGAACAGATGCGCGAGCAAGTACAGAATCTGGAGTAAGGCAGGAGCCTCGATAACATGACCGACCACACACGCGAAACCAGCGCACCGCGCAACCCTTACGCCGGTGCTTATCCCGGCAACCTGTTCATGGTGGTCGCGCCTTCGGGCGCGGGCAAGTCGACGCTCGTGAACGCGCTGCTCGCCGGCGACGAAGCGATCCGTCTGTCGATTTCGTACACGACGCGCCCGCCGCGTCCGAAGGAACAGGACGGCGAGCACTATCACTTCACGAAGGTCGACGATTTCCTGACGCGTCACGCGGCCGGCGAGTTTCTGGAAAGCGCGGAAGTGCACGGTAACTACTACGCGACCTCGCGCGTGTGGATCGAAGAGCAGATGAAAAGCGGGCATGACGTGCTGCTCGAAATCGACTGGCAAGGCGCGCAGCAGGTAAAGAAACAGTTTCACAACGCCGTTGAAATTTTCATCTTGCCGCCGTCTCTCGATGCGCTCGAAGAGCGTTTGAAAAAGCGCGGCCAGGACGAGCCGAACGTGATCACGCGCCGTCTGCTCGCAGCCGGCAGCGAGATGGCGCACGCGGCCGAAGCGGAGTATGTCGTGATCAACGACAACTTCGATCGCGCGCTCGGCGAACTGCGCTGCCTCGTGGCGGCGACGCGTTCGCGCTTCGCCTCGCAATACGCGCGTCACACGCAGCTTTTCGTGCAACTCGGCATTCACCTGCCACACGCGTGAACGCGGCGGCATATTGAGCACATAAGGTAGAATAAGCAACATCAATTAACGCCCCCAGACCCGTCGCTTCGCGCCGGCCCCCCCGAGGGCAACAAGAAGACTTGGGGCGGCCCAGCGTTTTCTGGAAAGAAGGAACCCAACATGGCCCGCATTACCGTCGAAGACTGCCTCAAACAGATTCCGAACCGTTTCGAACTCGCGCTTGCCGCGACCTATCGCGCGCGTCAGCTCGCACAAGGTCACACGCCGAAGATCGAAAGCCGCGACAAGCCCACGGTCGTCGCATTGCGCGAAATCGCAGCTGGCCAGGTTGGCGTCGAAATGTTGAAGAAGGTGCCTGTTTAAGGCGCACGCTTCCGTTTTCGATTGCCCAGTTGCCATGTAATTGCATCAACGTACAGACCGGCGTCCAACCCTAACCGCTACGGAGGCGAAATTGAGTGCTACCCCGCCCACCGCCACGGAAGTGGAACACGACGCCGATTCTCCCTCGTCTGCACGGAAGTACATCGACGCGGTCCTCGAACAGTCGTTTCGCCATCTGTTCGGGCCGACCGCCACACCGGAGCAACCGCGCCGGCATGACGTCGTTTCGATTGCCAAGCTGACAGGCGTTCTGTCCGGCTATCTTCAGCCGGAAGAAATCAAGGACATCAAGGCAGCGTTCCATTTCAGCGACGAAGCCCACCTTGGTCAGTATCGCCAGAGCGGCGAGCCCTACATCACCCATCCTGTTGCCGTCGCGGAAATCTGCGCCGGCTGGAATCTCGACGCCCAGTCGATCATGGCGGCGCTGCTGCATGACGTGATGGAAGACCAGGGCGTGACCAAGGCCGAACTCGCCGAGCGATTCGGCGCGAAGGTCGCGGAACTGGTCGACGGCTTGTCGAAGTTGGACAAGATGGAGTTTCGCAATCGCGAAGAGGCGCAGGCGGAAAACTTCCGCAAGATGCTCCTCGCGATGGCGCGCGACGTCCGCGTGATTCTGGTCAAGCTCGCCGACCGGCTGCACAATATGCGCACGCTGGGTGCGGTGCCGCATGAAAAGCGCCGCCGCGTGGCGCGTGAGACGCTGGACATCTACGCGCCGATCGCCCACCGGCTTGGCCTGAACAATACCTATCGCGAGCTGCAGGACCTGAGCTTCGCGAACTTCAACCCGCATCGCTACGCCACGCTCGAAAAGGCCGTCAAGGCCGCGCGCGGCAACCGGCGTGAAGTGGTTGGCAAGATTCTGGAGTCGGTGCAGCGCGCGATTGCCGACGCGAAGCTCAACGCCGAAGTCACGGGCCGCGAGAAAACCATCTTCAGTATCTATAAGAAGATGCGCGACAAGCAGTTGTCGTTCTCGCAGGTGCTCGACGTGTACGGCTTCCGTGTGGTGGTCGAAAGCGCGCTCGAGTGCTACACCTGCATCGGCGCGCTGCATGCGCTTTACAAGCCGGTGCCGGGCAAGTTCAAGGATTACATCGCGATCCCGAAGGTGAACGGCTATCAGTCGCTGCACACCACGCTGGTTGGCCCGTTCGGCGCGCCGATCGAGTTCCAGGTGCGCACGCGCAAGATGCACGAGATCGCCGAAGCGGGCGTCGCGGCGCACTGGCTGTACAAGAACGGCGGCGCGGATCTGAACGACGTGCAGAAGCGCGCGCACCAGTGGCTGAAGTCGTTGCTCGACATTCAGAGTGAAGCGGGCGATTCGAGCGAATTCCTTGAGCACGTCAAGATCGATCTGTTCCCGGATGCGGTCTACGTGTTTACGCCGAAGTCCAAGATCATGGCGCTGCCGCGCGGCGCCACCGCACTCGACTTCGCGTATTCGATCCACAGCGACCTGGGCAACCAGTGCGTCGCAGTGAAGATCAACAATGAACTGCTGCCGCTGCGTACCGAGCTGAAGAGCGGCGATATCGTCGAAGTCATTACGGCGCCGTATTCGAAGCCGAATCCGGCCTGGCTTGGATTCGTGCGGACCGGCAAGGCGCGTTCGGCGATCCGCCACTACCTGAAGACCATGCGTCTGAACGAGTCAGTGCAGCTCGGCGAGCGTCTCGTCGACCAGGCGCTGAAGGGCTACGGGCTGGCGCTGTCGGACGTCACGCCTGAAGCGTGGGAAAAGCTGGTGCAGTGGACGGGCAACAAGAACCGTCAGGAAATCTTCGCGGATATCGGTCTTGGCCGCCGTGTTGCCGCAGTCATGGCCAAGCGCATCGAAGTGCTGATGAGCGGCCGCGATGCGGACGACGACGGCTCGCGCGACGGCACAGCATCGCATGCGCCGCCGGTCGTGATCACTGGTACAGAAGGCATGTCGGTGCAACTGTCCGCGTGCTGCCGTCCGATTCCGGGCGACGACATCATGGGCTACATCGGCATCGGCCTCGGCATGGCGATCCACACCACGGACTGCCGCGTCGCGCAGCGTATCCACCGGCGCGATCCGGGCCGCTGGATCGATGTGGCGTGGGCGCCGCAGCCGGGACGTCTGTTCGACGTCGCGGTGAAGGTGCTGGTCAAGAACACCAAGGGCGTATTCGCCCGCGTGGCGGCCGACATCACATCGGCGGATGCGAACATCGTCCACATCGCGATGGACGAAGACCTGTCGCAGGAATCCACGGTGCTGCGTTTCGTGATCCAGGTCAGCGATCGCGTCCATCTCGCCAACGTCATGCGCCGCGTGCGTACGAATCCGGACGTGATGCGTATTGCGCGCGAGCGGCCGAGCGAGGAAGGGCATCACCGTCACGACGGCGGGATGCGGATCGACCGCGAGCGCGCGGATTACTGATCTGACGGCTGGCTGGGTCTGCTCGACCACGTTGGACGTCTGGTCGCCTCGGGCGGCTTCAGGCGGCTTTCGTTTGAATCTGAACGCACCTGCCCGCC
Source organism: Paraburkholderia sp. GAS32 (assembly GCF_050434225.1). NCBI lineage: Bacteria > Pseudomonadati > Pseudomonadota > Betaproteobacteria > Burkholderiales > Burkholderiaceae > Paraburkholderia > Paraburkholderia sp. GAS32. The sequence goes on along the minus strand of NZ_JBNPVS010000043.1, from coordinate 65,321 downwards.
AGCGAGTCTCACCGGAACTTCAGGGAGAACGCTTATGAACGTAGCTGACCTCACCGGCGTGGCGCTCGACTATTGGGTGGCCCGCAGCCTGCACGACTTCGTGCGCGAAATCTACTTTACCGACAGCGGCGAAACCGTCTCGATCCGAGGCAATGACCGTGGCCGCCCGTGGGATGGCCGTTTTACGCCGTCCACGTCATGGGAAGCGGCCGCGGCGGTGCTGGAGCGCGCGCAGCGGCTGGAGGTGCGTGAGCGGACCGATCATGGCGCGGCACATTGCATCGCTGAGTTCGAGGGCGGCCATCGAACCGTGGAAGGGCGGGGAGACTCGTTACGGGTTGCGCTGCTGCGGGCGTTTGTTGAAAGCCGTTTCGGCGATAGCGTGGGTGAGGTATTGCGGCAGGCGCAGGCTGTGACTGGCGAGCGCGCGGCGCTGATCGGCGAGGAATCGGCGGAAAGTTCGTTCGTGGATGTGCCGAGTCCCGATGGGCAGATCGGTGATATTCAGTCGATACCGCGATAGCTGCGGTGACGCTGCCAAGGCCTGGGCCCTGGCAGAGTGGACCGGTTGAGCAGAACCGGTCACGTAAAAAACAAAGGGCCTTCCGATCGGAAGGCCCTTCATAGGTGGTGCGGCTGGCAGGATTCGAACCCACGACCCCTTGGTTCGTAGCCAAGTACTCTATCCAACTGAGCTACAGCCGCACGCTAAACAGGTGACGCTAAATACGATGATACTGCAATGAGGCTCGGTAAAACGTAAGGGCCTCCCCGGAGGGAGGCCCTCGAATAAGTGGTGCGGCTGGCAGGATTCGAACCCACGACCCCTTGGTTCGTAGCCAAGTACTCTATCCAACTGAGCTACAGCCGCACGCAGAAACGAGATTATAGCAAAGGTTTTCAAAAAGGGAAGCATGTAACTGCGATTTGTCTCATTGCCCTGATCGTGTACCCTTGATAGGCAGTCGCTTGCTGCAGTTAACGGACCATCATGAACAAGGCCTTTGTCAAAGAGTCGAGTGAAGAGAATGACGACGATCTCGACGTCGCCCAGCCCGAAATCCCCCCGGGTACGAAAAACTACATCACGCCCGCCGGCTACCGGCGGATGCGCGACGAACTGCTGCATCTGATCGATGTCGAGCGGCCGGAGGTGGTCAGACTGGTGTCGTGGGCGGCCTCGAACGGCGACCGCTCGGAAAACGGCGACTACATCTATGGCAAACGCCGTCTGCGAGAAATCGATCGGCGGATCCGCTTTCTGACCAAGCGCCTCGACATCGCTGAAATAGTCGACAGCAGCAAACAGGAAAACGTCGATCAGGTGTTCTTCGGCGCGACTGTCGAATATGCGACGGAAGACGGCGAGGTGCATACGCTGACGGTTGTTGGCGTCGATGAGGTCGACCTGGATGTCGGCCACGTGAGCTGGATCTCGCCGATCGCGCGAGCGCTGCTCAAGGCCAAAATTGGCGATACGGTGACCTTGTACACGCCCGCCGGCCCACAGCCGATCGACATCCTGGACGTCAAGTATCCGCTGCCTGATACCGGCGGCGGTGCAGCATAAAAAAAGGCGCCGCGAACGGCGCCTTCGATGCTGCGGATGTTGCCGGCCGCTTTAGAAGCGGTGACGCAGACCAGCGGTCACAGCGACTTGGCTGTTCGTCGACGACGCCGCACCCAGGCCATTGATGTTTGCAACCAGGCCCGAGCCTTCGTTGACGCGCTGATACTCACCCTGCAGGTACACGTCCGTGCGCTTCGACAGCGCGTAGTCCGTTTGCAGGTTGAACTGGTTGTAGTTCGGGCGCACACCGTTCAGGCTGGCGCGCGTGTAGGTGTACGAACCCGCCACGCTCACTGCCGGCGTGAGGGCATAGCGGCCGTTCACTTCGAAGTTCTGGAAGTGAGCGCTGTTGCTCGGCAGGGAGACGGCAGCCGAGGTACCCCCTGCAGCTGAGCTGATGCTGGTCAGGCCGGTCAGGTTGGTTTGCGTGTACAGGAGGCCAGCCGTTGCCGGGCCGAACGTGTAGTTCGCGCCTGCCCCCCAGGTTTGCTGACGCTTTGCTCCGAACGTGAAGTCGTCCGACACTGCGCCGCCGGTATTCGCCGTGCCGCTGCCGTTCAACTGCATGAACGCAGCTGCGACGTTCAGGCCACCCCAGTTATACGTTCCACCAACGCTGTATGCGCGGTTGTTCGCAAATCCGCCAGCCTGGTTCGAGAAGCCGTACATGGCGCCGCCCTTGAAGCCGCCGTAGTTCACGCTGGTGTACTTGACCGAGTTGTTGACGCGGAACGAGTTGTTCAGGTTGTCGTTATCGAACGGGTGGGCGAACTGCGTGCCGCCGTATTGCGTGCCCGTCAGGGACAGCGGGCCGACGTAGTCCACCATGCTGTCGTATTGACGACCGAGGGTCACGGCGCCGAACTGGTCGCTCGACAGGCCGACGAACGCTTGACGGCCGAATTCACGGCCACCTTGCTTCAGCGTGCCGTTGTTGATGCCGAAACCGTTTTCCAACGTGAAGATGGCCTTGAGACCGCCACCGAGGTCTTCAGAGCCACGCAAGCCCCAACGGCTGCCGTTCACTGAACCGCTGGTTTCTTGCCAATTGCTGTGGCCGTGCTGGTTATTGGTATAGGTGATGCCGGCATCGATCAAGCCATACAGCGTGACGCTGCTCTGGGCATGTGCTGCCGTTGCAAAAACGCCCGTGAGGGCCGCGACCATGAGAGTCTTTTTCATCTTGTAACTCCGAGAGCTAGAGTGGGCGTTGAACCCAGGCTTAAGGAGACCATCACGCGGGCGCTGCGAGAGGCGAAATCCGCATGAGAAGCGCGCTGTACGCCACGCGCGCCGGTTTCCGGTTACGCAGAGTGTAGAGAGACGCTCGCAAAGCGGATGTTCCGATTTCCACAATAAAGTATTACTGGATATGAAACGATAGGCGAATAGCGTTTAAGCCTTGCTGATAAAGGCTTGCAGCGCTATTGAGGGGGGGCGTGAGAGGTGAGTCAACTGAATTGCGTTGCACATTCGCTACAGTAATCGATGCAAAAAAACAACGCGATAAATCGTAAAAAAGGATTGTTGTCGCTATAGCAATAGATGGTTGTCGATTATGCGAATAATCGATCTCGACTAAGCCGTTATACTGAAATCTCTGCTTTCCGAAGCAGACTTTTTCGTTGACGAAAAAGATCTCCAAACCTTTGTCGGCGCGACTTCCCAGTCGCGCTTTTTTTTTGCCTTCCGGTTGCGGATTCGCGGACGTTAGTCAGTGCGCCGGCGCAGCACCGTCCACATCACTCCAGTCGGTTGTCACCGAGTCGCTCCAGTCTTCCATCACATAGCGGCGTGCATCCATGGGGGACGAGAGCAGATTTTGCCAGTGATCCCCATGCCACATGGGATCGACCTCGAAGGCCGAGGGTGATGGAGCGACCGGCTCGGATTGCGAGGGAACTGTCTTTGCGTGGGATTGGGTGAACCAGGCGATGAAGCGACGGAATTCATTGAACAGCATGGCAATCTCCTGACGCGCATTACTTCGCGCTACTGATTTCCATGATGCTGGCATGAGTGCGGCGCAACAACTCGGACAAACACTTACTAAAAACATCTTCTGTTACATGTTTTCGTGGGTATGCCGAAATTTTTTCCGATATCGGTTGTGCCCGATATCGAGTGAGTAATATTGACGTGAAAAGCGATTCTGTTTTCGCTGAATATGCGGTCGGAATTCGTCGATTCATTTGGCATTGACTTATCGCGCCGCATGCTAAGTGAATATGAAAAATTCGCTTGACGTTGTTTCTTCGTTCCCCGTATAACAGCAAAGCTGAATTTCAATTGCCAGATATGAAAGTGCCGAAGGCTTCAGAAATGCCCGATCGCAGATGAAATGGCCACGAAATGCAGTTTGAGGGCAATGCCCCGATTTTGATAAATCCTCGAGGGAAACTGGAATATGGAAACTGGTATCGTCAAATGGTTCAACGATGCTAAGGGCTTTGGCTTCATTACATCGGATTCGGGTGGCGAAGACCTGTTCGCGCACTTTTCGGAGATCCGCACCGAAGGCTTCAAGTCGTTGAAGGAAAGCCAGCGCGTCTCCTTCGAGGTCAAGGCCGGCCCGAAGGGCAAGCAAGCGGCGAACATTCAACCGCTGTAAGCCGCACCGCGCTGCTCCGCGTATGTCGCCGGGCAGCCTGATCGCCGGAAAGCCTTCGCACGACGCGAAGGCTTTTTTATGGGCATTCGTTATTATCATCGCGGCATAAACGATTAACTACCTGGTTCGAATTAATCTGGAGAAGATCGGGGGCGTAAAATTGAGCCCTGGAATCTAAAATCGACATCATAGAAATATAATAATTAACAGCTTTATGAGCGAATCGCAGGTCGTGCCGGAATCCAGTCTTTGTGCCGCACGGCGACAAGGGCAAAGCAATACTGGCTGGGTGCGCGGCGGCTAACTGGTGCATACTTGCCGCAAAGCCACGCGTCCAAAGTATCCCTTTCCATGTCTGAACAGTTTCTGCCGCAACCGGCCCTAGATGTGCCAATCGTCTTCGTCGACCTTGAAACCACCGGCGGCTCGACCAGTGAGCATCGCATTACCGAAGTCGGCGTGGTTGAAATAGGACCGGCCGGCGTGTCGCGTTGGAGCAGCCTGGTCGACCCTCAGCAACCGATTCCTTCCTTCATTCAGCAGCTCACCGGCATCACGAATGCGATGGTGCGAGGCGCGCCTACTTTCGACGTCATTGCGCCGGCATTGTTCGAGCGCCTGAACGGCAAACTGTTCGTCGCGCACAACGCCAGTTTCGATCGCGGTTTTCTGCGTGGGGAGTTTCGCCGGGCCGGACTAGCGTTCGATCCGGATGTGTTGTGTACCGTGCGCCTGTCACGCGCGTTGTTTCCGGCGGAAAAGCGCCATGGGCTCGATGCATTGGTGGAGCGTCATGGTCTCGTCCCGTCCGATCGTCACCGCGCACTTGCGGACGCCGATCTGATCTGGCAGTTCTGGCAACGTCTGCATGGCGGTCTCGTGCCACCGGACGTTTTGCAGGCGCAGATCGAGCGAACTACGCGGCGCTACCGGCTTGCAGGCGACATCACCGAAGATCTGCTCGACACGGCGCCAGCCGGATGCGGTGTCTACGCGTTCTATGGAGAAGGCGACCTGCCGCTCTATGTTGGGCGAAGCGTGCGTGTGCGTCAGCGGCTGCGTTCTCACTTGACGGGGGAGCGGCGGTCGTCGAAGGACGTGAGGCTCGCGCAACAAGTACGGCGTGTCGAGTGGCTCGCGACCGGTGGCGAGCTGGGCGCCATGCTCGCGGAGGCGCAATGGATCGCGACGCTGCGTCCCGGCCATAACCGGGTGCCGCGCGTCTTGAAGAGCGATCCCGTGGATGCGCCGTGGCCGTTCGAAGGTCCGATCGTGTTTGAGGAGCGTGAAGAAGCGTCGCACGCGCGTGCCTTTCATGTCGTCGACCGGTGGCGTTACCTTGGGCATGCGCCTTCGCTCGCCCAGGCGGCCGCGCTGCATGCTTCGAGCGAGGGTGGACCGTTCGAACTGTCGACCTATCGTCTTCTGCAAAGCCATCTGGCGCGCGGCTTGCGCGTGATGTCCTTGAGCGTCTCGAGCGGCACGCCTGTGCCGAGTCTGGCTTAACGCGAGTTTCGTGCGACAACCCGCTCATCAGGGCGGGTTCAATCCGCACCTGAGAGCGTTGGACCGATCGGAGTCTCAGACTCCGTTCGACCGCACCAACCGATCATCCCGTCGCACCGACTCCACCCGCTTCGCACACATGACCGAGAGCGCGCGTCAACGCGCTCGAATGGGCCGAGTCATAGCGCGTCAGTGATTTCCAGTTAGCAAGCGATTGCGCCACGCGCGACGGACAATCCTGCGCTGTGCGCAGCGGTTGCACCCGTGCGAGTCCGGCCACGAGCGACTGCGTCAGCCGGTCCAACTCCGGCCTCGTGCTGGTGGCAAGGTCGGGCGCAGGGCCTTCGGGCGGCCGCGTGCTGCGCCAGGTGTCAAACAGCGCGTTTTGCACTTCCTTGCTGGCGTCGATCTGATCCTGGAAGAAGGCGCGCGCAAACGCTGGATCGACGTTCGCTGCGACGGCGCGCTTTTCGACGTCGGCGAGCAACGCATTCTCGCGCGGTGTATCCGTAATCGCCTGGTGGTTCGCCCACTTCCAGCGCGCAACGGGTTCCGCGAGCGCGAGGCGCTGCGAAGCCAGTGCAATCAGGTTGGTGAGAGCGGTGTCGTCGCCATCCGCGACGGCAGGGGCGGGCGCGAGCGCAAGCGCCGTGAACAACGCGAGCGCGCATGACGCTCCAAAGCGATACGAGCGATTCATGGAAGGCGGGAGTGGCCGGTGGCCGCGGAAGAAAAAACAGAAGAATAGACGATGCGCGGATCAAGCGGGCGCGCTGAACGACTGAAAACAAGCTGCCGGGATATTTAAAGGCGCCCTAGGCGCCTATCAGAGACAGAGACAGAGACAGAGACGAGCGCTCTCAGTGCGCCGGGCGAAATCAGCCGGGCGTCACAATCAAGCAGGCGTAACCCGCGTCTCGAAAGCGGCAAACGACAATCGTAGGGGCACGTAGCAACTTTCGCCGCGCGCCGGACGCGCGGACGCTGATGCTGCATCGCGCCACCGCACACTTACTTCGAGTCGCACGACTTACGTTGTTCGTCGAAAAATGCGCGAACGTGCTCAGGCAGTTCGGCACCCAGAAACTCGACGCCAGCGGGTTCCGGATCCGGGCTAAAAACTTTATCCGGGGTCGGAATCTTCGGTGGTTTGGCATCCATGATCTCTCTCCTTTACAAAGCGATTATCTGCCTCGGTCCCCGTTTTGCACCAGTGTCCGATGCGGCTCACATGTTGTGTGTTGCTTTAACGGTACAGCCTTACATTGGAACGGAATGTTTGAATAGAATTTATCGGTTGACTGCGCAGAACTGAATTTGCAGCAGCCAATCAAAAACAGTCCGATATCTTCGCCATTCCCTTCCCAGCCTTGCACCATGCGCCTTCCGCGCATTATCTCTGTTGCGCCACAGCACAGCCTGTTCGTACCCGTTGATATGAACAAATCGCGGTGATTTTTGTGCACTGCCGCATCGGAAGGATTTTCCCCGCGTTAGTCCGAACGTTCGTTTATTACCGATTGGTTCAGCGCGCTCATTCAGCCCCCTAATTGTTTGTAAACGAACGATTGCGCGACTTCGTTGACGAACAGGAATACTTTCCTGAATATTTTTTGCAAATAAAAAGCGCCGCGCTCCAGACGAAGCGCGGCGCTCGCTGTGGACGATTTTTACGCGTTCGGCGCCGGAATTGTCACGGGCGCGGAGTAGGCCGCAGGTTTATCGGCGACTTCGACCTGGCCATGAATCCGCGCCTGATGACCGTCGGCAAACATGTAGTACGGGAATGGACGGGCCGGTTCCGAGACGGCGTCGAGACGCGCGATCAATTCCGGCGCGAGCGTGAAATCGAGCGAGCCGAGCGACTCCTGCAGCTGCTCGGGCCGGGTTGCGCCGACAATGATGCTCGACACGCCGCGCTTGTGATGCAGCCAGTTCAGCGCAACTTGCGCCATCGGCCGCTCCGCCAGATTCGCGACGGCCTCCAGTTCCGCGACGATGCGGAAGTTGCGCTCGGTCAGCTTGTCGAATCCCGGCGGCGGCGCGCTGGCCATGCTCGCAAGGCGCCCGTCGCCGGAAACAGCGCTCGCCGCTCCGCCTTGCGAAGGACGGTATTTGCCCGACAACACGCCCATACCCAGCGGACTCCACGGCACGAGCCCCATGCCCAGATTGGCGGCGAGATCGGCGAACTCGTTTTCGGCGTTGCGCTCGATCATCGAGTATTCGAGTTGCATCGCCGCGACCGGTTCGAAGCCGCGCCAGTCGGCAAGCGTCTGCGCCCGCCCGGCGAACCACGCGGGCGTATCCGACAGGCCGACGTAACGGATCTTGCCCGCGCGCACGGCGTCGTCCATCGCGCGCATTACTTCGTCCACCGGCGTGACGCGATCCCATGTGTGCAGGTAATACAGGTCGATGTAGTCGGTGCCCAGACGCTTGAGCGAGCCGTCGAGCGCGCGCAGCAGATTCTTGCGATGGTTGCCGCCCGCGTTCGGATTGCCGGTCTCGGCGTTGTAGCCGTACTTGGTGGCGATCACGAGCCGGTCGCGCAGACCGCGCGCCGCGACGAATTTGCCGAGCCATTTCTCACTGGTGCCTTCGGTGTACAGGTCCGCGGTGTCGACGAAGTTGCCGCCGGCATCCACGTACAGATCGAACAGGCGTTGCGCCGCTTGTTCGTCGGCGCCCCAGCCCCATTCGGTGCCGAAGGTCATCGTGCCGAGTGCGATCGGGCTCACGCGAAGGCCCGAGCGGCCGAGCAGGGTGTAGCGGTCCATCGTCATATCAGTCTCCTTGAGCGGTGAGGCGGGAAGCGTTGAATCGATGGCGTTATCGTGCGCCGATTCTTTGCTTGGAAAAATGCCGTCCGTCTGCAAGGATTGTGAAGTCTGGCTTAATAATGGAGATCGCGATGGACCCAGCCCAGTTGCCGGCGTTGATGGCATTCGCGAGCGTGGCGCGCCACGGCAGTTTCACGCACGCGGCTGCGGAAACCGGCGTGACGGCATCGGCGTTGTCGCAAAGCATTCGTTCGCTTGAGACTCAACTGAATGTGCGCCTGTTCAACCGGACCACCCGGCGTGTTGCCCTGACGGAAGCTGGCGCGCAGTTTCTCGCGCGCGTGCTGCCTGCGCTGGGTGAACTGGAGGCGGCCTTCGAGGCGCTCGATGAAACTCGCGAGCAGCCCGCCGGCCGCTGCGCATCAATTTGCCGAGAGTCGCGAGCGAGCTGCTGGTGTTGCCGCATCTGGCCGAGTTCACGCGTCGCTATCCGCAGATCCGTCTCGATCTGACACTCGACGATGGTTTCGCTGACTTGGTCGGCGAAGGTTTCGACGCGGGCATCCGGCTCGGCGAACGGGTCGCGCAGGACATGGTGGCGGTACCCTTGGGCGGCGAGATCCGCATTGTCGTAGCCGGCTCACCGGCCTATTTCGAGCGCTATCCAGCGCCGGCGACGCCATCCGATCTCGCCGCTCACGATTGCCTGCGCTACCGCTTCTCGACCAGCGGCGGCATCTATCGATGGGAGTTCGCGCAGCCTGACGATCCGTCGCGTGTGTTCGAAGTCGAGACACGCGGGAGTCTCGTCACCAACGATCTGTACACGATGGTGCGGGCGGCGGAGCAGGGAGTGGGCCTCCTCCACGTGATCGACGACTACGTGAACGAGCAACTCGAAGACGGCCGCCCGGTCCGCGTGCTGGACGGGTGGTGTCCGAGCTTTCCGGGCTTTTATCTGTACACGGCGAGCCGCGCGCAGATGCCGTTCAAGCTGCGCGCGCTGATCGATTTCCTCCGGGAGAAGCGCGAAGTCCGATAGACCTCGCGTGTTGCTGCAGCTTCAGGCTGTGAATCGTTGCGTCGGACAGGATGCCGTGCGGCTCTCCCCGGGTGGTGTCTGCAACTGCCGTTGGTTTGTCGTTCGCCTCGATCGTGCCGCCGACTATCATTGAAGCGGCTATCTGCGGCACAGGGTGCGGTGGATAACGGAAGCGCCGGCACCGGCGCGGAAGATGGCTGTCTTCGCCCTTCAGAGAGTTCGCCATGGAAAACGCTGTCTACTGGAAAGGACGTCAGGTCGGTATCGAGTGCGCTGGCCGGACCTTGTGGTTTTCGTCGGCGCCGCAGGAAGCCGTGTTGGCATATGGCACGAAGCCGGCTGAGAACGTGATTGTTGAAGATGCGGTCGTCGTTCGCAATCTCGGCGTGACCGCGCGAAGCGATCGATTGGATTTTGGCGGCTGAAGGGGCGCTACCGTTGATCGTTGTGACGGTCGGTTGAAGCGGGAGCCGCGTTGAAAACCGGCACCAGAAAGCAAAAAGCCCAGTCACGAGGACTGGGCTTTTTGCTTGAATCTTGTGGTGCCGGAAAGAGGAATCGAACCCCCGACCTTCGCATTACGAATGCGCTGCTCTACCGTCTGAGCTATTCCGGCATCAGGAGAAACGAGATTATAGGGACTTCTTCAGGAACTTGGCAAGCCCCCGCGGTCACTTTTTTGTTTCGAGATGGTAGCGCGTGACGCGGTCGACTTCGTTCTTCGAGCCGAGGAACACCGCCACACGTTCGTGCAGACTTTTCGGCTGGATGTCCAGAATCCGCTTCTCGCCGTTGGTCGCGGCGCCCCCGGCCTGCTCGACGATGAACGCCATCGGGTTTGCTTCGTACATCAGGCGGAGCTTGCCCGGCTTGTCCGGCGTGCGCTTGTCGGCCGGGTACATGAAGATGCCGCCGCGGTTCAGGATACGGTGCACGTCAGCCACCATCGATGCGATCCAGCGCATGTTGAAGTCGCTCTGGCGCGAACCGTCCTTGCCGTCTTTCAACTCGCCGATGTATTTCTCGACCGGCGGATACCAGTGACGCTCGTTCGACGCGTTGATCGCATATTCACGCGTTTCAACCGGAATGCGCATATCGCTTTGCGTGAGTACCCACGAACCCAGTTCGCGGTCGAGTGTGAAGCAGTTCACGCCGTTGCCGGTGGTCAGCACCAGCACGGTTTGCGGGCCGTACACCGCATAACCTGCCGCGACCTGCTGCGTGCCGGGTTGCAGGAACGACTGTTCGGTGGGCTGCTGGCCGTCCGGGCAGCGCAGCACCGAGAAGATCGTACCGATCGACACGTTGACGTCGATGTTCGACGAGCCGTCGAGCGGATCGAACACCAGCAGGTATTCGCCCTTCGGGTAGTTGGCGGGGATCGGGAAGAACTGCTCCATTTCCTCGGACGCCATGCCCGCGAGGTTGCCGCCCCATTCATTCGCTTCGAGCAGGATTTCGTTCGACAGGATGTCGAGCTTCTTCTGCACTTCGCCCTGAACGTTCTCGCTGCCTGCCGTGCCGAGCGCATCGCCCAGCGCGCCCTTGCTGACGTGGTAGCTGATCGCCTTGCACGCGCGCGCGACGACTTCGATCAAAAGGCGCAGGTCGGCCGGCAGGTTGTTGGTTTCGCGCTGCTGCTCGATCAGGTACTTCGTGAGAGTGGTACGACGTTGCAAAGCCATTGCTGTACTCCGGGAAGGCTTAGGGAATGTCTCGATTTTAACCGCTCGCTGTGTCGGTTCCGTGCTTTTGAGATACGAGGGCGTGCGCCCGTCCTGCCAGGCGCTGTAAAGGCGCGCGAAATTCAGGCTTTGCGGCGGGCCTTCATGGCCGTGACTTGGCCGGCCACGTGGGTGGCAAGCGCCGCGGCACGGGTGTGTTCGGCCGGGACCTTCGGCATTTTGGGCCGGTTCGCCTTGGGCATCGGCTCGATCTCGCGTTCGATCTGCTCGCCGGCCGCCGCGGTGGCGACCCGCAGGTCGTAGGCGATCTGAAGATTCAGCCAGAACTGCGCACTCGCGCCGAAGTAACGTTCGAGCCGTAGCGCGGTGTCGGCCGAGATGGCGCGTTTGCCGCGCACGATGTCGTTGATGCGCGGCGCCGGTACGCGCAGCGCAAGGGCGAGCGCGTTGACGGACATGCCGAGCGGCTCGAGGAACTCGCACCGCAGAATCTCGCCGGGGTGGATTTCCGGGATGCTTTCGCCGGTGCTGATGTCGGAGAAATCGATGCTGCCCAGATCGGAGCGTTTGATGACCATGCCGGTCTCCCAATAATCAGTGATAGTCGACAATTTCGACATTCAGCGCCTCCCCGTCGACAAAGTGAAAACAGATTCGCCACTGCGCGTTGATGCGAATGCTCCACTGCCCGCTGCGCTGGCCTTGCAAGGATTCGAGCCGGTTGCCCGGCGGCGCATGCAGGTTGCGGATTGACCTGGCGGCGTCGATCATGAGCAGCTTGCGGCGCGCGAGCGCCTGCATATGAAGCGGCAGTGAATGCACGAACTTGCCCTGAAAGATTGCTGCCGTGGCCTTGTCGCCGAATGTCGTGATCATGGGATGATATAACGCGTTGCGTTAAACGTAAACCGTTAAATGAATGCGTTTACTTTCCACCCGCCGAACCGATGCGAACAGTCGTCCAGACGGCTAACGTTGACGTCCGCACACCGCTTCATCGCAAAATTCAGGACGAAAAAAAGCCGGCAACACGTGCCGGCTTTTCGCTGCGCAAAGCGCTGTCAGACGATCGTCACGCCAACGCTTTCTCCACGATCTCGCGCACGTCGCGCGACTTCACCTGCGACGCCACTTTCTCCAGCGCCGCGCGCATACCGTCACGCAGTGTCGGCGTAAAGCGGCGCCACAGTTCCAGCGAGCGGGCGAGGCGGGCGGCGACTTGCGGATTGATGGCGTCGAGCGCGATCACCTGCTCGGCCCAGAACGCATAGCCCGAACCGTCTTCGGCGTGGAACTGTGCGGGGTTCGCCGCGCAGAAGCTGAAAATCAGCGAGCGAGCCCGGTTCGGATTCTTCAGGTTGAAAGCCGGGTGCGCCATCAGCTTGCGTACGATCTCGATCACCGGACGCTGCGCGCTGCCACGTTGCGTGGCTTGCAAGGCAAACCACTTGTCGATGACGAGCGGTTCCTTTTCGAAGCGCCGGTAGAAGTCGTCCAGCGCCTGCTGCGCCTCAACGCTGCCGCCGTTCGCCGCCGACGCATTGAGCAACGCCGAGAGCGCCGCCGAGCGGTCGGTCATGTTGTTGGCGGCATCGTATTGCGCGGATGCAAGACGCACGGCTTCAGCCGGATCGTCGAGTTCCGCGAGATACGACAACGCAAGATTCTTCAACGCACGATGACCGGAAGCCTCCGGCGTCGCTTCATAGGCGCCCGGCGTGCGGTGCTTTTCGTACACGGCAAGCCAGTCCTTCCTGAGGGCATTCGCGAGGCGCTTGCGCACGAATTGCCGCGCGGCGTGTACGGCGGCCGGATTCGATTCGGTCATCTGTTCAGCCAGATACGCTTCCGACGGCAGCATCAATGCCAGTTCGCGGAAAGCAGGCGAGAGCGTTTCGTCGGTCAGCACGCGCGCGAACGCGGCGACGACCGAGTCGTCGAGCTGCAGCGGCACGCCGGTTGTGGCGCGCCCGGCGAGCGTCAGCAGTTCGCGCGTGGCGAGCCGCTGACCGGCTTCCCAGCGGTTGAACGGGTCGCTGTCGTGCGCTAGCAGGAACGCGAGCTGATCGGCCGAGTAGTCGTATTCGACGATCACCGGCGCCGAGAAATTGCGCAGCAGCGAGGGCAGCGGTTCCTGCGCGACGTTGACGAACGTGAAGGTCTGTTCGGCCTGCGTGAATTCCAGCACGCGCGTTGTGGCGTCCGACGCCTTGGCTTCGCTTTCCAGTTGCAGCGGCAGGTCGTGGCCGTCCTTGCCGATCAAACCGATCGCGAACGGGATCAGCAGCGGGCCTTTTTGCGTTTCACGCGCGGCTGGCGCGGCATCGCCGTAGCCTTGCGTGAGCGTCACGCTGTAGCGTTGCTGCGCGGCGTCGTACTTCGTGCGTACCGAGACGCGCGGCGTGCCGGCCTGACTGTACCAGCGTTCGAATTGCGCGAGATCGCGGCCGTTCGCATCGGCGAGCGCGTGACGGAAGTCGTCGCAGGTCACAGCCTGGCCGTCATGACGCTTGAAGTACAGGTCCATGCCTTTGCGGAAACCGTCGCGGCCGAACAGCGTCTGATACATCCGCACGACTTCGGAGCCTTTTTCGTAGACCGTCATCGTGTAGAAGTTGTTGATCTCGACGTAGCTTTCCGGACGCACCGGGTGCGCCATCGGACCCGCGTCTTCGGCGAATTGCATCTGGCGCAGCACGCGCACGTCTTCGATGCGTTTGGTGGCGCGTGCGGCTTCGTCGGTCGCGCCGCCCGCCATGTCGGCCGAGAATTCCTGATCGCGGAACACCGTCAGGCCTTCTTTCAGGCTTAGCTGGAACCAGTCGCGGCACGTTACGCGGTTGCCGGTCCAGTTGTGGAAGTATTCGTGGCCGACCACCGCCTCGATGTTCGCGAAGTCGGTGTCCGTTGCCGTTTCGGGGTTCGCCAGCACGTACTTCGTGTTGAAGATGTTGAGCCCCTTGTTCTCCATCGCGCCCATGTTGAAGTCGCTCACCGCGACGATCATGAAACGGTCCAGATCCAGTTCCAGCCCGAAGCGCGACTCGTCCCAGCGGATCGAGTTGATCAGCGAATCCATGGCGTGACGGGTCTTGTCCAGGTCGTGCGGTTCGACCCACACCTGCAACAGCTTTTCCTTGCCCGAGCCGCTCTTCACGCGTTCTTCGAGCGCGACCAGCTTGCCCGCGACCAGCGCAAACAGATAGCTCGGCTTCCTGAACGGATCTTCCCAGCGGGCGAAATGGCGGCCGTCCGGCAGATCGCCTTCTTCGAGCAGATTGCCGTTCGACAGCAGCACCGGATAGTCGGCCTTGCTGGCGCGCAGCGTGACCGTGAAGGTCGCCATCACGTCAGGGCGGTCGAGGAAATAGGTGATGCGGCGAAAGCCCTCGGCCTCGCACTGCGTGAAGAAGTTGCCGCCCGACACATACAGGCCCGACAGCGTGGTGTTTTCCGCCGGATTGCAGATGCTGGTGAGCGTGACTTCGAAGTTATCCGGCACGTTCTCGAGCGTGAGGCCGTGTTCGTGCGCATGCGCGTGGGCGAACGGGGCGCCGTCGATCGTGGCGCCGACGAACTCGAGTTGTTCGCCCATCAGTTCGAAATTCGCGGCGTGGGACGCGTCCGGGTTGCGGCGCACCCGCATCGTGTTCCTGACGACGGTGCGTTCGGGGATCAGATCGAACTCCAGTGCGACGGTGTCGATCAGGAAGGCGGGCGGCGCGTAATCGGCGCGGCGGATCACATTGGGCGTTGCGGTATCGGCCATGGCGTTCTGTAGTGATGGGACTCGAGCCGTCACGCGTGCTTATGGCGCGCGAGCCGGGCTTGTCGAGCCATTGTACAAAGGCTCGGCGGATTGTGCGGGTCGAACTTTTTACCGATTCGCCTGGTCAGCGTATTATCGGGGCCGCTCGGCGCAGCAAAGCATGCGCATGAGCCAACCCGCTCAAGAATGGCAATAACAGGCATCACGAGGTAGACCATGAAATTCGATCGATGGACCCGCCGCGCCACGCTGCTGCTGGCCACGCTGACGGTGCTGCTGTCCGGTTGCACGAGCTACGTGACCTCCCAGGTCACGGCGTTCTCGGACTGGAGCGGCAACGACGCCACCCGTACCTATGCGTTCACGCGGGCGGGGGATCAGCAGAACAATCTCGAACTCACCACCTACGAGCGTCTCGTCGGCAATGAGCTTGCCATGCATGCGTTCCGCCAGGTCGACACTTCCCAGGCGCGTTATCTGGTCGGGCTCTCTTACGGGATTCGCTCGGACATGGTGACGGTCGCGCAGCCGGTGTATTACAACCCCTGGCCGGCGCCGTACTGGGGCCGGTTCGATCCGTGGGGCCCGTGGGGCGCGCTTCCGACCGCCTATGTGAACCAGAGCTACCCGATCTTCACGCACCTGCTCGGCGTGCGGATCACCGAGCGCGCCAGTGGCAAAGAGGTCTATAACGTGACAGCGCGTAACTCGGACGAAGAATCGTCGCTGGTGAGGGCCATGCCGTATCTGGCGCGCAGCGCGCTGGCTGACTTCCCGCTTGGTAACGGCGTGGTCCATACCGTGAAGATTCCCGTCGACAAGAACGGTGGGATCTCGAACGAAGTCGCAACGACGGGCGCCGCGCCCGCGGCCGCGCCGGCTTCGGCGCCGGGTGCGAAGGTCGTGCAATAGGGCGTGCAATAAGCGCTACACCGGCGCGGCGGTAAGCGCCCGTAAGTGGCGCGTGAGATTTCGGAGACGCGCGGCGTCTAACTCAGCAGCGCGGCACCGACGCATTGAAGTGTTCCGAAACGAAACACTTGTTTAGAAAGCTAAATGAAAGTATTCGCGTCTATTTACGGATGCGACAGCGCCTGTCTGGCCCGCAGAGCTCGCTGCAAGCGGCTTTGCAGGCTTTTCACGGACGCGCAAGGGCCGCCAGGCCTATATTTTGACGTTGTCCAGGCATCCGTCGCACCCGCGATACGGATACAGATAGATACGTCTTTTGTGGCTGATTTAATCCACAATATTCAGTATGATTCCGGCGACCACAGGGAGCCTGAGTCAATCCATCAGACTAATTGGCAAAGGCACCTAAATAATCGGGGCCAAGTGCCGTTAAATCGCTGAACCCTATATAAGAAGATTGGATTGACCCCCGGCTGGAGATTGTCGTTCCGCGCGGCGCGCATACGCTGTGACGGCTGCGTATTCCGTCAGGCGCCCTCAGCCTCTCCTCGCTTCTACGCGCGAACACCGATATGCCCGATCTGCACTGGACCATTCCGGTCGCTCGCTGGTCTAGCTGGCCTGCTGCCGCATCTGCCGCACCCGACATCGGCTTTATCGAGCCGATCGTGCGGCGTCGCCTGAGCACGCTGTCCAAAGTCGCCCTGAAGGTCGCGCACGACTGCGTGGCGCAAGACGAGGTCAGGGTCGTGTTCGCTTCACGCCATGGCGAATTGCGGCGCACCACGGACATCCTGCGTACCATCAGCGCGGGCGAGCCGGTCTCGCCGACCGCCTTCAGCCTGTCGGTGCTGAACGCCATGACCGGTGTCTTCGGCATTGCGCGCGGTGACCGTTCCGCTGCCAGCGCGATCTCGGCCGGCGCCGAGACGCTCGGTTACGCGTTGCTGGAAGCGTACGCGCAATACGCAACGCAGCCCGGCTCACCGGTATTGCTGGTGTACGCTGACGAACCGGCCGATCCGGCGTACGGCACGATTGAAGACGAAGTGCAGGGCGGCGCGATCGCGATCCTGCTGAACGGCGAAGCCGCGACGGGGCAACTGGTCTGCACGTTGTCCGGCGGAGGCGAGCCGGAGGCAGCCCGGGCCGCGCAGGAGGCAAATCACGCAGACGCGGGGAATATGGCAACTGCGGAGGCAAGCGCGGAAGAAAGTTTCGCGACCCAGAGCCAGGCGCTGCAGCACTGTCTGGAAACGGGCAGGCCCGCCGTCTGGCAAGGCGCCGGCGCGGCCTGGCATTGGAGGTGGCATGAACGCGCGGCTTGATTACGTTTGGCGGTTCTGTGCGACAGGCATGGCCTTCGTGGTGTTCGGCATCTGCGGCGTGCTGTTTTCGGTGTTGGTGTTCCCGCTCGCGTGGCTGTGGCCGCACCGGGCGTCGCGTCAGCGCGTGGTGACGACCGTGATTCACTGGTTTTTCCGCGCGCTGGTCGCGGTGTTGCAGCGCATCGGTGTGATGGAGCTCGAGGTATCGGGCGGGCAGGCATTGCGCGCCGGCGGCCCGGCGATCGTGGTCGCCAATCACCCGACGTACCTGGACGTGATGGTGTTGTTGTCGCTTACGCCGCGTGCCTGTTGCGTGGTGAAAAACGCGCACTGGGGCAACCCGTGTTTCTGGGGAATCGTGCGCTCGGCGGAATATGTGAGCAACGCCGATCCCTCGGAGCTCGTCGAAGCCGGCGCGCGGCAGCTAGCAGCGGGCTACACGATGATTATTTTTCCCGAGGGCACGCGCAGCCCCGCGCCGAACCGGCTGCACGCGTTTTCACGCGGGTTCGCGCACATGGCGTTGAAGGTCGGCGCGCCGATCGTGCCTGTGCTGATGGACTGCGATCCGCCGGCGTTCACCAAGCAGATGCGCTGGTACGACGTGCCGGCGCGCGCTTTCCGGATCCGCGTGAACGTGCTCGAGCCGCTTGGCGTCGAGCAACTCGCCGACCACGACACTTCACCGTCTCTCGCGGCGCGCAGCGTGACCAGCGCCATCGAAGCCCACATTACTCAGCACCTGTTCGATTATGGATTCTTTAAAACTGGAAATTAAACAGCTTCTGATCGAAGCCCTCGATCTGGAAGACCTGAGCCCGGCCGATATCGACGACGACGCCCCGTTGTTCGATACCGACGGCATCGGTCTCGACTCGATCGACGCGCTCGAGATCGGCATCGTGCTGCGCAAACAATACCAACTGACCATCGCAGCGAACGACGAACGCACCCGCGAACACTTCCGCTCGATCAGCACGCTGGCCGCGCTGGTCGCGAGTCAACGCGAAACGGCGCATGCTGTGAACGAAACCACAATAAAAGGGGATTAATCGTGTCCGAGGCAGAGATTCTTGAACGCATCCGCGCCATCTTCAAAGAGAACTTCGCGATCGAGCCGGAGCGCGTGACGCCCGACGCACATCTCTTCGAAGACCTCGATCTCGACAGTATCGACGCCGTCGACCTCGCGATCAAACTGCAGGAAATGACCGGCCGCCGCATCAAGCCGGAAGAATTCAAGTCGGTGCGCACGGTCGGCGATGTGATCGGTGCGGTCGAGTCCCTGCTGGCGGCACAAGGCTGATGCCATCCGTGCGTTCGCGAATGCAAGCGGCGGCGAGCCGGCCCGCCGAGGCATCGCCCGGCACTGAGCGCCACTGGGCCAAAACGGTGGTGCAGGTCCTGCTGAAACTCGCATATCCCGCGTTGATTCTGTGTGCCTGGCGCTGGGACACGCCGCGCTATGTCGGCTGCATGCTGTTTGCGATTCTGTGGCTGCAACGCTGGGCCGGCAGTGGTCCGGTCGCGACCTCGCTGCGCCGGCTCTCCACGATCGACTGGACCGTGGTCGGCTTGCTGAGCTGCGCCTCGGCGGCGATCGTATTCACCAACAGCGAGCTGCTGCTGCGCCTCTATCCGTCGCTCGTCAATCTGGGCCTGTTGATCGCGTTCGGTGCGACGCTGGTGCGCGGGCCGTCGATGATCGAAAAATTCGCGCGGCTGGGCAATCCGAATTTGCCGCCTGGCGCGGTGCGCCATACGTGGCGCGTGACCCAGGTGTGGTGCGTATTCTTCGCGCTGAACGGCGCGTTCTCCGCTTATACGGCGCTCTATTGGAGCCGCGCAAACTGGTCGCTCTATAACGGCGCGATTGCGTATGGGTTGATCGGCGTGCTGCTGGTGGCCGAGGTCATCTGGCGTTATCTGGTGGTGCTGCCGCGAGCCGCGCGTTCGGAGGCGGCATGATTGCGCTGCATGATCTGTTGTCCGCGGGCCATGGGGCCGCCGTTGTGAATGCGCCGGTATGCCGCGACGGCGCGACGGTGCTCGACCGCGCAGCGTTTCGCGCGCGCGTGTCGGCTCTGGTCACGCTGATGCAAACGCAAGACGCGCGCCGCTACGCGTTATGCATCGACGATCCGTTCGATTTCGCCTGCGCGCTGTTTGCGCTGTTCGCGTGCGGCAAAGAGCCGGTGATTCCGGCCAATGCGACGCCGGGCTATCTCGCCGATCTTGCCGACGCGTACGACGCCGTGCTGACCGACGCCGATCTGCGGCGCGGTGTGCGAGACGCTGACGCCGATGCCGATGGCACACACACGCCAGGCGCCTCGCACACGATCGATCCGCAAGCTCCGTTGACGCTCTACACCTCCGGCAGCAGCGGCGCCCCCAAGCCGATCCGCAAGACCCTCGCGCAATTCAACGCCGAAGTGCACACGCTCGAAAAACAGTGGGGCGCTTTGGTCGGCGATGCGACGATGCTCGCGAGCGTGCCGCATCATCACATTTACGGTTTGCTGTTTCGCGTGCTGTGGCCGCTTGCAGCGGGCCGCGCGTTCGACCGCGCGATCAGCATCGAGCCCTTGCATCTGCAAACGCAGATCGAGCAATGCGGCGCGACGGTGATTGTCTCGACGCCCGCGCAGTTGTCGCGTTGGCCCGCGTTGCCTGGTTTCGCCGCGTTGACGCCGGCGCCGCGCGCATTCTTTTCTTCGGGCGGCCCGCTCACCCTGGAAGCCGCGC
The DNA here is from genome assembly GCF_050434225.1 of Paraburkholderia sp. GAS32. Classification (NCBI taxonomy): domain Bacteria; kingdom Pseudomonadati; phylum Pseudomonadota; class Betaproteobacteria; order Burkholderiales; family Burkholderiaceae; genus Paraburkholderia; species Paraburkholderia sp. GAS32. The sequence continues at coordinate 45,364 of NZ_JBNPVS010000043.1, read as the reverse complement.
AGGAATACGCCGCCGCTTATGGCGCTGCGCCGCTCGAAATCTACGGCAGTACGGAAACCGGTGGCATCGCGTGGCGTCGTCAGGATCAGACTGATGCCTGGCAGCCGGTCGTCGGCATTGAAGTGCGCCGCGACGAAGACGGCGCGCTGAACGTCCGCTCGCCGCATCTCGATCACACCGGCTGGCATCGCACGGACGACAAGATCGCGTTCGACGCCGATGGCCGCTTCCGCCTGCAAGGTCGGCTCGATCGCGTGCTCAAGCTGGACGGCAAGCGCGTGTCGCTGCCGGAGCTCGAAGCGCGTCTCGCGCTGCATCCGTATGTCGCGCAAGCGGCGATCGTGCCGCTTGAAGGCGCCTCGCGCGAGCGCGTCGGCGCCGTCGTGGCGCTGACGGAAGCCGGCTGCGAGGCATTGCGGGACGAAGGCCGTGTGCTGCTCGCGCAAACCCTGCGCCGGCATCTCGCTGCCTATTTCGATGTGGTGGTGCTGCCGCGTCATTGGCGTTTCCGCCTCACGTTGCCGTTCGACGCGCGCGGCAAACTGCCGGTGGCTGCGGTCGCGGCGGCATTCGAGCCGCGCGCGGACGGCGTGGAAGTGCTCGCCGAAGCTCGCAGTGCCGACACGTTGCATTACGAACTGCGCGTGCCGCCGACGCTTGTGCATTTCGCCGGCCACTTCCCCGGTCTGCCGATTTTGCCGGGCGTGGTCCAGGTGCATTGGGCGATGCATCTGGCGGCCGAACACGTGCCGGCCGTGCGCGCGCTGGCATCGGTCGACCGTCTCAAGTTCATGGCGCCGGTGCCGCCGGGCGCGGTGCTGAATCTCACGCTCGCACACGACGCAGCGCGTGGCCGCGTGCAGTTCGCGTACCGGCTGAGCGGGCGTGAATGCGCATCGGGCGTGATCGTGTATCGGGAGCCTGCATGATGCGCTTCGCTCCTTGCATCGTTATTCCGATTTACAACCACAAGGACGCGATCGGCGCGACCGTTGCCCATCTCGCGGTGCACGGCTTGCCGATCTTTGTCGTCGACGACGGCAGCGACGAGGCGACCCAGCAGGTGCTCGCCTCACTCGCGCAACAGTACGCGGGGCAGCTCACGCTGCTGCGTTTGCCAGTTAACGGCGGCAAGGGCGCGGCCGTGATGGCGGGACTGCGCGCCGCGCGCACTGCGGAGTACACGCACGCTCTGCAGATCGACGCCGACGGCCAGCACGACGCGACCGATGTGCCACGTTTCATCGAAGCGGCGCTCGCCGAACCGGGCGCGGTGATCCTCGGCCGCCCGGTCTACGACGAGAGCGTGCCGAAATCGCGCCTCTACGGCCGTTATCTGACGCACGTATGGGTGTGGATCGAAACGCTCTCGCTGACGATCCGCGATTCGATGTGCGGCTTCCGTCTGTATCCGCTTGCGCTGGCCTGCGAGCTGATCGACAGCGTGCAACTGCCGACGCGCATGGACTTCGACATCGAAATTCTCGTGCGTTTGTACTGGCGGCGCGCCGCGTTCCGCTCGATTCCGACGCGCGTCACCTATGCAAGCGATGGCGTCTCGCATTTCGACGTGCTGTGGGACAACGTGCGCATCAGCCGCAGCCACACGCGGCTCGTGTTCGGCATGCTGTGGCGTCTGCCGATGCTGCTCGCGCACAAAGTGATGCCACGCCGTCTGGCGATCGCAAGTGAGGCGGTTAAGCAGAACGAACCGGGCAAGCCGGGCAACCTGAGCGAACCCGGCCAGCACGCTGAACAAAACGAACAAAGCCCCCAGGACTGGTGGCGGATCGCCGAACGCGGCAGCCATCTGGGCATGTCCTTGCTCGCGCTCAGTTGCAAGCTGTTCGGCCGCCGTTTCACGGCGCTCTGGCTGCATCCGATCGTCGCGTATTTTCTGCTGACGGGCCGCGCCGCACGCGAGGCGTCGAGCAACTACTTCACGCGTCTTGGCGAAGCCGCACCGCACGGCGATACGCCGCGTCCGGGTTGGCTGTCCGCCTATCGCCACATGCTGGCGTTCGCGCAATCGGGCTTCGATAAGCTCGCGGCATGGTCTGGCCGCGTCAACAACGCCGACGTCAAATTCGAAGACCCATCGGCATTCGAAGCATTGGTCGCAAGCGGCAAAGGTGCGCTCGTGATCGGCGCGCATCTCGGCAATCTGGAAATGACCCGCGCGCTCGCCGCGCAGGGCGCCTACGCGAAAGTCACTGCCGTGGTCTACACCGAACACGCGCGGCGCTTCAATAGCGTGCTGGCTTCGGCGAATAGCCAGTTCGCGCGGCATCTACTCGAAGTCAGCGACTTCGGTCCCGAGACCGCCATGATGATGCAGGAGCGCGTCGATGCGGGCGAGCTGCTGGTGATCGTCGGCGACCGCGTGCCGGCACACGAAGCGGGCCGCACGACCGAAGCGCAATTTCTCGGCTCGACCGCCCCGTTCGCGCAAGGCCCCTACGTGCTCGCCCATGCGTTGGGCTGCCCTGTCTATCTGTTCTTCTGTCTGAAAGAGCGCGACGGCTATCGTCTGTATTTCGAACCGTTCGCCGAGCGCATCGAGTTGCCGCGCCGCGAACGCGCGCAGCATCTTGCCGCGTGGGCGCAGCGTTACGCGGCGCGCCTCGAACACTATTGCCGCAAGGCACCCTATCAATGGTTCAATTTCTTCGATTTCTGGGCCAGCCCCAAGCGAGGCACACATGGCCGAACATGATCTGATCGAGGCGCAGAGCGCTAGCTCAAGTGAGAATGCCCGCGGGAACGCAAACGCAAACGCGGCGGCGGCGGTAACGATCGGCGGCCGCAAGCTGACGATCGAAGAAGTCGTTGCGATCGCCCACCATCGCGCACCAGTTGCGTTGAGCGCCGATCCGGCGTGGCGTGCGCGCATCCAGCGCGGCGCGGATTTTCTGCGCCGGCATCTGGCATCGGGCGCGACCGTGTACGGCGTCAACACCGGCTATGGCGACGCGTGCGTGGTCGACGTGCCGATGGAACTCGTCGAAGCCTTGCCGTTGCAACTGACGCGTTACCACGGCTGCGGAATGGGCCAGTATCTCGACGACGCGCAAACGCTCGCGGTGATCGCCGCGCGACTCAACTCGCTGGCCTACGGTTTCTCCGGCGTACGCCCGGTGTTGCTCGAACGCCTTGCCGATCTGATCAATCATCGCGTGTTGCCGCGCATTCCGTCGGAAGGCTCGGTCGGTGCAAGCGGCGACCTGACGCCGCTCTCGTATGTTGCCGCCGCGCTCGCCGGTGAACGCGATGTGATGTTCGAAGACAGTCTGTGCAACGTGCGCGAGGTCTGGACGGAACTGGGTCACGAGCCACTGACGCTCGCGCCGAAAGAAGGCCTCGCGCTGATGAACGGCACTGCGGTAATGACGGGCCTCGCCTGTCTCGCGTTCACGCGTGCCGATCATCTGACGCGTCTCACCGCACGGCTCACCGCGCTTTCTACCGTTGCACTCGACGGCCGTGCCGCGCACTTCGACGCGATGCTGTTCGAAGTGAAGCCGCATGCAGGCCAGGCCGAAGCCGCGGCGTGGATTCGCGACGATCTGAGCGGACGCGACGATACGCCGGGACATCGTCTGCAGGACCGCTATTCGATTCGCTGCGCGCCGCATGTGATCGGCGTTGCTCGCGATGCCTTGTCGTGGGTGCGCCGCGATGTCGAGAACGAACTGAACAGCGCGAACGACAACCCGCTGATCGATCCCGACAACGAGCGCGTGCTGCACGGCGGCAACTTCTACGGCGGCCATATCGCGTTCGCGATGGACTCGCTGAAAGTCGCGGTCGCCAATCTCGCCGATCTGATGGACCGGCAGCTTGCATTGCTGGTCGACGTGAATTTCAACAACGGCTTGCCGCGCAACCTGTCGGGTGCGGCGCCCGCGCGCGCCGCGATCAATCACGGTTTCAAGGCGGTGCAGATTTCGTCGTCCGCATGGACGGCCGAAGCGTTGAAGAACACGATGCCCGCGAGCGTGTTCTCGCGTTCGACTGAGGCGCACAATCAGGACAAGGTCAGCATGGGCACGATCGCTGCGCGCGACTGTTTGCGCGTGCTGGAGTTGACCGAGCAGGTCGCCGCCGCGCATACGCTGGCGACGGTGCAAGCCGCGCGCCTGCGGTTGAAGATCGACAGCACCACGCCGGTTCCCGCGCCGCTACAAGTATTCATCGATAGCGTGACGGCGCAGTCGCCGTTCGTCGACGAGGACCGCGCGCTGGAAAGCGACCTGCGCGCGCTGACTGCGCGCATCGCCGCGTGCGATTTGTTGAACGACTATCGGGGGGGATTGCACGCATGACCGGCTCCCCTAAAGTGCTGACAGCCAGCGCGATGGTCGAAGTGCCGTTTCACGACGTCGACGCGATGAACGTGTGCTGGCATGGCCACTATCTGAAGTACTTCGAGATCGGCCGTGCGGCGCTCCTGCGCACCTTCGACTACGACTACCGCGAGATGCAGGCCTCGGGTTACCTATGGCCGATCGTCGAGGCGCATCTGAAGTATGTGCGCCCGGCCACCTACGGCCAGGCACTCGAAGTGCGCACGCAACTGCTCGAACACGAAAACCGCCTGAAAATAGGCTATGAAATTGTCGATTGCGCATCCGGTACGCGATTGACGAAGGGCTACACGATCCAGGTCGCAGTCGATGCCGCGACGCAGGAATTGCAGTTCGTGTCACCGCCCGTCGTATTCGAAAAGCTGGAGCGTGTATGGGGACGATGAACTTGCGCGGTGTGGCAGCGGGCGGGTTTCTCGCGCTAGGCACGCTAAGCGTATTGAGTGTATCGAGTCTGGCAGCATGGCCGACTGTGGCGTCTGCGGCTGAAACTGCACAGTCCGCCGGCAACCCCGCTCTCGTTTCGCAGATCGCCTCCCATCTCGCGCAGGCCAAGGGCGTCCGCGCGCAATTCACGCAAACGCAAACGCTCGCGGCGATGAAGCAGCCGCTCGTCAGCACGGGTTCACTGCTGTTCTTCCGCGATCGTGGCGTGATCTGGCAGATCGACACGCCGTACAAAGCCACCTACGTGATCACCGATGCGGGCGTCGCCGAAGTCGACACCAACGGCCAGCGCGTGACGGCTCACAGTGCCCAGGGCACACGCGGCGTCGCGCAGGTTTCGAAGATGATGCGCGCGATGCTCGGCGGCGATCTGTCGGCGCTGTATTCGCAATTCGACGTGCAGGCCGAAGGCAGCGCCGCGCAGTGGCGCATGCAACTCACGCCGAACCAGCCGCAGATCGCGCAGTCGATCAAAGGTTTGCAGATGAACGGCGGCGACTATCTTCAAAGCCTGCGCATCACGCTCGCGAACGGCGACATCACAAAACTCGACTTTGCTAAAAGCGCGGCGGTGACCGAACCAACGCCGGCTGAGCGCAGCCTGCTCGGAGCGCCGTAATGCTGGTGCTGCAACGGCGGTCCGCGAAACAGGCGTGGGGCATGCGCGCCGCGTGGCTGCTGCTCGCGCTCGCCGCGGTGCTGTATTGCGGCTGGCGTTTCGCGGGACCTTCGCCGCTGCAGACCAATCTGCTGGCGTTGCTGCCTGCCACGGAAGCGGATCCGGTCGCCGAGAGGGCGGTCGATACGCTGGCGAGCGCGCTGGGCGACCGCACGGTTTTTCTGGTCACCAGCAACGATGACGCGCACGCCAAAGCGGCTGCGAAACAACTCGGCGCATCGTTGCAGAAAAGCGGGGCGTTCGGCTCGGTGACGGCGGAGTTGCCGCCGTTCGATCTGTCGCAGATCGCCGCGTTGTATATGCCGTATCGGTTCGGTTTGCTGGCGCCCGTTGACCGCGCGGCACTCGCGCAGAGCAATGCGGCAAGCCCTGCGCTGCACGACGCACTCGCGCAGCGCATCTACAGCCCATTGCACGGCGGCCTGACCACGCCGCTCGCCGACGATCCGTTCGGTTGGCTCGAACACTGGCTCGGCGGTTTGCCGGTCGCCACGTCGAATCTCGAACTCGAAGACAACATGCTGGTGGCGCATCGCGGTGCTGCGACCAGTGTGCTGATCGTCGCCACGCTGCCGGGCTCGGCCTACGAATCGAAGACGCAGCACGCCGTGCTCGCCGCGCTCGCGCAAGGCGAAAGCGCCTTGAAGCAGGCGTTCCCCGAAGTGTCGGTGGCGAGAACCGGTGCGGTGTTCTACGCGGAGTCGGCACGTAGCGCATCGGAACACGAGGTGCATCTGATCGGCGTCGCGTCGCTGTGCGGGATTGCGTTGCTGATGATGTGGGTGTTCCGCTCGCCGCGTCTGTTGCTGCTCGGTTTCGTTTCGACGGCGCTCGGCATCGTATGTGCGCTCGCGGTCACGATGCTGGTGTTCGGTCAATTGCATCTGTTGACGCTGGTGTTCGGCGCGAGCCTGATCGGCGAAGCGGTCGATTATTCGATTCAGTATTTCGTGGTCTATCTCGGCGCGGAGCGCGATTGGGATTCGCGCCGTGGTGCGCGTGCGGTACGTCCGGCTTTGACGGTTGCGCTTGCCACCAGTCTGCTCGGCTACGCGATCCTCACGTGGGTGCCGTTCCCCGCGCTCAAGCAGATTGCATGCTTCGCGATGGCAGGCATTGTGACGGCGTATGCCTCCGTGCTGTGGTTGTTGCCCGCGCTGCTCACGCGCCCGCCGAAGCGCGGCCCGCGGCGCCTGTTCGCTGGTGCGGCGCGTGTGCTGACGGTCTGGCATCGCACGATCGGCGGCAAGCGCGCATGGTTCGTCGCGGCGCTGTTGCTGATCGTGGCGATTCCCGGCTGGTTGCGTCTGACGAGCGACGACGATATCCATCTGCTGATCCAGCGTGATCCTTCGCTGGTCGCGCAGGAAGACCAGGTGCGCGCGGCGGTGGGTGTCGATAACAGCGCGCAGTTTTTTGTCGTGCGTGGCGAGACGCCGGAAATCGTCTTGCAGCGCGCCGAAGCGCTGGGCGCGAAGCTCGACGGGTTGAGCGGCACGGCGAACAAGGTCGGCAGCTATCAGTCGGTGGCGCAGTTCGTGCCGTCCGCGAAGCAGCAAAACGAAGACCGTGCATTGCTTGCGCAGCACGTATTCAACGATCCCGCGGCATTGCGTGCGACGCTGCTGCAGGCGGGCTTTAAAGACGAAGTCGCCGATGCCTGGCTCGCTGCGTATGCGAAACCGCAGCCGCTGCTTACGCTCGACACGTGGCTCGCCGCACCGTGGTCGCAGCCCTACAGGCATCTGTGGCTGGGTGAAGTCGATTCGGCCACCAAAGCGTATGCGGCGGTCGTGATTCCACAAGGCGTGACGCCGCAGAACGAACCCGCGCTGATCGCCAGCGCGCAGGCGCTGCCCGGCGTCGTATTCGTCGACAAGGCGGCGAGCGTCTCGAAGCTGTTCGGCGCGTATCGCGTGGACAGCGGTTGGTGGCTCGGCGGTGCGCTCGCGCTCGTGCTCGTCCTGCTGATGCTGCGCTACCGCGCGCGCGGCGGCATTGCCGTGACGTTGCCGGTGCTGCTCGCGGTCGTCGTCACGCTCGCGGTGTTCGGCTACGTTCACATGCCGCTCAATCTGTTCAACTGGCTCGCGCTGATGCTGGTGCTCGGCGTTGGCGCAAACTATGCGGTGTTTCTGCGCGAAGGCTGTTTGCGCGCGGACGCGGATCTCGGCGCGGTGTGGACCGGCGTGCTGCTGTCGTCGGCCACCACGCTGTTGTCGTTCGGCATGCTCGGCATGAGCGCGATGCCCGCGCTGGAGAGTTTCGGCGCCACGCTCGCGCTCGGCATCCTCGTATCGGTGCTGCTCGCGCCGATCGGCATGCCATCGGAATCAAGGAGGGCCGCATGAAGGCGCCATCAGTTTATTTGCACGCGCTCGGCATGATCAATGCGCTCGGCGGCGACCTCGATGCAATCGTCCCGGCGCTTGCCGCCGGTCGCGCACCCGGTATGGCGCACGCGCATACGGGCATTGGCGAAGCATTTGTCGGCAGCGTACTCACGCCGCTCGATATTGCGCCGCCCGCCGGGCTCGCGCGGTACGACTGCCGCAATAACCGCTTGCTGCTGGCCGCGCTGACACAGATCGCGCCCGCGGTCGACGCGGCGCGCGAGCGTTACGGCGCGCATCGGATCGGCGTGGTGCTCGGCACCAGCACGTCGGGTATCGAAGCGGCCGAAGCCGCGTTCGTCTATCACGCGCAAGCGGGCGACCTGCCCGCCAATTTCAATTACCGGCAGATGGAGATCGGCACCGCCGCGCCGTTCGCCGCCGCCGCGCTCGGCGTGCAGGGCCCGGCATTCACGATCTCGACCGCTTGCACTTCGAGCGCGAAGGCTTTTGCGTCGGCGCGCCGATTGCTGCAATTGCGGCTGTGCGACGCGGTGGTGGTGGGGGGCGTCGATTCGTTGTGCGAGTTGACGGTGCAGGGTTTCGCCTCGCTCGAATCGACCAGCGGTGTGCGCAGCAATCCGATGAGCCGCAATCGCTGCGGGATCAACGTCGGCGAAGGCGCAGCCGTGTTCCTGATGAGCCGCGAAGAAGCGGCAGTACGCCTCGCGGGTGTCGGCGAATCGAGCGATGCGCATCATATTTCCTCGCCGGACCCCCAAGGCGTGGGCGGCGAACTCGCGCTGCAAGCGGCGTTGGCCGACGCGGGCATCGCATCGTCGGCAATCGGCTATGTGAATCTGCATGCCACCGCCACACGCAAGAACGACGACATGGAAGCGAAGCTGATGGCGCGTGTCTTCCCCAACGGCGTGGCGACGAGCGGCACCAAGCCGCTGACGGGTCACCAACTCGGCGCGGCGGGCGCGACCGAACTCGCCTTCGCGTGGTTGACGCTGGCACGCGCGAATGAGTCGCAACCCGTGCCGCTGCCGCGTCATCTGTGGGACGGCGCTGCCGATCCCGCGTTACCGGTGCTCGACCTGGTCGAAACCGAACGCTTTTTGCCGCAAGGCACGGGACCGCAGTACGTGATGAGCAATTCGTTTGCGTTCGGCGGCAGCAATGTCAGCCTGATCCTGGGACGGTGACGCGCGCGATGACCCAGACGCCCTCCATTCAGGATCTCATCCTGCAACCGATCGAAACGATCATCCCGCATCGCGGCACCATGCTGCTGATCGATGCCGTGAGCACGTTCAGCGAAGACGCACTGAGCGCGCGTGCCACTGTTCATGCCGACGCGTGGTATGCCGACGCCGACGGGGCGATGCCCGCATGGATCGGCATCGAGTTGATGGCGCAGGCCATCGCGGCGCACGTCGCGCTGCTGGCCATGCGCTGCGGTGGCCAGGCGCGCCCCGGTGTGCTGCTCGGCTCGCGCAGCTATCGCGCTTTGCAACCGTCGTTTGCCGGCGATGCCCAGTTGCTGATCCACGCAACAGAATTGCTGCGCAGCGAAGAAGGCCACGGCGCCTACGAATGCACGATCCATCATGGCGACGTGTGTTGCGCCGAGGCGGTCATCAAGATCTTTCAGCCGCGTGATTTTCAGTCATTCATCGAAGGGAGTTTCAGTTCATGAGCCGGCGTGTTCTCGTTACCGGCGCAAGCCGCGGCATCGGCCGTGCGATTGCGTATCAGTTGGCCGCCGACGGTTTCGCGGTGTCGGTGCATTGCCGCACGGGCCGCACCGAAGCCGAAGCCGTGGCAACGGGCATTGCCGCGCAAGGCGGTTCGGCGCGCGTGCTGCAATTCGATGTGCGCGATCGCGCCGCGTGCCGCGAAGTGCTCGAAGTGGATGTCGTGGCGCACGGCGCGTACTACGGCATCGTATGCAGCGCGGGCGTGACGCGCGACGCCGCGTTCCCTGCGCTCACCGAAGAAGACTGGGACATCGTGATCGAAACCGGTCTCGACTCGTTCTACAACGTCGTCCATCCGCTGACCATGCCGATGGTGCGGGCGAAAAAGGGCGGGCGCATCGTCACGATCGCGTCAGTCTCCGGCGTGATGGGCAATCGCGGCCAGGTCAACTACAGCGCGGCGAAGGCCGGCCTGATCGGCGCATCCAAGGCGCTCGCCGTCGAACTGGCGACGCGCAATATCACCGTCAATTGCGTCGCGCCGGGTTTGATCGATACCGGTATGCTCGACGATATGCCGCTCGAGCAGGCATTGAAGACGGTGCCGATGAACCGCGTCGGCCAGCCTGCCGAAGTGGCGTCCGTGGTCAGCTTCCTGATGTCCGATGCGGCCTCGTATGTCACGCGTCAAGTGATCGGCGTCAATGGCGGGATGGTGTAATGAAACGCGTCGTCATTACGGGCATGGGGGGCGTCACGGCGTTCGGTGACGACTGGAACGCAATCGAAGCACGCCTTAAGAGCGGCGTGAACGCGGTGCGCCGGATGCCTGAGTGGGATTACTTCGAGTCGCTGCACACGCGGCTTGCGTGTCCGTTGCCGGGTTTCACGGTGCCTGCGCATTATCCGCGCAAGAAAACCCGCTCGATGGGGCCGGTGTCGATGTACTCGGTGCGAGCGAGCGAGCTGGCGCTCGCCGACGCGGGCCTCGCTGACGACACCAGCATCAAGGACGGCCGTATGGGCGTCGCCTACGGCTCGTCGTCGGGCTCGGTGCAGCCGATTCGCGCGTTCGGCACGATGCTCGAAACCGGCTCGATGAGCGACGTCACGTCTAACAGCTACGTGCAGATGATGCCGCACACCACGGCGGTCAACGTCAGCCTGTTCTGGGATCTGAAAGGGCGGATCATCCCGACCTCGTGCGCGTGCGCTTCGGGCAGTCAGGCGATCGGCTACGCGTATGAAGCGATCCAGAGCGGCAAGCAGACGCTGATGCTGGCGGGCGGCGCGGAAGAAATGTCGGGCCCGGCGGTCGCCGTGTTCGACACGCTGTACGCCACCAGCACGCGCAACGACGAGCCGCATCTCACGCCGCGTCCGTTCGACGCCGCACGCGACGGCCTTGTGGTCGGCGAAGGCGCGGCGACGCTGGTGCTCGAAGAATACGAACACGCGGTGGCGCGCGGCGCGCGGATTCACGCGGAGATCGTCGGCTTCGGCTGCAATTCGGACGGCGCGCATATGACCCAGCCGACCGCCGAAACCATGGCGCTGGCCATGCAGCTCGCTTTGAAAGATGCGCAACTGCCGCCTGAAGCGATTGCCTACGTGAACGCGCACGGCACCTCGACGGACCGCGGCGACATCGCCGAAAGCCATGCGACCGCGCAGACCTTCGGCGCGCGCATGCCGATCAGTTCGCTCAAGAGCTATGTCGGCCACACGCTCGGTGCGTGCGGCGCGCTGGAAGCGTGGTGGACTATCGAAATGATGAAGCGCAACTGGTATGCGCCGACCTTGAATCTGGAGAACGTCGATCCGGCCTGCGCATCGCTCGACTACATCGTCGGCACAGGCCGTGAGATCGACGCCGAATATGTGATGAGCAACAACTTTGCATTCGGCGGCATCAACACGTCGCTGATTTTCAGGCGCGTTCGATGAGCGTGCCACTGCAACGCGTGGTCGTCACCGGCATGGGGATCGTGTCGTGCCTCGGCAATACGCTCGACGACGTGTCCGCCGCGCTGCGCGCGGGCCGCTCGCGCATTGAGCGGATCGACGCGTGGCGTGAGCGCGGTTTTGGTTCGCAGGTGGCGGGCGTCGCATCGGTCGCGCAGGAGCCGCCGTTCGATCGCAAGCTCGAACGCTTCATGGGCGACACCGCGCGCTTTGCGTGCCACGCGGCGAAGAAAGCGATCGACGATGCCGGGCTCGACCTCGCCGCGTTGCGTTCGCCGCACGCCGGGACGGTGATTGGTTCGGGCGTCGGCACGATGTCGAGTTACGACGTGTCCATGTCGATTGCGAATACCCGCGGCGTCGACAAAGTGCCGCCGTATACGGTTCCGCATGCGATGAGCAGCACGGCGTCGGCCAACGTCGCACAGGTGTTCGGACTCGAGGGCGTGAGCTATTCGCCGTCGTCGGCGTGCACGACGTCGGCGCTCGCCATCGGCCAGGCGATGCAGTTGATCCAGACCGGCCGCCAGGACATCGTGCTGGCCGGTGGCAGCGAGTCCTTGCACGACAACATGACGCTGATGTTCGACGCCATGGGCGCACTGTCGCGCAACTTCAACGACAGGCCGCAGCGCGCTTCGCGTCCCTACGACACGGCACGCGACGGCTTCGTGATCGCCTCGGGCGGCGGTGTGCTGGTGCTCGAATCGCTCGATCATGCGTTGGCGCGCGGAGCCCGCATTTACGCCGAGCTGACCGGCTTCGGCGACTGCACGGACGCGGTCGGCATGGTCACGCCGCGTGCCGCCGGCATCGCGCGAGCAATGCGCGGCGCGTTGGGCGAAGCGGGCAAGCGTCCGGACTACATCAACACACACGCACCGTCGACACCGCTTGGCGACGTCGAGGAATTGCGCGCTTTGATTGACGTATTTGGCGCTGAAGTCCCCGCGTTTTCGTCGACCAAGGGTATGACCGGGCATCCGCTCGGCGCATGCGGCGCGCACGAGGCGATCTACACGTTGCTGATGATGCGCGACGGTTTCATCGCGGGGACGGCGGGTATCGAGACGCCGGAGCCGGGCGTCGTCGGTATGCCGCTCGTGCGCACGACGCGTGACGCGCGCATCGGCACCGCGATGTCGATTTCATTCGGGTTCGGCGGCAGTTGCGCAAGCCTGATGTTTGAAGTGTGGCAGGGCGGCTGAACCGGCCGTCATTTAAAAAAACGAGGGAAATAAAAATGAAAAAAGTTTATGTACTGGGTGCGTTGGCGCTGGCGGTGGTGGTGCTGACGCAGGCGGGATGCGCCACGGACGTGAAATCGGTGCCGCTCGCGGCGGCCGGCGGTCAGTCGCGCGGCGGCGTGCCGGTGTATTTCGGCCAGCAGAGCCACCCGGCGGTGACGGCCAGGTTGGGCGACGTGTCCTACTCGGTGCGGATCGCGCGCAAGGTGGCGAGTCCCGACGATGCATGCCACGAAGCGCTTGCCGAAGCCGTGCAGAAGCTGCGCGCAGCAGCTCGCGAACGCAACGCCAATGCTGTGATCGACGTATCGACACGCTTTCATAGCACCCAGAGCAACTCGTCGACCGACTTCACCTGCGGCGTGAGCCCGAGCGCGGCCGCCATCGCGGTGAGCGGTCAACTCGTCGTACTGGAAGCGAACTAGGTCGAATCGAATTCAGAACTCACTAAAGCAACAAAAACCACTCAGGAGTTTCGATGAAACGCAATCTGCTGTTTGCCGCGCTGTTCGCTTCGCTCGCCACGTTGAGCGCTACTCAGGCTTTTGCTCGCGACACGGTTGATAACTATCCGGTTGCACCGGCGCTGCAGAGCGAACCGGGCAAGGTCAGTGACGACATTGCGTTGTATTTCGCGGGCCAGCAGCACCCGGCCGTGGTCAAAACGATGGGCGAATTCGCGACCAACAAGAAGACCAACGCCTTCGGCAAGAGCGATCTGGCAGCGTGCCAGCACGTGTTCCTTTCGGCCGTGATCGAGTTGCAGGAACGCGCACGCAAGGAAGGCGGTAACGCCGTGATCAACATCAAGAGCAACTACAAGAACGAAGTGCGCGAGAGCGCGACGGAGTTCACGTGTGGCGCGGGTGCGGTAATTGCTGGTGTGGCGCTGAAGGGCGATGTGGTGACGCTGCGCGGTAAATGATTACCGAAGTGGTGTCGAGCGTGCAAATAAGCACGCAAATAGGCACGCCGTGATGCTTACCAGGGCGGTGGCGTCACCGCCCTGGCGAGGTTCAATCTGCCTTGACCGCCGCGACATTGACTAGCGTTTCACGACGCTTGCCAGGTTGCGGACGGTACAGGCCGAGGCGTTCGAGCAGGCCGAAATCTTTCGCGCGGCTCCACCAGAGATACGGCAGCGAGACGTTGCGCTGCTCGAAGCGGAAACCGCCGCGGCGGATCATGTCGAGATAGCCGTCGGCGCTTTTCTGCACGTGCATGGGATGGCGAAACAGCAGCCGGATCACCCACGATTTGATGTACGCGTCGGTGGATTCGGCGAACAGCAGGATGCCGCCCGGTTTGAGCACGCGGCGGAATTCGGCGAGCGCGCGGTCCTGCTCGACGAGATGGTGGAAGGTTTGATGACAGAACACGATGTCGGCGCTGGCATCGGGCAGCGGCAATTGCGCGCAGTCGCCGTGCAGCACTTCGATATCGGCGAGCTTGTCGCGGCACGCGCCGGCTGCATTGGCGGCAAGCGCCAGCGACGGTTCGTGAAAATCGACGCCGACAAGGCGGCGCGGCTTGAACGCGTCGGCAAGCAGGTGGAACGAAATGCCTTGCCCGCAGCCGACGTCGACGATCACCGGCGCGGCAGGCAAGGGCGCGTTGATCAGGCGTTTGAGGTCGTTGATCGCGACCCGCAGGACGTGGTGTTCCCACGTGTAGGTGCGCAGGAACCAGATTCCGAAGGCCGTTTCCGGCACGAAAGGCACACGGGATGTTTCGGATGGCGACACGCTGGGCTCCGACGAAATTTGTTCTTGCTGTGAAGCGTAATTGTAACGAAAAGTAAGGATGCAGCGTATCGCTGTTCCGTGCAAGCAAACGATTGAGGCAACCTTGAGTACACATTCGTCAAAGCGCATAACCGTCGACGTAGCGATCATCGGTGCGGGTCCGGCAGGCGCAGTCGCAGCAGCGCTCTTGCGCAGGGCGGGCCGCTCGGTGCTGGTGCTGGAGCGCCAGCATTTCCCGCGCTTCTCGATCGGTGAAAGTCTGCTGCCGCAAAGCATGGCCTACCTCGAAGAGGCAGGCATGCTGCAGGCGGTGGTCGAAGCCGGTTTCCAGTACAAGAACGGCGCGCATTTCATTCACCGCGGCCAGGCGTCGGCGTTCGACTTCCGCGATAAGCATTCGCCGGGGTGGGGCACCACGTACCAGGTCGAGCGCGCGGTGTTCGACGATATTCTGATTCGCTGCGCGGCCGAGCAGGGCGCCGACGTGCGCTTCGGCCATACGGTGCGCGCGATGCATCCTGGCGATACGCCGGTGCTGGAAGTGATCGACGAAGCGGAAAACGCGTATGAAGTGGAGGCGCACTTCGTGTTTGACGCGAGCGGCTTCGGCCGTGTGCTGCCACGCTTGCTGAACCTCGAAGCGCCTACGCGGATGCCGACACGTGCTGCAATCTTCACGCACGTACGCGATGGCATTCCGGCCGGCGCGACCGATCGCAACAAGATCTGCGTGGCGACGCACCCGGAGCGCCGCGACGTGTGGTTCTGGATGATTCCGCTGGCGGGCGGCCGTTCGTCAGTGGGTTGCGTTGCCGAGGCCAGTTTCCTTGATATGCCGGAAGCCGAGCGCGACGCGAAACTGCGGGCGCTGATCCAGCAGGAGCCGACGCTCGGGCCGTTGATCGGCAATGCTCCGTTCCTGATGCCGGTGCGTCATATCGGTGGCTATGCGGCGAATGTCGAGCGCTTGCACGGACCGGGCTATGCGTTGCTCGGCAACGCGGGCGAATTTCTCGATCCGGTGTTCTCGTCCGGCGTGACGATTGCGTTGCGTTCCGCGCATCTCGCGGTGCAGACGTTGAACCGGCAACTGAATGGCGAACAGGTCGACTGGTCGGCGGCTTACGACGTGCCGTTGCGCAAGGGGATCGATACGTTCCGCGCGTTTGTCGAGCGCTGGTATACGGGCGAGCTGCAGGACATTATTTTCTATCCGGACCAGACGCCGTCGATCCGCCGCATGATCAGCGCGGTGCTGGCGGGTTACGCGTGGGATGAGTCGAATCCGTATGTCGCCGATCCGGTACGCCGTCTGAATGCGTTGCACGACGTGTGCACCCACCGTTGACTCTTGACCATTGACCGGGCCGCACGGCACGGGGAAATGAAAACGGCGCTTCCTAATGGAAGCGCCGTTTTTTATTCAACCGCCTGAGTTAATTCAGGCGTTGGCTCACGGATCCAATCAGGCCGCGATCTTCGCCACGCGCGGCGCATGTTGACGCACGTCGTCGCGACGATGCACGCGCTTGCCCGCGGCATACGTTTCGTAGATCGCGCGGTCGTCGCCGAGCAGCGCGAACGCGAACAGCAGTTCTTCGAGCGATTCGGTGCGTGCGGTACGGCGTGCGAGCAGCGGCGTGGCTTGCGGATCGAGCACGACGAAATCGGCTTCCGACTTCGGCTTCAGCGTGCCGACCTTGTCGGCCAGATCGAGTGCTTCAGCCGCCCCTGCGGTGGCGAGATAGAACATCCGCGTGGCCGTCAGATGATGGCCCGTCAACCGCGCGACCTTGTGCGCTTCGTTCATGGTTTGCAGCATCGAGAACGAGGTGCCGCCGCCAACGTCGGTCGCCAGCGCGATCGACATGCCGGCTTCGTCGGCCTTGTCGAAGTCGAACAGGCCGCTGCCGAGGAACAGGTTCGAGGTCGGGCAGTGCGAGGCGACCGTGCCGGTTTGCGCCATGCGCTTGCGGTCTTCCTCGTCGAGGTAGATGCAATGGCCGTACACCGCGCGGCGGCGCAGCAGGCCGTAGTGATCGTAGATGTCCAGGTAGCTGCGGTGGCCCGGGAACAGATCGGCGACCCATTTCACTTCGTCGGTATTCTCCGCGACGTGGCTCTGGATGAAGATGTCCGGATGCTTGCCCGCCAGTACGCCGCATGCTTCGAGTTGCGCTTCGGTCGAGGTCGGCGCGAAACGCGGCGTGAGCGCGTACATCTGGCGGCCACGGTTGTGCCAGCGGCCGATCAACTCGGCGCTGTCGTCATAACCCGATTGCGCGGTGTCGCGCAGAAACTCGGGGCAGTTGCGGTCCATCAGCACCTTGCCGGCCACCATGCGCAGATTGCGCGCTTCGCTCTCGGTGAAGAGGGCGTCGGCCGATTCCTTGTGGACCGTGCAATACACGAGCGCGGTGGTCGTGCCGCAAGCCAGCAGTTCTTCGACGAAGAAGCTTGCCGTATCGCGTGCATACGCCGGATCGGTGAAACGGCGCTCGGTCGGGAACGTATATGTGTCGAGCCACGGCAGGAGACCCGGCGCCGGCGACGCGATCATGTCGGTCTGCGGATAGTGAATGTGCGTATCGATGAAACCCGGCACGATCAGCTTGTCGCGCATCTCCTGCACATGGGTGCCCGGCGCGAGTTGCGACGCGAGCGCCGCATACGCGCCCGCTGCGACGACATGGCCGTCTTCGACGATCAGCAAACCGTCCTCGTTGAAGACCGCTGCGTTGGGCGATTGCGCAGGGTCGCCGTTGAAGGTCAGCAGTTGCGCGCGGAACGCTGATTGTGTCGATTGAGTCATGGAAAAACCGTCTCCGTATTTGTGAGGAGCTAAACAGCGCAGACGGCGGCTTGATCCCTGGTCTGAAACGAACCCGTGCCGCCGCCGGCTGCCATTCATTGGCCCGTCAGTGCGGGCCGCCTGGGTGCCAGTGCGCGTCGAGCTTCGCGATCAGTTCGCTGCGTTGCTCGGGCGTGACGAACGACGCTTCGAAGCTGTTGCGGATGATCGTGTAGACCTCGGCATCGTTGAGCTTCAACGCGTCGATGGTGGCGAAATAGTTGGCGTTCACGTAACCGCCGAAATAAGCCGGATCGTCGGAATTCACCGTGACGGCGACGCCGCGATCGAGCAGGTCCTTCAGCGTGTGCTTGGTCATGTCGTCGAACACGCAGAGTTTCAGGTTCGACAGCGGGCACACGGTCAGCGCGACGCGCGAATCGGCGAGACGCGTGACGAGCGCCGGGTCTTCGATGCTGCGCACGCCGTGGTCGACGCGGTCCACTTTGAGCAGGTCGAGCGCTTCGTAGATATACGACGGCGGGCCTTCTTCGCCCGCATGGGCGACCAGTTTCAGGCCGAGTGCGCGTGCTTTGGCGAAGACGCGTTCGAACTTCGACGGCGGATGGCCGCGCTCCGACGAATCAAGACCCACACCGATCAACCGATGTTTGTATTGCTCGAACAGCGGCAGCGCTTCTTCGAACGTGGCGAGCGCGTCTTCTTCCGATAGGTGACGCAGGAAACACAGAATCAGCTTGCTCGTCATACCGCGCTTCTCCGCATCGGCCAACGCGCGATCAATGCCCGCGACGACGGTTGCGATCGGCACGCCACGTTCCGTATGCGTCTGCGGATCGAAGAAGATTTCGCTGTGGATCACGTTGTCGGCGAGACAGCGTTCGACATACGCCATTGTCATGTCGTAGAAGTCCTGCTCGTGCAGCAGCACGCTCGCACCGGCGTAGTAGATGTCGAGGAACGATTGCAGATCGGTGAACGCATACGCGGCGCGCAGCGCTTCGATCGACTCGTACGCGAGCTTCACGCCGTTGCGTTCGGCAAGCGCGAAGATCAGCTCGGGTTCGAGCGAACCTTCAATATGGATGTGCAACTCGGCCTTCGGGGCACGAGCGGTTTTCTCAATGAGTGCCGTGGGAGTAGCGGTTGTTGTATTCATGGTCGGTCAGCATTTAGTTTGGAGTCGGTTCGCGCCGGATGCGGGATGCAGGACAGAACGCAATCGCTGTGAGGCGGCAGGTCGATTGTGCGGCAAATCAGACCGTCTGCGCCGCGTGCGCGCCCGCATTCGCCTCCACTGCCTGCAACACTTGAGCAGCCGCGGAAATCGCAATGATCTCCGGCGACTTGTCGACGATACCGTCGACGCCGAGCGGGCACTTCATCCGCGCAATCTGCGAAGGATCGATGCCACGCGCGGCCAGTCGATGTTCAAACTGCTTGCGCTTGCTGTGCGAGCCGATCATGCCGAAGAACGCGAAATCGCCCCGGCGCAGAATGCGCTCGGCCAACTCGAGATCGCGCGCATGGTTGTGCGTCATCACGATGAAGTACGTGTGCGGCGCAGCCTGGTCGATGGCTTCGTCGGGCGCATCGTTCGGATCGATCTTCACGTTGGGCGCATGCAGCGTCTCCACGGGGGGAAACTGCGCGTCGCGTTCGTCGACCCAG
This sequence comes from Paraburkholderia sp. GAS32, assembly GCF_050434225.1. Taxonomy (NCBI): domain Bacteria; kingdom Pseudomonadati; phylum Pseudomonadota; class Betaproteobacteria; order Burkholderiales; family Burkholderiaceae; genus Paraburkholderia; species Paraburkholderia sp. GAS32. Next base: position 26,392 of record NZ_JBNPVS010000043.1, on the reverse strand, counting down.
CGTACCGTGCAAGGCAACGTGGCCAGCACGCGAACCAGCGCCGCGCCCACGTGACCGGCGCCGAACAGCACGACCTGGAAGTCGCCTGGTGCGATGGTTTCGGTGAGCAGCGCGCCGCTGTCGTCGAAACCGGCGCCGTCCCACAGCAGGCAGTCGGAGGCATCGACACCCGGTTCGGGGTCGGACAGCATCACCGCATCCGGTGCGGGGCCGAATGATACGCTACGGACCGTCGAAAGACCCGCAGCCACGCGTTTCGCAAGCGAGGTGATCCAGCCGAGGTCGCCGATGTCGAGGCGTTCAAAGGCGAGAATCACGGCGCCGCCGCAGCACTGGCCGAGACTGGGGCCAAGCGCGAAACGTTCGAGGCGGCGCATATGCGGCGAGCGCATGCCGTCGCGCAGCACCTGGCGCGCGGTCTCGATGGCCTTCCATTCGAGGTGCCCGCCGCCGATCGTGTGCTTGGCCGAATCGCGTGTGACGATCATCTTGGTGCCGGCTTCGCGGGGCGCCGACCCTTCGACGCGTGCGACCGTCACCAGCACGGCGGCGTCGCCGTGCGCGAGCAGTTGTTGCAGGTCAGGTAGCCAGGCTTGCATCCGGCGGTTCTCCATACATGGCCGCGCGGGGTGTCCGTGCGGCCGGTTGAGTGTGGCGGGACGCGTTCGTGTCGCGTCGGGCCCAGGCTTTAAGTTGCTTAACGTCGTTCAACGGTTCATCAAGTTGCTAGACCGGTGTGGTGGCGGTTGAGGCTGCGGCTACCGCTTCCGTTGGTTGTTCCGCCGGTTGTCCTGTCGCGGGCTCCGTCGTCGTCTCAGGCGATTGCAACGCGTCCAGCGCGTCAAGAATCGCTTCGGGTGTCGCGGGCGCGCGAAGCTGCGGTGCGTTTTCCGCACCAGGCACCGCGGCCGCGACCGCGTCACGAATCGCGAGGAATACCGAGAACGGCAACAGCAGCGGCGGCTCGCCGACTGCCTTCGAATGGAACACGGTTGGCTCGACGTTCTGATTCTGATAAAGCTGCACGTTAAATGCCGCGGGCGTATCGCTGACGGCGGGAATCTTGTAGGTCGACGGCGCGTGCGTCATCAGGCGGCCATCGCGGTTCCACCACAATTCTTCGGTGGTGAGCCAGCCCATGCCCTGAATGAAGCCGCCTTCCACCTGGCCGAGATCGATCGCCGGATTGATCGATTGGCCGGCGTCGTGCAACACGTCCGCGCGCACCAGTTTCCATTCGCCGGTCAGCGTATCGATCACTACTTCCGACACGGCCGCACCGTACGCAAAGTAATAAAACGGGTGACCGGTCAGCGTTTTCGCGTCCCAGTGCACTTTCGGTGTCGTGTAGAACCCATCCGACCACAACTGCACACGGGCCAGATACGCGGCGGCGACCAGTTGCTCGAATGGCATCGCACCGCCGTTCACCGACACTTCACCGCTGGCGAATTCGACTGCATCGGCGGTGCCGCCGAGTTGCTTCGCCGCGAGTTTGGCGAGCCTGTCGCGAATGGTCCGCGCAGCGGCTTCGGCGGCTTTGCCGTTCAGGTCGCTGCCAGTGGAGGCGGCGGTCGCCGAGGTGTTGGCGATCTTCGACGTATCGGTCGCCGTCACGCGCACGCGCGAAAGCGGCAGGCCGAGCTGGTTCGCGACGACTTGCGCGACCTTCGTATTCAGTCCCTGGCCCATTTCGGTGCCGCCGTGATTGACGAGGACCGAACCGTCTTTGTACACGTGCACCAGCGCGCCGGCCTGATTCAGAAACGGCACGTTGAACGAGATGCCGAACTTCACCGGCGAGAACGCGAGGCCGCGTTTGAGCACAGGACTTTTTGCGTTGAACGCGGCGATCGCGTCGCGGCGCGCGCGGTAGTCGCTGGTTGCAAGCAACTCATCCGTTAGCGGGGCGATGATGTTGTCTTCGACTGGCTGTCCGTACGGCGTCGTGTCGCGTTCGCCGATGCCGTAGTAGTTGGCGAGGCGCACGTCGAGCGGATCGCAGTGCAATTGACGCGCGATGCTGTCGAGCATCACTTCCATCACCAGCGCGCCTTGCGGGCCGCCGAAGCCGCGGAATGCGGTGTTCGATTGCGTATTGGTCTTGCAGCACAGCGCGACGATGTCGACGTCGGACAGGTAGTACGCGTTGTCGAAGTGACAGACGGCACGGGTTGCGACCGCACCGGACAAGTCAGCGGAATAGCCGGCTCGCAAGGCAATTTCGACGCGTGCGCCGAGGATGCGGCCGCTATCGTCAAAGCCTGCTTCGTATTCGTAGACCGCGTCGTGGCGCTTGCCGGTGATCATGAAATCGTCGTCGCGGTCGGCACGTAGTTTGACCGGCCGGCGCAGCAGCTTCGCCGCCAACGATGCCACACACGCAAACACCGCCGATTGCGATTCCTTGCCGCCGAAGCCGCCACCCATTCGCCGGCATTCGCACACGACGTTGTGCGCCGGCCAGCCGAGCATATGCGCGACGACCTGCTGCATTTCGCTCGGATGCTGCGTCGAACTGTAGACGAGCATGCCGTCCATTTCCTTCGGCACGGCGTACGCGATCTGGCCTTCGAGATAAAACTGTTCCTGGCCGCCGACTTCGAACGTGCCGCGGATCTTATGCGGCGCGGCAGCGATTTTCGCATCGGGTTCGCCGCGCCTCAGATGCAGCGGCGGCAGGACGAACTGCTTATTGGCTTTCGCTTCGGCGGGAGTGAGGACGACCTCGAGCGGTTCATATCGCACGACGTCATCGCTTTTCGCCAGCGCTGCCGCGCGCCGCGCGAGATCATGACTTTCGGCGATCACCGCGAACACCGGTTGACCGAGATACAGCACTTCGTCCACAGCGAGAATCGGATCGTCGTGCAGCACCGGGCCGCAGTTGTTCTCGCCGGGGATGTCTTCGGCGGTCAGCACGGCGATCACGCCAGGCGCTTTTCTGACAGCGTCCAGATCGAGCGACACGATCCGGGCGTGTGCATGCCGCGACAGCCCAAGCGCCGCGTGCAGCGTGCCTTGCAATTCGGGGACGTCGTCGGTGTAGGTGGCTTCGCCGCTCACGTGCAGCGCGGCCGATTCGTGCGGCAAGGAGATGCCGATCGCCGTCTCGCTCTCCTGAGCGGCGGCGTGCCTGGCAGCATGTTCGACGAAAGCATCGGTCCGGTTCATCACGACGACTCCTTCGCAACGGCCGCGTCGGGCGCGCCGGCTTCGTACGCGAACGCATTCACGTCGAAGAGGGCGAGCGGCGCGTCATCGCGCGTTTCGAGGTGGAAGCGCCACAACAGGTTGCGCGCCACCTTCAGTCGATAGGCGCTCGAGGCGCGCATGTCGGTGAGCGGCTGGTAATCGGCGACGAGTGCGTTCATCGCTTGCCGCGCGGTGCTTTCGTTCCATGTTGCGCCATTCAGCGCGGCCTCGGTTTGCGCGGCGCGTTTAGGCGTCGCAGCCATGCCGCCGAATGCAATACGGGCTTCCCTGATCGCGCCGTTTTCGCCGATGTGCAGCGCGAATGCGGCGCACACCGCGGAGATGTCCTGATCGTAACGCTTTGACACTTTGTAGGTGCGGAAGCGCAGATCACGCGCCGGACGCAGCACGCGCAGCGCTGCGACGAATTCGCCGGCCGCGAGCGCGGTTTTCTGATAGCCGAGGTAGAACGCGTCGAGCTTCAGCGTGCGGGTTTTGGCGCCTTGGCGCAGCACGACTTCGGCGTCGAGCGCGAGCAGCGCAGGCATCGAATCGCCGATTGGCGAGCCGTTCGCGACGTTGCCGCCGAGTGTGCCGGCATTGCGGATCGGCAGCGACGCGAAGCGCGTCCACATCTCGGCCAGTTCCGGGTAGTCGACGGCGAGCGCCGCGTAGGCGTCTTCGAGCGTCACGGCGGCGCCGATTGTCAGCGTCTGCGCATCGCGCTCGATCGTCTTCAATTCGGCGACGTTGCCGATGTACAGGATGTCGCCGAGATCGCGGAACTGCTTGGTGACCCAGAGGCCGACATCGGTGCTGCCGGCCAGCAGACGCGCTTGCGGATGCTCGGCGCGCAGTTTGGCGAACGCGTCGAGCGAGATCGGTGCATGGAAAGTGGGCGAGCTGAACGTGGCGCCACGCGTATCGGGCGCGCAGTACTCGAAGGTGTCGCGGCGTTGGATCTCACGCAGCTTGTCGGCGACCGCCTTGCGGTCCAGCGTCACGCGTGGGTATTGCGGATAGTCGAACATTTTCTGCGACGCATCGACAATCGGCCGGTAGCCAGTGCAGCGGCACAAATTGCCGGACAGCGCGGCGTTGATCTCATCGCGGGTGGGCAGGCCGGCGGCGGCCGGCTGGTTTTCATACAGCGCCCACATCGACATCACGAAGCCGGGGGTGCAGAAACCGCACTGCGAGCCGTGGCAATCGACCATGGCCTGCTGGACGGGGTGCAGGGCGCCGTCGGCGGCGCGCAGGTCTTCGACGGTGAAGAGGGCTTTGCCGTCCAGCGTCGGCAGGAACTGAATACAGGCGTTGACCGCTTTCAGCGCGAGCCCGCCTTGTGCATCCAGTTCGCCGATCACCACCGTGCAGGCGCCGCAGTCGCCCTCCGCGCAACCTTCCTTGGTGCCCGTGCAATGCAAGTCCTCGCGCAGGTGCTGAAGCACGGTGCGCGACGCCGGGACGCCCGCGACCTCACGGACGGACCCCTGGTGATAAAAGCGGATGGTTTGCGTTGTCATGGCGAATCCGAAAGACAGTGCGGACCGGGCGCGCGTTACGCATGGGGTCGCGCCAAAGCCGGCCTCGCGCACGTAGATCGCCATCCAGTTCCGAAGATAGCACTACCTCGTCCCGAAAAGATTTCCCAACTCGCATGAAGCTTATTCGGAAGCGGTCATGAGATAAGTACGATTCGCGCCAGGGCGGGAAGTTGCGTGAGGCGGGATGAGTGGCGCAAAGCCTTGAGGGACGGGGCGCGGCGAGAAAAGGGGGCGGAGCGGACGTGAAAACGCCGGCCTTCAACCCGTCAGAGAAGACGGATCAAAGGCCGGCGCCGATTCAGTCAGATCGACCGGAAGCGTCGATCAGGCGATCCGGCGGCGATTCTTAACGAGGCTCAGCGCCAGCGGCACGAAAGCCACGACGAACGCCACCAGCGACCAGGTGGGCAGCGACAGGCCGAGAATCGGCGGATAGGCTGTTTCGCAGAGCCCTGCCACTTTGAAGACGCCCGGCAGCCACTGCGCGGGCGGCAAGCTGTCGACCACCGGCTGCAGCGCGTCAAAGCCGCAACTGAAGCCCGGATTGGCCTGCACATAGACGTGCCGGGCGGCGGTCACGATGCCGCCCAGGGCCGACAGGGCCGCCAGCACTTCCAGCAGCCGCACGCCACGCCAACTGTTAAAGCGCGCGCCGAGGAACGCAAAAATCGCGATCAGCAGGAAGAAATACCGCTGGATGATGCACAGCGGGCACGGGTCTTCGTGCAAGCCGTATTGCAGATACAACGCGCCGGCGACGAGGCCGACGCAGATCAGGCCAAGCAGAACCAGCAGGGAGCGCTCGCGGCGCAGCATCGCATTGTCGTTATTCATGGGTCGTGTGGCTGTCTGGAAACGAAAAGGGCGGGTGCCCGCGATTCTAGCGCGAACCCCCGCCCTGGCGCTTATCGCGCTTTTAAGTCGCAATCCCCGCTCAGTGTCTGCGCCGTATCCTGTTCAGCGCCCTACTTAGCGAATCGCGTTGAGCACCGCCTGGGCGCCGCGGCCGATGGCCAGCAAGGCGTCGTCGGCGTGTGGTGCGCCTGCCAGCATCAGGCCGACGGGCGCGTCGCCGCGCAGATGGCAAGGCAGCGACAGCGCGCAGGCGTCGAGGAAGTTGAACACGCTGGGGTTGCGCAGGATCAGCGCGTTGGTGCGGCCAAATGCTTCATCGTCGTCGATCAGATCGGCCACGCGCGGCGGCACCACCGGCACGGTCGGTGCGACCACCGCGTCGAAACGCTGCCACAGCGTGCGTGCGGCTTCGTCGAGCATGGCCTGGCGCTCGGCGAGCAGGTCCAGATAGTCGACGGCACTGGCCGGCTGGCCTTTCAGGATGCGTACCAGCACGCGCGGATCATATTGATCGCGGTGCTTTTCCAGCAGCGGACGGTGCCATGCATACGCTTCGATCGGCGAAAAGCCGAAGCGGTTGATCTCGGGCAGACGGTCGAGCGGCGCGAAGCGCACTTCCGTAACGATCGCGCCGGCCGCTTCCAGATGTTTGAGCGCCGTGTCGATCGCGGCGGCGACCGCCGGTTCGACGCCGTCGGTCACGAAATTGGTCAATACGCCAAGGCGCACGCCTTCGAGCGGCCGGGCCGCCGGAATGCGTGGCTCGAGCCCCGCCAGCATACGGTCGACCAGCGCACAGCACGCTACCGAGACGCCGATCGGCCCGAACGAGTCGAGCGTCGGAGAGAGCGGCACGCCGCCTTGCTTCGGAATGCGATCGGCGGTCGGCTTGAAGCCGGTCAGGCCGCATAGCGCCGCCGGGATGCGGATCGAGCCGCCGGTATCGGTGCTGAGCGCAATGGCCGCCATGCCGTCCGCGACCGACGCCGCCGCCCCCGACGACGAGCCGCCCGAAATCCGCTCGTCGCCCTTCACGCCGCGCTGATACGGCGACAGCGGATGTCCGTAGTGTGGGTTCAGGCCGAGTCCGGAAAACGCGAACTCGCTCATATTGGTGCGCCCGACGATCACCGCGCCCGCCCGTTTCAGACGCGCGACCGCGACCGCGTCCGCTTTGGCGGCGGGCGCGTCGGCCAGCACCACGGAACCGGCGCGGGTCGGCTGGCCTTCGATATCGAACAGATCTTTGACCGACACCGGAATCCCGGCGAGCGGCGAGAGGACGGTGCCGGCGGCGCGCAGGCGGTCGTGCGCATCGGCCGCGGCGCGGGCGCTGTCGGCGTCGGCGTGCATGAAAGCGACCGCACCCTGGCCGGCCGGATCGGCGATCCGTTCGAGCGCGGTTTCAACGAGCGCGCGGCTCGTGGTGCGGCCGGCAGCGAGGTCGGCGGCAAGCTGGGCGAGCGGCGGGAAGGGCGTGAATTCGGTGGCCATGATGTCGGGAGAATCCGGTTGAACCGGGTGAAGCCGGTTGAGGTGGATGGGAAGCGGTCGAGAGATTCGGTCGGTGGGAAGCGGTCGATCAGATGCGGTTGAAAAGCGTCGCGCGGAACGCTTCGATATGCTTTTGCACCGATTGGCGGGCGCCTTCGGCATCGCGTTCGCGCAGCAGGCGAAACAGCTCCAGATGTTCTTCGTGGACGTCTTCGAGATGATGCGGCTCGGACAGCGAAATGAACCAGAAGCGCAGTGAGCGTTCGTGCAACCCACGCAGGATGTCGGCCAGCACCGGGTTGCGCGACGCCGCCGAAATCGCCAGATGAAACTCGCGGTCGATATCCATCATGCCTTCGATATCATGCGCGGCGACGCACACCGACGAGCGGTCCAACAAGGCCTGCATCGCGTCGAAATCGTGTTGCTGCGCATGGCGCGCGGCCAGCTCGACGCAGTAGCTTTCGTTGACGAGTCGCACGTCGATGATCGCCAGCACGTCGTCGAGCGAAACCGGGCGGACCATGATGCCCTTTCTCGGCATGATGGTTAGCATGCCCTCGTGCACCAGCCGGTGCAGCGCCTGATGCACGGGCGTTCTGCCGATGCCGGTCAGCACCATCAATTCCGCTTCGTTGAGTACCTCGCTTGGCCGCAGGCGCATCGTGATGATCTCGCGCTTGACGAAGGCATAGGCCTGTTCGGCGAGGCTGGCCGTGGCGGTCTCGCGGGGGGTACTGGAGCGGCGGGCAGTCTGCAAAAGCGTCATGTGAAGAAGGTGCGGGCGTTGTCGTCCGCATTGTAGAACAAGGTTTTGCGCGGACGGCGCCGGGTGGGCGGTTGCTCACCCGGCGCCGTTTGCGCATGACGCGTGGTTCTCACACGTCACAGCAATCACGGCAATCACAACGTGTCAGGCGCTCCTCGGCGTCACCGCCGCTGCGTGCTGCACCTTGACGCGCGGCATCATCAACGTAACCAACCCGCCGACGATCAACGCCCCCGCGATCAGCACCAGCCCGAAGGTCACGCTATGCGTCGCATCTTTGACGATGCCGAGCACATACGGGCTCACATAGCCGGCAAGGTTCGCAATCGAGTTGATCACGGCGATGCCGGCCACGGCTGCGGAGCCTTGCAGGAACGTGGTGGACATCGACCAGAAAATCCCGAAGCCCGCCAGAATGCCGATGTAGGCGATCGACAAACCAGTGACGGCGAGCGGAATCGAATTGGTCACCGAGGCGCTGCCGAGCAGGCCCGCCGCGCCGATGAAGCAGCACACGGCGTAATGCCAGCGTCGTTCGCCTGTGACATCCGACGAGCGGCCGATCAGAATCATGCCGATGCCCGCCGCGAGATAAGGAATCGCGGTGACGAAGCCGTTCGTGACGAGATTCGTGACGCCGAGGTCCTTGACGATCTGTGGCAGCCAGAACGAGAAGCCCGCATTGCCGGTAACGAGGCAAAAGTAGATCAGCGTCAGCAACCAGAAGCGCCCCGAGCGCAAGGCAACCGCCAGACTCTGCTCGGCACCGGCCGCCGCAGCGGCAGTGTTTTCGCGCGAGAGGCGGGTGAGAATCACGCGCTTTTCGTCGTCGGTGAGCCAGGCGGCTTCGGCGGGCGTGTTGCGCAACACGGCGAGCGCCCAGAAGCCGGCGAGGATCGACGGAATACCTTCGATCAGGAACATCCACTGCCAGCCGCGCAAGCCGTGCGCTTCATGCAGCGCCGACATCAGAAAACCCGACAACGGCGCGCCGATGATCCCTGCCACCGGAATCGCCGCCATGAACACGGCGACCATCCGCGCGCGCCGGTCGGACGGAAACCAGAAGGTCAGATACAGCACCACGCCCGGCACCAGTCCGGCCTCGGCGACGCCGAGGAAAAAGCGCAGCACGTAGAACATCGTTTCCGAGCGTACGAACATCATCAGACACGACAGCAGCCCCCACAGCATCGTGATGCGGGCGATGGTGGCGCGCGCGCCGAACTTCTTCAGCAGCAGATTGCTCGGTACCTCGAACACGAAATAGCCGAAGAAGAAGATCCCCGCGCCGAGTCCGTAAGCCGCGTTCGAAAGCCCGAGGTCGCCGGTGAACTGCAGCTTCGCGTACCCGATGTTGACGCGGTCCAGATACGACAACACGTAGACGAGAAACAGGAACGGCATGATGCGCCAGGTGATCTTGCGCAGGGCGGCGGCTTCGAGCCACGCGTCGGAAGACGCGTCGGCGTTGGCGGATAGCGAAGGGGGATTCATGGGTGCCTCACTCGACGATAGGTAGCGCGTGCACGCGGTAAGCGTGGCGCAGCGTGCGGTTCAGGATGGGGTCGTGCAGTTCGAGTTCGAGCGCATCGCCGTCGGCCATCCCGACGATGCCGCCTTGTACCGCCAGCGTGCCGCAGAACATCGCGGCGCCATCCGCTACGGGCGCGCGTTCCAGCAGATCGGCGGCCGGCAGCAGCGACGCGACGGTGCCTTGCTGGTAGACGCGCCGCTCGCCGTTCTTTGTCACGGCGAAAGCACGCAATTCGAGCTGATCCCAGTGCCCGGCGACATCGTCGAAACGCCATGCGTCGCGTGCGAGCGGTTTCGGGCAGACCTGTTTGGAGACGGTGACGCCGTAGGCCTCGACTTCGCGGTCAGTATGGTCGGAGCCGACGGTGACGAAGAGCCCCGCCTTCGAGCGCACCAGCACGCACTCGGCTTCACCGCTCGACTTCACACCAACCACGTCGATCTGTTCGGCCTGCGTCAGCAGCTCGGCGCCGAGGCGGTAGAAGCAGGGTGTGGTCGACGGCCGCTTCACGCCGAGTTCCGCCAGTTCGGCGATGTGATGCTCGATCGCCGCCTGATCTCGCCCGGCCCAACCGGCGATCGTCAGTCGATTCACTTCGACGATATCGGCGCGACTGTCGCCGGAACGATTTACGACATTGAAGGACATCTGCATCACCCGACTCCCAAGAAAATATGCGGCAAATATTATTGTGATATTTCACTGGCGTCCAGCGTGTCAAAAAAGTTTCGGGCCTACGGTCCGGTTGCTAGGCCCCTGATCCGGCCAATCCCACGCCCTTTCGACGTTTGCGCGATTCGGCGCGTCGTGCGGGTGCGTTACACTGCGTTTTTGAGACATTACTTTTTGTAAGGGACACATCAATGCATCATGGCATCGGCTTCATTCAGGATCTGGCGGTCGTGATGGCGCTTGCCGGCGTCGTCACCGTGCTGTTCCATCGCCTGAAGCAGCCGGTGGTGCTGGGCTACATCGCCGCGGGCGTGATCATCGGGCCGTACACGCCGCCGTTCCAACTGATTCACGACGAGCAGACCATCCAGACGCTCGGTGAACTCGGCGTGGTGTTCCTGATGTTTTCGCTCGGACTCGAATTCAGCCTGCGCAAGCTGTTCAAGGTCGGCGCGACGGCGATCGTCGCGGCGCTCTCCGAAATCGTGCTGATGCTTTGGATCGGCTATGAGATCGGCAGCGCGTTCGGCTGGAGTTCGATGGACTCGCTGTTCCTCGGCGCGATTCTCGCGATCTCGTCGACGACCATCATCGTCAAGGCGCTCTCCGAGCTGGGCCTGAAGCGCGAGGGCTTCGCGCAACTGGTGTTCGGGATTCTGATCGTCGAGGATATTCTCGCCATCGCGATGCTGGTGCTGCTCTCCGGCATTGCGCAGACAGGGCAGTTGAGCGCGGGTGTCGCCGTCGTGACGCTCGGCAAGTTGCTGCTCTTCATGACGGTGTCGTTAGTGGTGGGCATTCTGGTCGTGCCGCGCGCGCTGAACTACGTGGCGCGCGCCAAGAGCGACGAAATGCTGCTGGTGTCGGTGCTCGGCTTCTGCTTCGGCTTCTGTCTGCTGGTGGTGAAGCTCGATTACAGCATTGCGCTTGGCGCTTTCCTGATCGGCGCGATCATGGCCGAGTCGCGCCATCTGCATCGGATCGAGCACCTGATCGCGCCGCTGCGCGACGCCTTTTCCGCGATCTTCTTCGTGACGATCGGCCTGATGCTGAACCCGGCCGTGCTGGTCGACTATGCCTGGCCGATTGCGGTCATTACGGTGGCGGTGATCGTCGGCAAGATCGTGTCGTGCGGACTCGGCACTTTTCTCGCGGGCAAGGATGGGCGCACGGCGATGCGGGTCGGCATGACCGTTTCGCAGATCGGCGAGTTCTCGTTCATCATTGCGTCGCTCGGTCTGACCTTGAAGGTGACGAGCGCGTTTCTGTATCCGATCGCGGTGGCCGTCTCCGCTTTGACCACGCTTTTCACGCCTTACCTGATTCGTGCCGCCGATCCGCTGACGCAGCGTCTCGGGCAGGCGATGCCACGCACGCTCGCCAACGTGTTCGGCATGTACGGGCAGTGGCTGCGTAGTTTGAGCACGGGAACCGGCGAGCCGACGCTGTTCAGCATGACGCGGCGGATCATTTTGCAGATCGCCGTCAATCTCGCGCTGGTCGCGGCGATCTTCCTGATCGTGTCGTATAGCGCGCCTTATACCAGCACCTGGCTCGCACACTGGATGGCTTCCGAGCCGATGCAGCGCGTCGTGCTGTGGAGCATCGCGCTGGTGCTGTCGATGCCGTTCCTCGTCGCGGTCTATCGCAAGACCAAGTCGCTTGCGTTGTTGCTCGCCGAGGTGAGCGTGCAGCCGGCGACAGCGGGGCGCTTCACCAGTGCGATTCGTTACGCGATCTCCGATCTGGTGCCGGTGGTCTCGATGGTCGGCGTGTTTCTGCTGGTCGCGGCGCTCTCCAGCAGCATCTTGCCGCCGACGGGTCTCCTGACTGTGGTGCTGGTGTGCGCTGCGCTACTGCTGGCGCTGGTGTGGCGCTGGTGCGTGAAAATCCATGCGGCGATGCAGATCGCTTTACGCGAGACTTTCGAAGAACAGCCGGATCCCTGAGTTGGACGACCTGCGTTACGAACCGCAACAATGTGAGCAATTGTGTGTGGGTTTGCCGGGCTTGCCGCGCTAGCGGATAATCAGGGCATATTCATTCGTTCGCGTGGAAGGGGCCTGTCTGACTGTCATGAGCGAAAACAAACCTGAAAACACCGGTAAGCCCGGCAGCCCATCGTCACCTTCGGCGACGCCAGCGTCCTCAACGCCCTTAAGGCCTTCCACGTCGTCCGGCGCAACTCCCGGCGCGTCGAAACCTGATGTCTTGCCGCCTGAGCCGGCGGCCTCGTTACCGCTTTCCCACGAAGATTCCATCCAGTCCCCGATCAAGGACGTGGTCGCGCCGTCGGCTGCATTGCCGGCTGCCGGGGAGGCCGCGGCGAGATCGTCGACCGACGACCCTGACAGCGCATCCACTGTCACCCCCACCGATGTGCAAACGGCGCGGCAACGCGACGCGGCTGAAGCACGCAGTTCAGCGGCTGCGTCGACCGCACAGCAGGAGGCCGAGGTTCACGAGCGGGCGGCACGCAAGGCGGGGCAGGCCTACAAGAGTCCAGCCACACCTCCTGGCACGCTCGAGAGCAGCGAACCGCTCGCCGGGGAATTGAGCGCTCCGGCCGACGAAGCTGCCCTCACCGGAAACGAGGAAAAAGCGCAAGAAGCGGCCGCTGCCGCCCGCCGGGCCGGCTCGCCGCCGCCGGGTTTCGGCGCCGCGCCTGACTTCACCGCAACGAACCCGCCGCCGCCGAATGCGTTGCCGCCGTCGCCGCCGCGCTATCTGCGGCAAAGCGATTCGGCGTGGACCGTGTTCGGCCGCATCATCGCGGCGCGCGCGCGTCAGTTGTTCGATCGCGCCGGCCAACGGATCACGCAGCGTACGCTGCGCATCGGCGTGTCGGCGCGCATCTTTCACCCGGAGCCGGGTGCGAAGGGGCTGCGGGGCAAGACGCTGCAATACCTCGAGGAATCGATTGCGCACTGGGTGATGTCGCGCGACGTGCTGGTGTTCATGATTCCGACGGTTGGCCATCAGGGTATGCTGCACCCGAGCAATATCCGTTTGCGCGACTACGCGAAGCATCTCGACGGTCTGCTGCTGCAAGGCGGCGCGGACGTCTCGCCGCAATCGTACGCGGAACAGGCGACGAGTCCCGAGTGGCCGGGCGACCGCGTGCGCGACATGTACGAACTTGAATTGCTGCATGAGTTCATCGAGTCGGGCAAGCCGGTGCTCGGCGTGTGCCGCGGTTGCCAGTTGATCAACGTGGCGTTCGGCGGCACCTTGTACCAGGATATCGCCACCGAAGTGCCGACCGCCGGCACGCACGTCAACGAGCACTACGATCAGCATCGGCACGGCATTCACTTCCCGGACGGCTCGACGCTGGCCAATATGTTTCCGGGCCGGCGCGAGGCAATCGTCAACTCGATTCACCATCAGGCGGTCAAAACCATCGGCCGCGATCTGAATATCGAGGCGGTGTCGGCGTCGGACGGCATCATCGAGGCAGTGCGCTATCGGCGTGCGCCGTTTGTGATGGGCGTGCAGTGGCACCCGGAGTTTCATCGCGCGGGCGGTCCGGAGTTGCTCGATTGCACGCCGTTGCTCGACACCTTCCTGCGAGTGGCGCGCGAAACGCGGTTTTAAGGCCACACCTTTAAGCCGCGCTTTCAAGTTTCGAGTCCGGTCTTTCAAGCACGATTGTCACGGGGTGCCGCCGCCATGTTTGGCGGCGGCGCCCCGTGAGGTTGTTTTCCCACTGCGGCTTTCCGTTCGTCTTCGCTTCGCTATCAGGGCCTTTACGGGTTATGCGGGTGATGCACCGGTCATCGTCGGTGGCTTATCAAGCTGCTGCCTATCTCCATATTGCAGCTCTGCTTGATGTTGGATTCGCGCGAACGCCATGCAGATTGGGAAACGTCCGCATGAGTCATGCGCGAGTCAAATTGTTGCGTTTTCGTCTTATCTGAAATCTTTTATTTCGCGACGGGTACGTCCATCCGGCCGAATCATTCGCTATCGATTTATCTCGATTTAAAGTCCGTCAGCGCGACGCTTGAATGCTTCGCTTAACGACTAATCCGCGCGATAATCCAAGGCTGTATTGGATTCGCATGGAGCATGCACGTATGAAGTACCCCTTAATTGTACGGCGCCCCATGTTGCTCGCGGCCTCGTGTGCGCTGTTGCAGCATGGTGGTTTCGTACTGGCGGCGCAAAGCGGCGAGACCGCGCCTCTGGTCGGCACGCGGCCGGCCATCAATACGCTCACACCGCAACCGGTCGCCGCCGCACTGCGTAGTGCGGCATCAACCACGCCGCCGGCTACTGCCGGTGACGCGCAAGGCAACGTCGCCGAACTGATGCAGATGATTCACGACGCCAGGTTGAGCGAACTGCGCACCACATATAACGGTAGTTACGGCGCGAGTCTGTTTTTCTATCCGCAAGAAATGACGTACTACGTCGCGCTTTTTCAAGACAAGCATTTCTGGCGCGTGATCAAGTCGGAGGACATAGGCCGTGCCGAAGCGGTCTATGCAGGTTTCGTTCAGCAGACGGCGCAACTCGCGGACGTCGAAATTCGCCGCACTCAGTTGCAGGCGCAGAAAGCGTATATCGAAGACATCATCGCATTGTCGGAAGATCGTGCTAAGCGCTTGCAGGCCGACCTCGACGTCGCGCGTACGCAGCAGGCCAAGGTCAACGACTATCAGCGGCAGACGCAAGGCGAGGCGGTTGCGCTGCACGCGGAAAAGGAAAAGGCGCAGGCGCAATTGCGTCAGGTGCAGGGTGAAGTGATGCAGTTGCAGCGGCAGACCGAGTTCGGATTGCCAACCCAGAAGTAGGCGGACGAGCGTAAAAAGCCCAGCCCGGGCATTCATGGCCGGGCTTGGTCTGCTGATCAACCCCACGCTTTTCGGAGCGTGGGGTTTTGTTTATTTGCGGCCCGTTTTTGCAATCACGACGCGCTTACTTCGCGAATTCATCGGGAACCTCGGTCACGCGACGTTGCGATACGTGATTGATCCATTCTGTCCCACCGGTTTCAGGCGGATTGATCGTCGAAGCAGGGCGCGATGGCGGCGCAATATCGCGCAGGTGTGTGCGAGCTGACAGGGTCATTGATGCGTATTCGTCGGTGCCGAGTTGCGAAGGCGCGAGTGGCGAGTAGGCTCCCGCCGACGATGGTTTCGGTGAAGTTCGTTGTGGATTCGCCGACAGTGGAATCTGCGGCACTTCGTAGTTCGTCGGCGAGATGCGTGACACCCGCGCTAGCGACTGCATCGCGATGGTGGTCTGCGAACTGCGGCCGCTTCTTTTATACTGGTTCGGGGCGCTTTCGCGTAGCTTATCCCGGCGACGCGATAGGTTTTGACCGGCTATAGCGCGCGCCGGTGTTGCCGTGACGGGCGTGACGATTTCCGTCGTGGCGCTCGGCGCAATCACCGCTGGACGAGTATCAGCAACTGCGTAGGGTGTAACAGCAGCATCAGGCGAGTGACGATTCGCCGACTGCGCCTCCTGGCGGATCGGGACCTTGCCCGCTGGTTTGGCATCGCTAATCGTGTGACGCTGCGCCAGATGACCGAACCCAATCCAGGCAAGCATCGCGGCGCCGCCGAGTGCGCAGGCGCCGCCCGCTAGCGCACGCCAATGCAACGACCCGCCGCGCGGCGAGGCCGGAACCGGCGAGAAAGGTACGGCTTCGGCGGACGTTCGCAAAGATTCGTCGGCCGGTGTGTCGAACACGGTTGTTGAGCTGGCAGGCGAGGTGAAGCCTGAGGACACAGCCAGCGGCAAGCGCCACGACTCCCACTGGCAGAGCGCGCGGATGGTGTCCGCATCCAGACAAAAGGTACGTAAGACGGCCGCATAGAGCGCCTTGAGCTCCGCACGCAAACTGTGTCCTGGCGGCAGCAGCGCCCAGTCGCGGCCGAATGGCGGGGGCAGCAGGCGGCCCAGGGGCGACAGGCTCGGCAGCGCCATGGAGCCTTCGATGAGGGTGAGGGGGATAGTGGTCGACATCGGTTTCTTCGCAGCGCCTCGTAAAAGGGCCGCGGCTGGCGGCTCAGGGGGCTCTGGCTTCGGAGCGATGCGTATGAAAACGCTGTACACAACGCCATATGGAAACGCCGTACTCAGGTCGAGCACGCCGCCGCATGAGCGGTTACTGTGAAGCCATCGGGATGCGGAAGATGATGCCAGGAAGTGGCTGAACTAACGATCGGATTGTTCCGAAAAAGACGCGCCGGTCCGTCCTGAGTCGGACGAGTTCTGGACGATGATCAAACCGGGCACGCCAGTCTCATCGATCCAGCCGGTACACGTAGCGCAACGCAGTAATATCCACGCCGCCCATGTGATCCGGTTCGGCGCCGACGAACTGCCAGCCTTGCCTTTCATAAAAGCCGATCGCCGGTGTGTTGCCTTCGAGCACGTAGAGATACAACTGCGTCTCGCCTTGCGCGCGCGCCCAGTCTTCGGCAGCACGCATCAACAGCTTGCCTGCGCCGATACCCTGGTGCGCAGGCAGTGCATGCAGGTTGTCGAGCAGGACACCCCACGCGGACTCCGGCTGCCGTTCGACGCAGACGAAACCGATCGGCTCGCCCGCGAGTTCGGCGATCAGAACGATGCGGCGCTCGCCGCCTGGTGCGCGCAAGCGCGCTTCCCAATAGGCGGCGCGCTCCTGCGTCACCTCGCCGTCGAGGAACGCGTCCGGCAGCAGGCCGCGATAGGTGGCCTGCCAACTGGCGCTATGGATCGAAGCGATCAGCGCCGCATCCGCGAGGGTCGCAGGCCGCAGTGAAAGTGCGTGGGAGGTTTGCATCGGGATGGTGGTCAACGGGAATGGCCTGTCTGCGAAAAGTCTACCGCAAGGGTGAGCAGATGTTGTCTGTAATGAAACTGTATGGAATACGCGACAGCGCCAGGAACGGTAACATTACGTGCTGCGGGTTCCGGGTATTTCACAACGTTTACCCTGATACCGCGCAAATGTGTTCAGTATGAAAATGCGGCGCCCCCGGCGCGTTCTAATAATTGAGTTGCCCGCGGCATCCGCTTGCCGAACGCAGTGGATCGTTTCAACCGCCTGAGCGCCGCCCGTCTGCGTGGCGACAGGTTTATCAGAGAATGTCATGTCTACCGCGTCACACGCCGCTTCCTCATCCGAAGAATCCAAGTTCAAGACAGTTTTCCGCGTGGTTAGCGGCAACTTTCTTGAGATGTACGACTTCATGGTCTACGGCTATTACGCGTCCGCGATTGCCAAGACCTATTTCCCGAGCGGTAACGAATTCGCCTCGCTGATGCTGTCGCTGTCGGTATTCGGTGCGGGCTTCCTGATGCGGCCGCTTGGCGCGATCGTGCTGGGTGCTTACATCGACCATCACGGCCGGCGCAAAGGCCTGATCCTTACTCTCGGCCTGATGGCGCTCGGCACCCTCACGGTCGCGTCGATACCAGGCTACGCGACCATCGGCGTGCTCGCACCCGTGCTAGTGCTGGGCGGCCGGCTGCTGCAAGGCTTCTCCGCCGGGGTCGAACTGGGCGGCGTGTCGGTCTATCTGTCGGAGATCGCCACCAAGGGCAACAAGGGCTTCTATTGCGCGTGGCAGTCCGGCAGCCAGCAGGTTGCCGTGGTGTTCGCCGCACTGATCGGCGTGTTCCTGAACAAGTGGTTGCCGGCAGACCAGATGACCGCCTGGGGCTGGCGCGTGCCGTTCCTGATCGGTTGCCTGATCGTGCCGTTCCTGTTCCTGATCCGCCGTTCGTTGCAGGAAACCGAGGAATTCAAGGCGCGCAAGCATCGTCCGAGCATGGGCGAGATCATGAAGACGATGGCCGCGAACTGGGGCATCGTGCTGGGCGGTATGGGCATGGTCATCATGACCACCGTGTCGTTCTACATGATCACGGCCTACACGCCGACCTTCGGCAAGGAAGTGCTGAAGCTGTCGTCGATCGATACACTCGTCGTCACCGTCTGTATTGGTTTGTCGAACCTGATCTGGCTGCCGCTCGCGGGCGCGTTGTCGGACCGTATCGGCCGCCGTCCGGTGCTGATTGCCTTCACGATCCTGACGATCATCACCGCATACCCGGCCCTGCAATGGCTGGTCGCTGAGCCGTCGTTCGCTCGCCTTCTGGCGGTCGAGCTGTGGTTGTCGTTCCTGTACGGCAGCTACAACGGGGCGATGGTGGTGGCGCTGACCGAAGTGATGCCGGTCGAAGTGCGGACCGCCGGCTTCTCGCTGGCCTACAGTCTGGCTACGACGATTGGCGGCTTCACGCCGGCCATTTCCACGTTGCTCATTCACACCACCGGCAACAAGGCAGCGCCTGGCCTGTTCCTGGGCGTGGCGGCGATTTGCGGGCTGATCGCGACGCTGGTGCTGTATCGCACGCCGGAGTCGCGCAATCAGTATCGAGCGGCTTAAGCGTCGCCGTTCATCCTGACAAACAAAAACCCCGCGCTCTCACGAGCGCGGGGTTTTTTCTTGAGCGTTGCGTCGGCGACCGATTTCGGTGAGTTCGGCTCAGTTAGCCGCGGCGCAATTCGTGAGCCACTGCCTCCACCACATCGCCCCACGCGCCGGGTTGTGGCTGGCGCAGCAGCGTTGCGCCCGGATACCACGGACTGCGCGTCTCGCCGACGAACCAGCGCCAATCCGCGGCGAACGGCAGCATCAGCCATAGCGGCTTTTTCAGTGCGCCGGCGAGGTGAGCGATCGATGTATCGATCGACACGACTGCGTCGAGCCGCTCGATGATCGCCGCAGTATCCGCAAAATCGCCGATCCGCTTATCGAAACGATGAATCGACGCCGCACGCGGATGCGCGTCAAGCGCCGCGTGTTCCTCGGCGCCCAGTTCAGGTTGCAGCACGATCCAGTCGATCCCTTCGAGCGCGAACAGCGGAGCGAGCGCGGCGAGCGGCATCGAACGGGTTTCGTTCTGCTGGATGCGTCCTGACCACGCGATGCCGATCTTGCGCTTCGCGTGACCGCCGAGCGAGCCGCGCCATTTGCGGCCGTAAGCCGGAGGTACGCTGAGGTAGGGCGTGCGGTCGGGGATCGTGTCGTAGGTAGTGCCGAGCGCGAGCGGCAAGCTCAGCAGCGGGCATTGCAGATCCGCCGCTGGACGCGGTGTGCCCTGGGCGATCAGCGTGACGCGCCACGCTTGCGCGGCCGGTGCAAGCAGCGGCAGCAGTTGCGGCTGCACTTCGAGCACAACGCGCGCGGCACGCTGCGCGGCCAGTGGCACGAAGCGGACGAATTGCAGCGTATCGCCGAAACCCTGCTCGGCATGAACGAGAAGCGTGCGTTGTTCGATCGGCTCGCCATGCCAGCGCGGCAACGTCTGAATGACCGGCTGCGCGGTGGTTTGCAGCCGCCATTCGTATTCCGGCAGCCCGCGCGCGAAATCGCGCAACGCGAGCCAGGCAAGCGCGCGGTTCATGTGCGCGGACGCTAGATCGGGGCGCAAGCGCAGCGCCTGATCGAAGGCACGCACTGCCGCGGCATGCGCGCCCAGTGCCTGGTGTGCAGTGCCGAGACTCAGCCATGCGAGCGCGAACTGCGGATCGAGACCCACCGCGCGCTCGAGATACGGCAGCGCTTGCGCATGGCGTCCCAGCGCCGCGAGCGCGTTGCCGAGCCCGAAGATGGTGGGCGGCAGGTTCGGCTGCAAGGCGAGCGCCGCCTGGAAAGAGGCGACCGCTTCTGCGTGGCGGCCGGTGGCGTCGAGCGTATTGGCGAGATTGAAATGTGCGGCGACGAAACGCGGTTCGGCTGCCAGTGCCGCCTGGAAGCGCGGGATCGCCTCGTTCGCGCGGTCAAGCGCGTTCAGCGACATGCCCATGTTGTTGAGCGCACCCGCATGCCCAGGGCGCAGTTCGAGCGCGCGCTGGAACGACGCGATCGCCTCCGTATGCCGGCCGAGCGCGTGCAATGCATTGCCCAGATTGTTATGCGACGAGGCGTCGTTCGGTTGCAGGCGCAGCGACTTCTCGAAGGCGTCGGCGGCGTCTTCGTGGCGGCCCACCGACGCGTATGCATTGCCCAGGTTGTAGTGCGCCATCGGGAAAGACGGCGCAAGCGTCAGCGCATTGCGGAACTGTTCGATGGCGTCGTCGATCTGGCCGAGCGCCTTCAGCGCATTGCCGAGGTTCAACTGCAGCGCGGCGTCTTCCGGGCGCAGGTTCACCGCGCGCCGTACGAGCTCGGCGGCTTCGGCGTGCTGGCCCTGCTGGTGGCGCAGGACGCCCAGCAGGTGCAACGCATCGACGTGCACGGGGTTGCCCTCGAGCGTCGCGCGGTAGCCGCGTTCGGCGTCATCGAGGCGGCCGTCACGATGCGCCGCGAAAGCGCGGTCAAATACTTGTTGCATGACGGAGGGATGGCATTCGGGTGAGGCAGAGGCCGCATTTTCCCACACTCGCCGGGCCGCCCTCCAATTTGACCTGTTGTCTTGATATCTATAACATATGAATACCTGTTCATATGTATGTCAATGATGCCGCTTGCCATGGCTGCCGCTATCTCGCCTGTCAGTTTCGACGACCGCCCGGTGGAGACAATCGTGCCGCTAGCCGATCTGTTTCGCCTGCTTGGCGATCCGACGCGTTTGCGTATCGTGCTCGCCTGCGTCGACGAGCGGCGCGCGGTTGGCGCGATCGCGGAGGGGCTGGGCCTGTCGCCGTCGCTGGTGAGCCACCATTTGCGGCTGCTGCGCGCGGCTCGGATCGTGCGCGCGGAGCGGCAGGGCAAGCAGGTGTTCTATCTTGCCGCCGACCGCCACATCAGCGCGATGCTGGCCGGCATGCTCGAGCATGTCGCTGAGCCGGCCGGCGAATTTTCTTTGGACCCGTCATGAAGAAAATTACCGCCCCGAACCGGGCCGCCGAAGAGCGCGAGGACGACCACGCGCCGGTGTGGCTCGAGGGGGAATTCGATGGCATCGATGGGGAAGATGCGCAGGGCGGGGGGCAGGAAGGCGATGCTCGCGATCAGGGCGAGCTTCGGCACGGCGCGGTTCGTCCTGAGGTCGACGATGCAGGTGGGAGCGGCACGGAGGGGCACGGCACGCAGGGGCACGAAGCGCATGAGCGCGAGGCGAGCACGCACGGTATGTGTAAGCAGATCGCGCATGATCACGGCGCGGACCATAACCGCAGCGCCGACAGTCATAGCAGCCACGTCGACCACAACCACGGCAGTCACGCCGACCATAGTCACAGCGACCACAACCACGGCAGCCACGCCGGCCACAGCCACAGCGCCCACAATCACGCTGGCCACAGCCACAGCGGCCACAGCCACGCCCACGCACCCGCCCCAGGCCACGGCCGTGCCTTCGCGCTCGCCGTCGGGCTGAACGTAGCGATCGTGCTGGTTCAAGCCGTCTACGGCGTGATCGCGCATTCCACCGCGCTGCTCGCCGACGCCGGCCACAATCTCTCCGACGTGCTCGGCCTGCTGCTCGCCTGGGGCGCAACGTGGCTCGCCGCGCGTCGTCCGTCGGCGCGCTATACCTTCGGCTACGGCAGTTCGTCGATCCTGGCGTCGCTCGCCAACGCGGGGTTGTTGCTGTTCGCGTGCGGCGTGATCGTCGCGGAGGCGATCGGTCGCCTGATGAACCCGGCACCCGTCGCGGGACTGGTGGTGTTCGTCGTCGCGGCGGTCGGCGTGGTCGTGAACGGCTTCTCGGCGTGGCTCTTCATGCGCGGCCAGAAGGAAGATCTGAACATTCGCGGCGCGTTCCTGCATATGGCCGCGGACGCCGCCATCTCGGCCGCGGTCGCGATCAGCGGTCTCGTGATTCTCTATACCAACTGGACGTGGCTCGATCCGGTGATGAGCCTGTTCGTGGTCGCGGTTGTGGTGGTTGGCACGTGGGGTCTGCTGCGCGATTCGGTGCGCATGGCGCTCGACGCCGTGCCGCCCGGCGTCAGTCTGCAGGATATCCGCGACTATCTCGCCGAACAGCCCGGCGTCACCGACGTGCACGACCTGCACGTCTGGGCGCTGTCGACCACCGGCAATGCGCTCAGCGCGCATCTGGTGATGCCGGCAGGCCATCCCGGCGACGAGTCGATCGACGCCATCGTCGTCACACTGCGCGAACGTTTTTCGATGCAGCACGCCACGCTGCAAGTCGATCTCGGCACCACCGAGCATCGATGCGCGATGGATCATCCCCACGATTGATGCAGCGCACCGTTGAGCGGGTTATCGGCGGCGTACACTAGAACGATCTGTTGTCTCCGGAGTCCCGCATGGACGCTGCCGCACACGATGCGTCGCCGGTGCTGATCGTTGGGGCGGGTCCGACCGGGCTCGCCGCGGCAATGAGTCTGGCGCGTGCCCACATCCCCGTGCGTCTGATCGACAAAGCGCTGCAACCGAACCCGCATTCACGGGCCATCGGCATTCAGGCACGCACGCTCGAACTGTTTGAACAGCACCGCCTGATTGAGCCGTTTCTCGAACTCGGTCATCGCGCGCGCATCGCCAATCTTTTTTCCAATGGCATGCGTCTCGCGCGCCTCGATTTCGATCCGTTGCGCACGCGCTATCCCTATCTGCTGTTTCTCGATCAATCCGTAACCGAACGGTTGCTGACGGAGCATCTCGCGACGCTCGGCGTGACCGTCGAACGCGGCGTTGAACTGATGATGTTCGTGCAGGGTTCCGCCAGCATTCAGGTGACGCTGCGTCGCGCGGACGGCCGTACCGAGACCCTGCGCCCGTCGTACGTCATCGCGGCTGACGGCGCGCACAGCACGATCCGCCACCGGCTCGGCGTGAGCTTTGCGGGCAGCACCTTCGAACAGACGTTCCTGCTGGCCGATGTGCATGCCGAAACCGATTGGCCCGAGGACGAATTCCATATCTTCGCGTCGGGCGAGGGTCTCGTCGCACTGTTTCCGATGGGTCATGGCCGTCACCGTCTGATTGCGGACCATCCGGTCGAACCGACCCCGGTCCCGGCGCCGGTCACGCCCGCTGTGCTCGGCGAGCCGCCACTCAATCACGTCTCGCCGCCGTCGCTCGCCGAATGCAAGGCGCTGATTACCCGGCGCGTGCGGGAACGTGTCGACGTGTCGGAGCTGGCATGGTCGTCGTATTTCCATCTGAACAGCAGAATGGTGGAGCGGCTGCGCGTCGGCCGCATCTTCCTCGCGGGGGATGCGGCTCACGTACACAGCCCGGCCGGCGCGCAAGGGATGAACACGGGCATTCAGGAAGCGTTCAATCTGGGCTGGAAGATCGCGCGCGTTCTGAAAGGCGCGGCGCCTGACCGTCTGCTCGACACGTATCACAGTGAACGGCATCCGATCGAACGCGACGTGCTGCGGCAAACGGGCTTCATCACGCATATGGCCGAGGCCGATCATGGACCGCTGAAGCTGCTACGCGAGCGCGTGATGCCGGTGCTGGCCGCGCTCGGTCCGCTGCGCGATGCGGCGCGTATGACGATCAGCGAGTTGTCGGTCCAGTATCGGCGCAGTCCGCTGACGCTCGAACGCCTGCTCGACGGCGGCCCGCGTGCCGGCGAGCGCGCGCCGGATGCGCTGGTGCACGTAGTGGATGGGCCGCTTGGCCGCGCGCCGGGCGTCGGTTGCATTTTCGATCTGCACGATCCGGCGTTCTTCTCGTTGTTCCTGCTGGTCCCGCCGCTGGCCGTCGACGACACGCCGCTCGATCCGGCCGCGAAGCACGCACCGCCGCCGGACCCGGAACTGGAGCGGCTGGCTGCGGAAGTCGAGAGATTGTTGCCGGGCGCGGTGCGCATCTGGCGCGTGACCGATACGAGCGGCGAGGGCGGCCCGGCGCTGTCCGAATCGTATGGACGCACGCGGCCGTCGTTCTATCTGGTGCGGCCGGACGGCTACATCAGCGCGCGCGGACGCACGGGGTCCGACCTGCACGGCTTGCTGCGGCACTGCGAAGCATGGTTCGCAGTGGGTGGCGTGATACCGGAGCAGACGGCGCTGTGAGGAGGCGCTGACACGAACGCGCCTCGCGCGCGTCGTATCCGCTGGCTGACCGGCCTTCGCTTACACCGCAGCCGCAGCCGCCGGCGTCAACCCGTCACGATGCTTGACGAGCGCTTCCCTGACGATGCCCGACATTTCGATACCGCTTGCATCCGGCTCATCGAGCGCCGCCAGTAAAGCGCGCCGCATGCGCGGCTCCCAGAAGCGGCGGATATGATCGGCGATGCCGGCGAGTGCTTCCTCACGGTCCGGCATCGAATCGAAAAAGTCGCCGATCCGGTTCGCCATGTCGATCAGATTCTGATTGTCCATGGCTTGCCTCACTTACCCGATGTTGCGTTGGCCAACTCGCGCTGCTTCAGCAGATCGAGCTGCTCCGTGTTGAAGCGCGAATAGTCCTGCTGCCATTGCGACGGCTGTTCGACCGGCATCACCTGCACCGCGGTCACCTTGTACTCGGGACAGTTCGTCGCCCAGTCCGAGCTATCGGTGGTGATCACGTTCGCGCCCGATTCGGGGAAGTGGAACGTCGTGTAGACGACGCCCGGTTGCATCCGCTCGGTCACCTTCGCGCGCAATACGGTTTGTCCCGCGCGGGATTCGATGCCGACCCAATCGTCATTCCTGATGCCGCGTTCTTCCGCATCGTGCGGGTGGATCTCGAGACGATCTTCGTCATGCCAGCGCGAATTTTCGGTGCGGCGTGTCTGTGCGCCGACGTTGTACTGCGACAGGATGCGGCCCGTGGTGAGCAGCAGCGGGAACTTGCGCGTGACCTTTTCCGGCGTTGCGATGAACTTTGTAATCACGAACTTGCCCTTGCCGCGCACGAAAGTGTCGATGTGCATGGTCGGCGTACCGTCGGGCGCGTCTTCGTTGCACGGCCACTGGATGCTGCCGAGTTCGTCGAGCTTCCTGTACGACACACCGTGGAAGGTCGGCGTGAGACGTGCGATCTCGTCCATGATCTGCGACGGATGCGCGTAGTCCATTTCATAACCGAGCGCGCGCGCGAGCATCACGGTGACTTCCCAGTCGGCGTAACCCGGCACCGGCGGCATCACCTTGCGCACGCGCGAGATGCGGCGCTCCGCGTTGGTGAAGGTGCCGTCCTTTTCGAGGAACGACGAACCCGGCAGCAGCACGTGCGCGTACTTTGCGGTCTCGTTGAGGAAAATGTCCTGCACGACGATGCATTCCATCGCAGACAATGCCGCCGACACGTGATGCGTGTTCGGATCGGATTGCACGATGTCTTCGCCCTGGCAGTACAGGCCCTTGAAGGTGCCGTGCACGGCGGCGTCGAACATGTTCGGAATGCGCAGGCCCGGTTCGGGCTGCAGCGTCACGTTCCATGCTTCTTCGAACAGCGCGCGCGTGATCGAATCGCTGATATGGCGATAGCCCGGCAGTTCGTGCGGGAACGAGCCCATGTCGCACGAACCCTGCACATTGTTCTGGCCACGCAGTGGATTCACGCCGACACCTTCGCGGCCGATGTTGCCGGTCGCCATCGCGAGATTCGCGATACCCATCACCATTGTCGAGCCCTGCGCGTGTTCGGTGACGCCGAGGCCGTAATAGATCGCGGCGTTGCCGCCGGTGGCATAGATGCGGGCGGCTTCGCGGATGGATGCGGCGGGCACGCCGGTGAGTTCCTCGGTCGCTTCCGGCGCGTTCTCGGGCAGGGCGACGAACGCACGCCATTGCTCGAACGCGCGCGTTTCGCAGCGCTCGGCGATGAACGCTTCGTTCAGCAAGCCTTCGGTCACGATCACATGCGCGAGGGCATTGACCACGGCGACGTTGGTGCCCGGACGTAATTGCAGATGATGCGAGGCCTTCACGTGCGGCGTATCGACGATATCGATGCGGCGCGGATCGACCACGATCAGCTTCGCGCCCTCGCGGATGCGGCGCTTCATACGCGAGCCGAACACCGGGTGGCCGTCGGTCGGATTGGCGCCGATGACCATGATGACGTCGGCCTTGTCGACCGAGGCGAAGGTTTGCGTGCCGGCCGATTCGCCGAGCGTGGTCTTAAGGCCATAGCCGGTCGGCGAGTGGCAAACACGCGCGCAGGTGTCGACGTTATTGTTGCCGAAGGCGGCGCGCACGAGCTTCTGTACGAGATACGTTTCTTCGTTCGTGCAGCGCGACGACGTAATGCCGCCGATCGAATCGCGGCCGTGCTTCGCCTGAATGCGGCGGAATTCCGACGCCGCGTACGTGAGCGCTTCTTCCCAGCTGACTTCACGCCACGGATCCGTGATTTTCGCGCGGATCATCGGCTTGGTGATGCGGTCCTTGTGCGTCGCGTAGCCCCAGGCGAAGCGGCCCTTCACGCACGCGTGGCCTTCGTT
>NZ_JBNPVS010000042.1:0-86989 GCF_050434225.1 Paraburkholderia sp. GAS32 | reverse complement strand
CCGAAGCGGCTGCCCGCCCAGATGCCGTTCACCATCTTGATCACCGAGCGGCCGCCACTCGTCGAACCAAGCGACGTCTGGCTGCTCTGATAACCAATCCCCGCATCGACGATCCCGTACAGCGTCACACTGCTCTGAGCGTGCGCGCCGAGGGCGACCAACCCAAGGGCCGAGGTTGCTATTACCTTTTTCATTTCTGCTCCTCTGTAAAAAACTTATTTGTCATATCTGGCAGTGCCACACCGGCGCCGACTTTTAATCAAGCGTTCAAAACACCGGGTGACCATTGATCAGGCTAGGCAACCACGTCGAGAACATCGGTACGTACGTCACGATGTTGATCGCGCTGAAGATAGCCAGGTAATAAGGCCACGCCACCTTGGTGGTTTCACCTATCGACACATTGCCGATCGCGCAGCCGATGAACTGCACCGACCCGATCGGCGGATGCACGAGACCCAATGCACAATTCAGCAAAATCATGATCCCGAACTGAACGGGGCCGACGCCGGCATGCATCGCCATCGGCAGGAACAGGGGCGTGGTGATCAGGATGTGCGCGGCCATGTCGACGAACGTGCCGAGAAAGATCTGGATGATGTTGATGTAAAGCAGCATCAACCATGGCAAGCTCGTTGCCCCATCGAGCATGTGCTCGATGGCGTCGGGAATCTCCAGATAGGCCATCTGGTAGCGCAGCATGTTCGACACGCCGATCAGCAGCAACACCACGCCAGTGGTTTTAGCGGCCTTGGACAGCGCATGAAAGAGCTTCTTCATCGTCATCGTGCGATAAATGACGATCGTCAGCACTAGCGAATAAGCCACTGCGATAGCGGCGGCTTCCGTCGCTGTAGCAATACCCTTGGCCACGCAGACCAGAATGATCGCGATCACCATCAAACCGGGCAATGCACCCAGAAACGTGCGGGCCACCGCGAACCAGCCAGGAAAGCGCTGCAATTCGGTCGAGCCGTCAGGGCGGCGCGGATAGCCGAACTTGACCGCCTGCCAGTACGCGGCGATGAGCACGAAACCCATCACCCACAGCACCGGCAACAGACCGGAAAACAACAGATCGCCGATCGACACGCCGCTCATCTGGTGACCGTTCAACGTCCCGGTGATGCCTTGGGCCGCGAACGCATAGATGATCATGTTCGTCGAGGTGGGCATCAGCGCGCCCGCCAGCGACGAATGGGTTGTCACGTTGACCGCATAGGCCGCGCTGTAGCCTTCGCGCTTCATCAGCGGAATGACGACGCCGCCCATGGCGGAGGTGTCTGCCGTCGGCGAACCGGACACGCCGCCGAACAGCGTGCACGCGACCACGTTAGCCATGCCGAGCCCACCGCGGAAATGGCCCACCGTGGCCTGCGCAAAGCGCAGGATGCGGTCGGCGATACCGCCGTGCAGCATCAACTCGCCGGAGAAAATGAAGAACGGGACCGCGAGAAACGAAAACGCGTTCATTCCCGAAATCATCGACTGCATGGCGGTAGCCGCCGGCAAGCCCTCATACAGATACGTCAGGACGCACGAGAGTCCCAATGCGAACGAAACAGGAACCCCGAATACGAGGAAAACGAGGAAACTAACTGAGAGGATGGCAAGTTCCATGATTCTTCTATTTTTGTTTCTGTGCGAAAAGCCCCAGCAGGTTCTCGAACGAGAACAGAGCGATGCAGGCGCTAGCAATGACCGGAATCAAATATCGAAGCGCTTCCGGAAGGCCCAGGATCGGGATCTTGTCGTCCATCGTCGTCTCCGCCATCTGCCAGCAGCCGAAGAAAATCGCCACGGCCAGCACGATCAGGCAAATATGCTGGAACGCATGGGCAATCGTCTGGCCTTTGGGCGGCAGCTTCTTGACTAGCGAGTCGAGCCCAATGTGGCCGCCCTCGCGAACTTTGAGCGCGGCGCCGAACATGGCGATCACAATCACCAGCAGGAGGGCAATGGGTTCGACAAAATCCGGTGCATCGCTGAAGACATAGCGCATCACGACGCTATAAATCACCAACAGGCACAGCGTGGCGAGACTCGCCGACGCCACGACCACCAGCACGCGGAAGAGAAAATCGTTTGGGCGTTTCATGAATCTCATTGACCCCATCCTTGCATACGGCGGACTTATATTTGATCTTCAGGAATCCTGCCAAGCCTCACCGGCTCAGGAAACCGCACCGTGGGAAAAACCGGCAGCCCGTGCTGCACGGCCCTTCCCCAGCGCGTTACGTCCGAACTTATTTGACTGCCTGGATTTCGTCGACGAGCTGCTTCATTTGCGGCGTCTTTTCATACTTCGCCCAAACCGGCTGCATCGCCTTCACGAAAGCAGGACGGTCGATCTGCGACGCGGTAACGATCGTCGCGCCACCCTTTGTGACCGTCTTTGCCGCGTCGCTTTCACGCGCGGTCCACAGCTTCGTGTAGTAAGGCACGGAGTCAGCCGCCGCCTTCTTGATGATGTCCTGTTCCTGCGGCGTCAGCGTGTCCCACACCTTCTTGGAGAACACCAGCACTTCCGGCGTCATCGAATGCTGGGTTTCGGAATAGACCTGCGCGACTTCGAAGTGCTTGGTCTCTTCGTACGACGGCAGGTTGTTTTCCGCGCCATCCACCAGACCCGTCTTCAGGCCCGTATAGACTTCGGCGAACGGCATCGGCGTCGGCGTGCCGCCCATCGCCCTGATTTCGTCGACCATCAGATCCGACGGCTGCACGCGCACCTTGAGGCCCTTCATATCGGCGGGCGAATGGATGGCCTTCTTCGCGTACATCGAGCGCGCGCCGCTCTCATAGAACGTCAGCGCGATCATGCCCTTCGCCTTGAAGGCGTCGAGAATCTTCTGGCCTTCCGGGCCGTACATCACTTTGCGGAAATGGTCGATGTCGCGAAACAGGAACGGCAGCGACGGAATCATCGATTCAGGCACGATCTCGTTGAACGCGGCACCGTTGGCGCGCGCCATGTCCAGTGCGCCGATGCGCACCTGATCGATCGTGTCGTTTTCGGAACCCAGCGCGCTGTTGCCGAAGACCTTCACGGAATCCTTGCCACCGGTTGCCTTGCTGATTTCTTCACCCATGTATTTCACGGCCATATTGGTCGGATAGGTGTCGCCATGCACGTCCGACACCCGGAACACGCGCGCGTGTGCCGACACGGTGCTGAATGCCAGCACGGAGGCCGCGACAATCATCGAAACACGGGAAGAGGCAAACTTGTTTTTCATCGTGACATTCCTTGAAATTAGATCATCCGGATGCGGAGGACCGCTTGCGAAGGACCGCTTTCGCGGGGTCGCTCACGGAAGGCCGCTCACGGATGCGACATGGTTTTGATGCGTCTCCCGGCTCCACGCACGCAACCCCTGTGGGTAGCGAGCGGTTTGCCGTGCTGGCCTGTTCTACTTCCCCGGCACAGATGCTCAGCACTCCTGTCAGACAACTCGACTTCTTTACTTCGACTGCTTCGGCATGAATCCCGCGCGCGTTGGTCATGCGCGTAGAGAACACTGGCCTCTTTGTCCGGGAGCCCAAAGCTATCTCGAAAGGAATTTGTTTGGGCTCATATGTTGTACGACGACATATGAAGTCTATAAAACGTGGTTTGAGTTGTACAGCCGGTATTTACCCGCACGACAGCGGGTTGGACGTAAGAGTTTCCGGGTCAAAATCCGACATCAAAGCCATGCCAGAAGGGAGACTAAGCAAAATCCCCACATCGCGGATTTATATTTTTCGTAGAGAGGAAGATGACCCGAAAGTGGCATTTTTGCCACTATGTTGTACGACAAGTGATGAATAAAAGGCTGCGACTGTTGGGCGCCGACGTGCTAATTCCCCGGCGCCCCACCTCATTCACGTCGCTTATTCAGAGTTCGCCCGCGTATTCGGGCTCGGGCAACCCGGTCACGCCGGGCCGAACGGCGAACAGGTGGCCGTCGTGTTCACTCGCGCCCGTCGCGGGACGGATCGACGTCACGAACAGCGTGTCCAGATTCCGGCCGCCGAACGCGCACATCGCGGGCTTCACGGCTGGGACGGCAATCTGCCGATCGAGCTTGCCTTGCGGTGTAAAGCGCAGCAAGAGGCCGGCGTCGTTTGCGCAAATCCAGTAGCAGCCGTCGGCGTCCACGGCCGCGCCGTCAGGACGCCCGGCGTAATCATGCAGGTCAGCGAATACGCGCCGATTGCGCGGCTCGCCCGCTTCGATGTCGTAATCGAACGCCCAGATTTGCCGGCGCAGAGGATGCGAATCCGACAGATACATCGTGGCGCCGTCCGGCGACCACGCCAGACCGTTTTGCGTGATCAACGCTTCGACAACCGGCGCCGACAACAGGCCGCGCTCATCGAAGCGATAGAGCGCGCCCGCAGGATTTGCCGCTGCCATGTCCTGCACCATCGTGCCGGACCAGAAGCGCCCTTGTCGATCGCACCGGCCATCGTTGAAGCGCATATCGTCGAAGGCGAAGCGCGGCGCGGCGAGCTTTCTGCCCGTCACCTTCATCGCTTCGCCGCGGGGCGCGCCTTCAGTCAGCGTGACCGCAAAGAGCCCCGTCTCACAGCCCGCCAGCACCGTGCCGCGATGATCGAAAGCGATGCACGCCACCTTCTCCGGCAATTGCCACTCGGTGCGCTCAGCCGCTTCGAGCCGCAGCCGCACGATCTTTTGCGCAGGAATATCCACCCAGTAGAGCGCCTGTTCAGCGGCACGCCATACCGGGCTCTCGCCGACTGACGCGGGCGCCTGCCCTGCCGCCTCGACACGCTCCACCCGCGGGTTCGCCATGCCGCTCACCACTTCGGCTCCATCGGACCGGCCAGCACGAACGGGCCGCCCTGAAAATGCTGCGTCGGATCGTCGAGGTCAGCGGTAGGCGCCGTGATCGGAAAGAGGTGCTCGAACTCGACCGAACTATCCTGCGGACGAAAACCGAGGAACGCCGCCTTGGTGTTGTCGACCCACTTGGTCCGGTTATCCGAGACGCCATAAACGATTGCGTGCCCGACCCGGTTGGTAAACAGCGAGCAACGCACCAGTTCGATAAAGTCGCGGAAGCTCAGATAAGTGACGAGCATGCGCGGATTCTTCGGCTGCTCGAACGACGAGCCGATCCGCAGACACACCGTCTCGAGACCGAAGCGGTCGAAGTAATAGCGCGACAGCGATTCGCCGAAGCACTTCGTCACGCCATACAGGCTGTCGGGACGGAGCGGCGCGTCGATATCGACCACCGACGTCGTCGGATGAAAACCCACGGCATGATTCGAGCTCGCGTACACGATGCGCTTCACGCCCTGCTTCTGCGCGGCCGAATAGAGGTTGTACAGACCGCGGATATTCGCTTCGAGCAGATCTTCGAACGGCGCTTCGACGGAGATGCCGCCCAGATGAACGACCGCATCCACGCCTTCCAGCAGCGCATGAACGGCGGCTTCATCCGCGAGGTCCACGATCGATGCTTCTTCGTGCGCCGCCACTTCGCCCAGCGGCGCGATATCGGTGACGCGCACTACATCGGCCCACGCAGCGAGCGCACCGCGCAACTGCTGGCCGAGGTTGCCGGCAGCGCCGGTAAGCAGAAGACGGCGGAAAGGTTTCTGCGCCGCCGGGCGGTCAAGGTTCGAGTCAGTCATGTCTCAGTCTTTGTCGTGGTTACGATCGGTACTATCAGGTCACCGGCGCCGGATTGAACAGCACCAACGCATTGTGGAGTTTGAGTTTCTCCGCGCAGGTCTCCTTACGGCCGCTTGCGACGTCGAGCATCAGGCGGAACAGCTCCCAACCCACGTCTTCGATCGTCGCGGCACCGGTCGCAATGGTACCGGCGTTGATATCCATCAGATCGTGCCAGCGGCGCGCGAGATCGGAGCGCGTCGCGACCTTGATGACGGGCACTTCAGCGAGGCTGTACGGCGTGCCGCGGCCGGTCGTGAATACATGCAGGTTGATGCCCGCCGCGACCTGCAGCGTGCCGCAGATGAAATCGCTCGCCGGCGTGGCCGCGTAAATCAGCCCCTTCTGCTTGACCTTTTCACCGGGCGACAGCACGCCGGAGATGGCCGAGTTGCCCGACTTGATGATCGAGCCCATCGCCTTTTCAACGATGTTCGACAAGCCGCCCTTCTTGTTGCCCGGCGTGGTGTTGGCGCTGCGGTCCGCGCCGCCGCGCTTCAGATAATCGTCGTACCACTGCATCTCGCGGATGATCGCAGCCGCCACGTCCGCGTTGGCCGCGCGCGCCGTCAGTTGATCGACACCGTCGCGCACTTCGGTGACTTCGGAGAACATCACCGTCGCACCGGCGCGCACCAGCAAATCGGTGGCGAAGCCCACGGCGGGATTGGCGGTCAGCCCGGAAAATGCATCGCTGCCGCCGCACTGCACGCCGATCACCAGATCGGAGGCCGGGCAGGTCTCGCGGCGGCGATTGTTCAGGCGCTTCAGATGGCCCTCGGCCATTCTCATGATCGACTCGATCATCGACTGGAAGCCGACGTGCGCCTCGTCCTGAAGCACCACCACGTCGCCGTTCAGATCGGCTTCGACATCGCCGATGTCGGCCACTTCGGCGACATTCGCTGCAGCGGCAATCGGAATCGTGCCCGGCGGCATCAGGCGTTCAGGCTGCAGCTTCTCGCAACCGAGGCTGACCATCATCACTTCGCCGCCGAAGTTCGGATTCAGGCTGATATTGCGCACGGTGCGGATCGGCACCATTGCGTCCGGGGCGTCGATCGCGACGCCGCAACCATAGGTGTGGCCGAGACTCACGACATCGTCGACGTTCGGATAGTGCGGCAGCAGTTCGGCCTTGATGCGCGTGACCGCGTGCTGAACCACATCGGCCACGCATTGCACGGTGGTCGTGATCGCCAGAATGTTGCGCGAGCCGACCGAGCCGTCGGCATTGCGATAGCCTTCGAACGTGAAGCCTTCCAGCGGCGGCATCTCCGGCGCCTTGATGGTGGCGATCGGCAAATCTTCCAGCCCCGGCGGACTCGGCATACGGATCACGTGCTCGTTGATCCAGCTACCCTTCGGCAAATCCTTGAGCGCGTAGCCGATCACCACGTTGTAGCGGATGACCTCGTCGCCTTCAGCGAAATCGGCCAGCGCGACTTTGTGCCCCTGCGGAACACGCTCGCGCAGCGCGAGGCCATCGGGAAATACGGCGCCCTCACCCAGACCGCCGTCGTTGACGACGATCGCGACATTGTCATTGGGGTGAACGCGAATGTAGAGCGGGGTTTGTTCCATGACATCGATCCTTGTGGCGATTTCACGCCTGCTGCGCCAATCGTTGCGCCAATCATTCATACGTCATCCTACAACACGAAAGATTGCCCAGACGTTCCGTATTTACCCTATGGCGCGCATTATGCCGTGAAAACACCGTTGAGTTAGCCGAATTGTTGTTGTACGATGACGTATAAGAAATCATCATTTCTCAATACCGACCCTATTCGACGCCCTGGATACTCATCATGACGACACCGCAGGAACTGAAGCAGATCGTTTCCGAAGGCCTTCTGTCCTTCCCCGTTACCGACTTCGACGAACAAGGCGATTTCCGCGCCGACACCTATGCCGAGCGCCTCGAATGGCTCGCGCCTTACGGCGCGTCGGCGCTGTTCGTCGCCGGCGGCACGGGCGAATTCTTCTCGCTCACGCATAACGACTACTCGAACGTCGTGCGTACGGCAACCGAAGTCTGCAAAGGCAAGGTACCGATTCTCGCCGGTGCCGGCGGCCCGACCCGTGTGGCGATCGCGTATGCCCAGGAAGCCGAACGTCACGGCGCGAACGGCATTCTGCTGATGCCCCACTACCTGACCGAAGCCTGCCAGGAAGGCATCGCGGCGCACGCGGAAGAAGTCTGCAAGTCCGTGCCGAACTTGGGCGTGATCATCTACAACCGCGCGAACTCCAAGCTTAACGCCGACATGCTCGAAGGGCTGGCCGAGCGCTGCCCCAACCTGATCGGCTTCAAGGACGGCGTGGGTGAAATCGAGAACATGGTGTCGATCCGTCGCCGCCTTGGCGACCGCTTCTCGTACCTCGGCGGCCTGCCGACCGCCGAAGTCTACGCAGCGGCCTACAAGGCGCTGGGTGTGCCGGTGTACTCGTCGGCCGTATTCAATTTCATCCCGAAGACCGCGATGGACTTCTACCGCGCGATTGCCGCGGACGACCACGCGACCGTCGGCAAGCTGATCGACGAATTCTTCCTGCCGTATCTGGCGATCCGCAACCGCCGCCAGGGCTACGCGGTCAGCATCGTGAAGGCCGGCGCGAAGCTGGTTGGCCACAGCGCAGGTCCGGTGCGCGCACCGCTGACCGATCTGACCGAAGAAGAAATGGCGCAACTCGACGTGCTGATCAAGAAGCTCGGCGCGCAGTAATGCAGCAAGGCGCCAAGCCGCGCGAACCTGGCCGAACCTGGCTCGAGCACGCGGCACCGTAAAGAGCGCCCGGGACGGCAACGTCGCCGGGCGCTTTTTCACTGATAAAAATTTAGGAGATGACGATGGAAATGAGCCGCACCGCGAGCCCCGCCCACGTCGCAAAGCGCACCAAGGTCCGCTACGCGATTCTGTTGCTGATCTTTGTGATCACGACATTCAATTACGCGGATCGCGCCACGCTCTCGGTAACCGGATCCGCGATGCGTGCCGAGTTCGGCTTCGACGCAATCAAGATGGGTTACATCTTCTCCGCGTTTAGTTGGGCCTATGTTCTGTCGCAATTGCCAGCGGGCTGGCTACTCGACCGCTTCGGCGCGCGGCGCGTCTACGCGGCGAGCATTTTCCTGTGGTCGTTGTTTACGCTGCTGCAAAGCTCGATCGGTCTGCTGGGCAGTGCAGCCGCCGCCGTCACCGCGCTGTTCGTGCTGCGCTTTGCAATGGGCGCCGCTGAATCGCCGGCGTTTCCGGCCAATGCCAAGGTCGTGGCAAGCTGGTTTCCCACCAACGAACGCGGCACCGCCTCCGCCATTTTCAATTCGGCTCAATACTTCGCGGCAGTCATTTTCACGCCGCTGATGGCGTGGCTCACCCATGCGTTCGGCTGGCACGCGGTCTACCTCGTGATGGGCGCGGCCGGACTGTTACTCGCCCTCACCTGGCTGAAGGTGATGAAGAACCCCGCCGATCATCCGCGTGTCTCGCGCGCCGAACTCGACTACATCGAACAGGGCGGCGGCGTGGTGAACGGGCACACGAAAGCCACCCGGGCTGAGGACATCGCCAGCACCGGTGGCTGGTCGCTGGTGCGTCAGTTGCTGACCAATCGCATGCTGCTCGGCGTCTATCTCGCCCAGTACTGCATCAACGTGCTGACCTACTTCTTCCTGACCTGGTTTCCGATCTACCTCGTGCAGGCGCGCGGCATGACGATTCTGCAGGCGGGTCTGGTGGCATCGCTGCCCGCGATTTGCGGATTCTCCGGTGGCGTGCTGGGCGGCATTCTGTCCGACGGGCTGATCCGGCGCGGACATTCGCTCACCATCGCGCGCAAGGTGCCGATTGTCGGCGGCATGCTGCTGTCGGTGTGCATCATCGGTTGCAACTATGTTTCGACCGACTGGATCGTCGTCGGGCTCATGTCGCTCGCGTTCTTCGGCAAGGGCATCGGCGCACTCGGCTGGGCCGTGGTGGCGGATACGTCACCGAAAGAGGCACTCGGTCTGTCGGGCGCCATCTTCAATATGTTCGGCAATGTCGCCGGCATCGTGACGCCCATCGTGATCGGCTATCTCGTCGCGAAGACCGGGTCGTTCAACGGCGCGCTGGTTTTCGTCGGCCTGAATGCCCTGCTGACGGTGTTCAGCTACCTCGTGATCGTGAAAGACATCAAACGGGTCGAACTGCGCCGGGGCTAGCAGTCAGGCTGTTATCGTACTTCCCGGGGCGCCTGCAAAATAACGCGGCTTGTCCGCCAGGCGCCTGAAACCGGGCATCGACGCCAGGTCCGACACCAATGCCGAAAATGATCCGGCGTTTATATAATCAGTCGTCAGACGACGGTATAATGAATCGCAGGAAGTACCTGCAACTATCTGATTCAAGGGGCGTTTTCGATGGCTACACCACTGGCATCCGCAGCACCGCCACGGCGCGCGCGCAATCTTGCCGAGTTTGTCGTCAGCTACGTCACCGAGCAAATTGCGTCTAACGCCTTGAAGCCCGGCGACAAACTGCCGACCGAATCGCAATTGATGGTCACGCTGAGCGTGAGCCGCACCGTCATCCGTGAAGCGATTTCACGCTTGCAGGCGGGCAAAATCATCGAGACGCGCCATGGCATCGGCAGTTTCGTGCTGGAACCGCAACGCGAAAAGCTGGGCATCGACATGGTGCCCGCCACCACCTTGCGCGACGTGCTGTCGATCCTGGAACTGCGCATCAGCCTCGAAACGGAATGCGCGGGTCTCGCCGCTCAACGGGCCAAACCGGACGATCTCGCGCGCATGCGCGCCGCGCTCGACGCGATCGAAGCCACCCGCCACAACGGGCTGGATAGTGTCGATGCCGACCTGCAATTTCATATCTCCGTAGCGCGTGCAACTGGCAACCGGTACTTCGTCGACATCCTCACGCAAATGGGTAGCGCGCTGATCCCGCGCAACCGGCTCGACTCGGCAGGGATCGCGCGTGCTGAACCCGACGCGTATCTGTCGCTCGTCAACCTGGAGCACGAAAGCATTCTCGAGGCGATCACGCGGCACGACGCCGAAGGCGCGCGTGCGGCGATGCGTATGCATCTGTCGAATAGCCGCGAGCGGCTGCGGCGCGCCAACGAAACGGCTGAAGCAAATAGCTGATTCATCACGCTGAATGCAAAAATGGCCGGGATATCCCGGCCATTTTTTTGTCTCACGCGGCGCCCACCTGGGCGCCGCTTACAGCATCGTTTAGCTGCGCGTAATCTCGCCATCACGACGGCGCCACAGGTCCAGCGGGTTGGCGTCGGCCAGCGCTTCCGGCAGCAGATCGGCCGGGAAATCCTGATAGCACACCGGGCGCAGGAAGCGTTCGATCGACGTCGTCCCA
Source organism: Paraburkholderia sp. GAS32 (assembly GCF_050434225.1). Lineage (NCBI taxonomy): Bacteria > Pseudomonadati > Pseudomonadota > Betaproteobacteria > Burkholderiales > Burkholderiaceae > Paraburkholderia > Paraburkholderia sp. GAS32. The sequence continues at coordinate 75,922 of NZ_JBNPVS010000042.1, read as the reverse complement.
ACTGACGTCGCCCGGCTATCGGACGTGGCCGGGAACGGGCCGCCATGCACCATCGCGTGCGAAACCTCGACGCCGGTCGGGAAACCGTTGACCAGAATCCGGCCGGCCTTGCGCTCGAGAATCGGCACCAGCTTCTTCGCCGCCGCGAGATCCGCGCTATCCATTTGCACCGTGGCGGTCAACTGACCGTCAAAGTGTTCGGCAACGGCGAGCAACTCCTGCTCGTCCTTGCAGCGCACGATGGTCGACGCAGGCCCGAAAACCTCGTCCTCCAGCGCCGGCGTGGACAGGAAGGTCAGCGCGTCGGTCACGAACAGGGCCGCGCAAGCCTGCGTCGGTCCGGTCGCGTCAATGCCCCGGGCAATTGCCTCGACGCCTCGCGTCGCCGCCAGCTTGTCCTCGCCCTCTTCATAGGCCGCATGAATGCCGGCGGTCAGCATGGTCTGAGCCGGCTTGCCGCTCAGCGCCTCGGACGCCGTTGCAACGAAGCCTTTGAGCGCATCGCTGTCGACAGCGATCGCAAGCCCCGGGTTGGTACAGAACTGCCCCGCGCCGAGCACCAGCGAATCGACGAAGCCACGCGCGATGGTCTCACCGCGTTGCGACAGCGCATTCGACAGGAGGAACACCGGGTTGATGCTGCTCATTTCCGCGTAGACCGGAATCGGCTCGGCCCGGGCGGCCGCGACGCGCATCAGCGACGTGCCGCCTGCGCGCGAACCCGTGAAGCCGACCGCCTTGATCGCCGGATGCGCGACCAGCGCTTCACCGACCGAATTGCCGGCGCCGACGATCATCGAGAACACGCCTTCAGGCAAGTCCATGTCCTGCGCGACTTGCTGAATCACACGGCCGACCATCTCGGAGGTACCCAGGTGAGCACGATGCGCCTTCACCACCACCGGGCAGCCCGCCGCAAGCGCCGCAGCGGTATCGCCGCCCGCCACCGAAAAAGCGAGCGGGAAGTTGCTGGCGCCAAACACGGCGACCGGGCCCAGCGGAATCTTTTGCATCCGCAGGTCGGAACGCGGCAGCGGCTTGCGCTCGGGCAACGGCGAATCGAGCGTGGCGGCGAGCCATTGACCGGCGCGTACGACTTGCGCGAACAGTTTGAGCTGGCCAGTGGTACGGCCGCGCTCGCCTTCGAGGCGTGCCTTCGGCAAGCCGGACTCTTCGTGCGCGCGCTGGATCAGCGCGTCGCCGAGCGCCGTGATGCCGTCCGCGATACGCTCCAGAAACTCGGCGCGCACCGTGAGCGGCAGATGCCGGTACGGGTCGAACGCTTTCTGCGCGAGTTCACAGGCGAGTTCGACATTCGCGACCGAGCCGCTGCCGAACACCGGCTCGGCGATATCGGATCCCGTGGCGGGATTGAACGCACGCAAAGGTTTTTCCTCGCCGCGCACTGCTTTGCGGCCAATCAGCATTTCGCCGGTAATAGACATTTCGCTTTCCTTGGATAGACATCTAAGATATAGGTCATCCTACAACATTGAGTGACCTACGCGCAACCTGAAACCCTTGCTCCGCGAGGAATTCGGGTTTACGTGGTCGTTACAACCAATCGGTCCGATGCTAATCTCCATTAAGATGTACGACGACCTATAACATTTCATTCAGTAAACGTCGGAGCTTGCCAGCTTATCTGCCAGCCTACCTGCCCGCTCAATTGCAGCTCGAGGAGACACCCATGACAGCCGCCACGCCTTACCAGCCTTTACCCAATAGCTTTCGCCGCGCGGTCTGCGGCGGCGAAACCCTGATCGGCTGCTGGGCTTCGCTTGCCAGCCCGATTGCTACGGAGCTGCTTGGCATTGTCGGCTTCGACTGGATGCTGCTGGATGCCGAGCACGCACCGAACGACGTTCTGACGCTGATCCCCCAGTTGATGGCGCTCAAGGACAGCCCGAGCGCGCCTGTGGTGCGCCCGCCGGCCAACGACAGCGTGTTCATCAAGCGTCTCCTCGACAGCGGCTTCTCGAATTTTCTGGTGCCGTTCGTCGACAGCGCCGAAGACGCAGTGCGCGCTGTCGCCGCGACGCGTTACCCGCCGCAGGGCATCCGCGGCGTCTCGGTGAGTCAACGAGGCAATCGCTATGCGACCGTCGCCAATTACTTCGACATCGCTAACGACAACGTCTGCGTCATCGTTCAGATCGAAAGCCGCAAGGCGGTCGATAATATCGACGAGATTCTCGCCGTAGATGGCGTCGATGCCATTTTCGTCGGGCCGTCCGATCTCGCGGCTGCTTATGGCCACATCGGCAACCCGAACCATCCCGACGTGCAACAGGCGATAGCGCGCGTCTTCGAACGCGCACAGGCCGCCGGCAAGCCGAGCGGCATCCTCGCGCCCGTGCAGGCCGACGCGGAGCGCTACATCTCGATGGGGTGCCGCGTCATCGCGGTCTGTGCCGATATGGGGCTGCTGAAAGCCGCCGCGCAGACAGTTCAAAAACACTTCATGCAGAAACAGGCGGACCGGAAGTAAGGACGGCCGCTATGACATCTCCGGAGATTTCCATGCAAAAAGCAGGCTTTATCGGACTCGGCATCATGGGCAAGCCCATGGCTGCCAACCTTCTCAAGAACGGCGTGTCCCTCGCGGCGTTTACGCGCAGCGGCGTGCCCGACGACCTCACCCAGGCCGGCGCCGTCGCGTGTGACAGCCCGGCCGCCGTAGCCGCGCATGCCGACGTGATCTTCGTCATGGTGCCGGACACGCCGGACGTCGAACGCGTGCTGTTTGGCGAACACGGCCTCGCCGAGGCCTTGCGTCCAGGACAGACGGTGGTCGACATGAGCTCGATTTCGCCGATGGCCACTCGCGACTTCGCGGCCCGCGTGCGTGAGCGCGGTGCGGACTATATGGATGCACCCGTTTCAGGTGGCGAGGTAGGCGCCAAGGCCGGTTCGCTGACCATCATGGTGGGCGGCGAGCCGGCGACCTTCGATAGCGTCAAGCTGCTCTTCGACATGATGGGCAAGAACGTCACGCTGATCGGCGCTGTCGGCGCGGGCCAGGTGTGCAAGGTGGCCAATCAGGTGATCGTCGCCGCGACGATCGAGGCCGTCGGCGAAGCACTGCTGCTCGCCTCCAAAGCCGGTGTCGATCCGGCGCGCGTGCGCGAAGCACTGATGGGCGGCTTTGCGTCGTCGCGGATTCTCGAAGTACACGGTGAGCGGATGACGAAGCGCACCTTCGACCCGGGCTTCCGGATCGAGCTCCACCAGAAGGATCTGAATCTCGCGCTCTCGACGGCCCAGGCGCTCGGCGTCTCCTTGCCGAACACAGCCACCTGCCAGCAGCTCTTCAACGCCTGCGTGGCGCATGGCGGCAAGGCATGGGACCACTCCGCCATGGTGCGCGCGCTCGAAATACTCGCCAATCACGAGATCGGCCAGAAGACCGCCTAAGCCCGCAAGTTGAATAACGTGATCATCGGTTCGACGACTTGCAACACGACGATCGTCGATCAACGTTAAGCGGGAAGTAAAACAAATGGCGGCGTCCAGGGACGCCGCCATTTGTTTTACCCGGCGCGCTTCGAGCGCCGGCCCTAATCGCTACTCACCTGGCCGCAGCACCCGCCGCCATCCAGCGCGGATCGGGCGTCTTGTCGCCGCTTCGGGCCAGCAGGCACACCACAGCCGCCGCGACAATGTCGAATACCGCCAGCACCACAAACAACGGGCTGTAGCCGATCTGCGTGACCAGCACCCCGAACAGCGCCGTGAACGCCGCCGCGCCCAGGTAACCCGCCATGCCGCCCATACCCGTGGCAGTAGCGACTTCGTTCTTGCCGAACATGTCGGAGGTAATCGCGTACAACGCACCCGACAGCGTTTGGTGAGCAAAGCCGCCAACGCACAGCAGCGCGACGGCCGCATAAGGACTCGCCACCAGCCCGACGCAAGCCGGCCCGATCATGCAGAGCGCGCCAACGACGAACACCATCTTGCGCGACGTGAACAGCGAAACCTTCGCGTACTTATGAAACAGCGGGCTGAGGTAACCGCCGAGCACGCAGCCAATATCCGCCGCCAGAAAAGGCATCCACGCGTACAGCGCGACTTCCTTCAGGTTCATGTGCCGCTCGGTCATCATGTACAGCGGAATCCACGCGTTGAACGTCTGCCAGGCCGGCTCGGAAAGAATCCGGGGAATGCCGATCGCCCAGAAGTCGCGGCTGCCGAGCATGGATGCCCAACTGCGTTTGACCGCGCCGGCATCGCTGTGCTTTGCCTCCTGCCCGCTGAGGATGTAATCGCGCTCCGTGTCGCTCAACAGCTTCTGTTTCTGCGGGTGCTTGTAAAGCAACATCCAGAGCGCGCTCCAGACAATCCCCGCCACGCCGACGATCAGGAAAGCCCATTGCCATTGACCGTGCAACAACGCCCAAACGACCAACGGCGGCGCAAGCAGCGCGCCGACGGACGAGCCGATATTGAACCAGCCGATCGCAACGGAACGCTCCTTGGCTGGAAACCACTCGCTCGTCGCCTTGACGCCGGCCGGGATGCCCGCCGCCTCAGCGATACCGAGCACGCCACGGAAGAACGCCAGGCTGCGCCAGCCCGTCGACCATGCCGCCGCGGCACAGGCCAGCGACCAGGCTAGCGCGAACGCCGCGAAGCCGATCTTGGTGCCGACGGTGTCGAGCACATAGCCCGCGACCGGCTGCATGAATGCATAGCAAAGTTGCCACGCCACCACGACGTGTGAATACTGCGCGGTCGTAATGTTGAGGTCCTTCATCAGCGTCGGCGCCGCCACCGACAACGTATTGCGCGCGAGGTAATTGATGATGAGCCCGGCCGCGACCAGGCTGACCATCCACCAGCGGATGCCCTTGATTTTCATGACTGTGTCTCCTCGTATTCCTTAACCAATCAGGACGGCTGGCCTGCGGTGTCGTTGCTCGCTGCGTCGGCGCGCGAGTAATCGATGCCGACGAAGCTGCCGCCCTGGTAACGCTGACCCAAGGCATCGAGCGGATTCGGCCGCGCCAGGATTTCCTCGGCGTAGGCTTCGGCGTCCTGAGTCGGCTGATAACCGAGGCGCGCGGCGCCGCTGTTGTCCCACCAGCTACGTGTGTTGGCTGACACGCCCCACACGGTGATGAACCCGATGTCCTCTGCCTCGACACAGCGGTCGAGGAAATGCAGCAGGTCTCGATGACCGAACCAGGTGCTCAGGTGTCGCTGCTCGGTCGGCCGCTCGAGGCAACTGCCGATGCGCACGCAAATACTCTCGATGCCGTGCTTGTCCCAATACATTCTGGCCAGTGCTTCGCCCCACACCTTGCTCAGGCCGTACAAACCGTCGGGGCGCAGTGCGCAATCGAGACTGAGATGGTCGGTGACCGGATACATGCCGATCGCATGGTTCGAGCTGGCAAACACCACGCGCCGAACGCCTTGCCGGCGCGCACCCTCGTACACCTCGACCAGCGCGCGCAGGTTGTTGTCGATGATTTCGGGCAGCGGACGTTCCACGCTCGTGCCGGCGAAGTGAATCAGCACGTCGACGCCCTCCAGCAGGCGATCCACGACGGCGGGGTCGCGCAGGTCGCCGTGCATCACGTCCTCGCCTTCCACTAGCGGCACGAGGGGCTTCGAACCCGCGGCCGAACGCAAGGGGATGCCGCGGCCGACCAACGCCGTCCGCACTACCGAGCCGAGCTGGCCGCCGGCTCCACTCAGGGCAATCTTCTTCATAAGGATCCTTTACAGCGCCGCGCGCGATTAGAGCCGGAGGACGGCAACCAGTCGAGCCGTGGCGGCAACGGGCTGGAACCAACTCTTAGTTGTACGATAACGTACTATTATCGATTCCAAGGTGGATTTCAACCAGGCATTTACCCGTACAGGCACAACCCATATGGCGATTTATCTTTTGCAAACAAACACATACGTCATGACTAATTTATGTGACGTCGTATAACTTGATGCGCAAATTAATGCCTGGCCATACGTCATCCAGCGCATACGGTCGGTTGGTTCGATGGGCACCGATGCTTGAGCGCGCGCCGTCGAGCACGCGTAGACTTGACGCGCATGCGCGCGATCGAACTGCGGCGCCCCGCGGCGAAGTCGCCCTTTCCACCCCGCTCTCCTTTCGGCGCAGCACCTTCCCATGCCAGATGCCCACCGTTCCGTGCTTTCCGTTGCCGTGCCGGCCGAATCCGGCGTGGCCCGCATATACGATGTCCCGGACCTCGCGGACGCGTACGCCGTCCGCTTGCCGGACAACGCAATCGACGACCCGGAATTGCTCGCGCGCTTTATGTTCGCCCATCAGGCGGGATGGATAGCGAAACTGCTGGGGCTGCGTGATGCGTTAGTCGCCCGCTTCGGGCTCAAGACGTCGAAGCAGTTGCGCATGGCGAATCCACCCGGCTCAAGGGATCGGGTCGACATCTTCCGAATCTACACGCGCAGCGCACGCGAGATCATTCTCGGCGAGAACGACAGCCATCTAGACTTCCGGCTTTCGATATTGCAGCAAACGCGCGATACGCACGAGGGCAGCGCGCGCTATCTGATTCTGTCCACGGTCGTGCACTGTCACAACGGGCTTGGGCGTTTTTATATCCTCGCCATCGCTCCGTTCCACCGGTTGGTGGTTCGCTCGACGTTGCGCCGAGCGGCGCGCATCGGCTGGCCAATTGCCTGAGCGGCGGCCATCGTACGCGGGTACGGGTGCGGCCAGCGCGGGATAATCTCCCTTCGCCAGCCGCACTTGCTACATCAACGCATTACGAGCCGATGAACTCCAGTAGATCGGCGTTCACCTTATCCGCCTCCACCGTGCACATGCCGTGCTGCCCGCCCGGGTAGACCTTGAGCGTGGCGTTCTTCACGATCTTCGCCGTCTTGCGGCCTGCGGCATCGATCGGCACGATCTGGTCGTCGTCGCCATGCAATACCAGTGTCGGCACGTCGATCTTCTTCAGGTCTTCCGTGTAGTCGACTTCGGAGAACTGCTTGATGCAGTCGTACAAGCCCTTGATCGACCCGACCATGCCTTGTGCCCAGAACGAATCGATCACACCTTGCGACACCTTTGCGTTCGGACGGTTATAGCCGTAAAACGGCAACGCCAGATCCTTGAAAAACTGCGAACGATCCGCCTCGACACCCTTGCGGATGCCGTCGAACACGTCGATCGGCGTGCCCTCGGGATTGCCCTCTGTCTTGAGCATCAGCGGCGGCACCGCGCCGATCAGCACAGCCTTCGCCACACGTTTCGTACCGTGACGGCCGATGTAGTGCGCGACCTCCCCGCCGCCGGTCGAATGGCCGACCATCGTGGCGTCCTGCAGGTCGAGGTGTTCGATCAGCGCGGCGAGATCGTCGGCATAGGTGTCCATGTCGTTGCCGTCCCACGTCTGCGCCGAACGGCCATGGCTGCGCCGGTCGTGCGCGATCACGCGAAAGCCTTTACTGCCGAGGAACAGCATCTGCGCGTCCCAGGCATCCGCGGATAACGGCCAGCCGTGCGAGAAGACAACCGGGCGCCCCTTGCCCCAATCCTTGTAGAAAATTTCCGTACCGTCTTTCGTGGTGATCGTGCTCATCTGCTGACTCCTTCTGGATGAAGTCTGCCGTCGCCGGCAGGTGGATGAAACGTACCGCTCAAACCATTCGGGCAGCACAAGCCATGCCGCCCAACGAAAATCGTTAACAGCGAATGCAGGACGAACTTGACGCGCGTGAGTGAGCATGCGAGGGAAACGACCAGTCGATGCATGATGAGACGCTCGCTCAAGCATGACACGGCCTGCAACGCATTTTGATGACGGACACACAAAGAACCGGATCGGTTCACGTGGTATTCGAAATGACTATCAGGAATGAAACAGCGGATGGCGATGCGGCGCTCATCCACTTCGAGCATGCGATGACGCTGAAGGAACCGCCGGTTAGCCGCTTGCATGGTAGAAGCAAACTAGCTGATTGGCTAGCTAACAGGCTAATAGAAAGTCGGCACGAACGGCGTTATTGTCGGATGGTGACGAGTGGCCCTTGAGTGACCCTTGCATCGCTACTCCGATTCAATCAGCCCGTGAGAAAGGAGACCTCCGCCGTGCCGCGCCCGATATCGCGTCCCGCACGAATCAACCCTACCGAACACCTGGTTGCGCCAACGCCGTTGTAACCGCTCATCGCGGTCCTGCTTTCGCCCTCTTCCTGTCGTTCGATTTCCTGCCAGGCAATGCTCCCGGTTTTTGCTGACCTACAGCAACAAACTGCAAAGTGGATTGCTTGTGCGAAAATAACATATTTGTTATTATTGACTCCAATGGCATTTACGATCGACTTCTACAACGAAAAGGTCAAAGTGAACGTTGCCTCCTTGCCGAAAACGCTGCTCGCACGCTTCATCGCGCTGGCCGATCGCATGGAGGAATACGGGCCGAATCTCGGCGAGCCGCACACTGCATCAATGGGTGGTGGCTTGTTCGAAATGCGCCTCAAAGGCGCGGAGGGCATCGCCAGAGTGTTCTACTGCTCGATCGTGGAACGGAAAATCGTCATGCTTCACAGCTTCGTGAAGAAGTCGCAACAAACGCCGCGCAACGAACTGGACGTGGCGCGCAAAAGACTGCTGGAGATCAGAAATGGCAACCTATAAGGCAATGCGCGAGCGGGCGCTCGCCGACCCCGAAGTACGCGCCGAATACGAACGGCTGAACCGCGAAGAATTCGCGCTGCTCGACCAGATGCTCGCCGCGCGCCGCGAAGCCGGCCTGACGCAGGCGCAAGTCGCCGAGCGCATGGGCACGAAAGCACCGGCCATCACCCGGCTGGAACGGGCTCTTGCGTCGGGGCAGCACTCGCCTTCTATCGACACGTTGCGCAGGTACGCGGCCGCGTGTGGCAAGCAACTGTTTATTTCGATCGCCTAGGCTTCATCCCCGCGGCGTTGAGCGCTCGCGCCGCCTGTTGCGGCGATCTCTCGCTGACTGACATGACTGGAATGCGGCGTCCGCAGCGAGGGACCTAGTCACGAAGACGCCGGAGCCGCGTTGTTGCAGCGCGGTCTATTGCCGCAGTTCTGCGCAGACCACGAGAGACGCACGCAAGGACGCATTAAGGAAAACTTGATACCTATCAAGGCTTTGCCGTCTCAAAAACGAAAATACGCGCAAAACAACGTGGTTTTTTGACGCACGTCGCATTGCAGCAAAAGTTTCGCTCATCCCCTACTCTTGCCCCATCTGCCCAGCGCAGTGCGCACCGACAACGGTCGACGCGCGTAGTCCGCCCTCACGGGCATCACGACCTTCACGCTCATGAACTCCGCAATTTCGGCCTTCGATCTCGCCCGCATTCAGTTTGCGTTCACCGTCTCGTTTCACATTGTTTTTCCGGCGCTCAGCATCGGCCTCGCCAGTTTCATCGCTGTTCTCGAATGGCGCTGGCTGAAAACCGGCAAGGCGTACTACAAAGATCTTTGCCTGTTCTGGTCGAAGATCTTCGCAGTCGCCTTCGGTATGGGCGTCGTGTCCGGCGTCGTGATGAGCTATCAGTTCGGCACCAACTGGTCGGGCTTCTCCAGTTTCGCCGGACCCATCACCGGACCGTTGTTGATGTATGAGGTCATGACCGCGTTCTTCCTCGAAGCGGGCTTCCTCGGCATCATGCTGTTCGGCTGGCAGCGCGTAAGTCCGCGCGCTCACTTCGGCGCCACGCTGATGGTGGCGATCGGCACGCTGATTTCGACCTTCTGGATTCTCGCGTCCAATAGCTGGATGCAAACGCCGCAAGGTTTTGAAGTCGTCGACGGCCACGTCGTACCGCTCGACTGGTTCAAGATCATTTTCAATCCGTCGTTCCCTTACCGGCTTGCGCATATGGCGCTCGCGGCATTCATCGTCGCGGGGCTGGTGGTGTCGGCGGTGGGCGCATGGCATCTGCTGCGCGGCCGGCGCGATCCCGCAGTCAAGAAGATGTTCTCGATGGCGCTCTGGCTGCTCCTGATCCTCACGCCGATCCAGGCATTCGTCGGCGATCAGCATGGTCTGAACACGCGCAAGTATCAGCCGGCCAAGATCGCGGCGATCGAAGGTCTGTGGGAAACCGAGAAAGGCGGCACCGCGCTGAACCTGTTCGGCATTCCGGATATGCAGGCGGAGACCACACGCTATGCCGTGTCGATTCCGCACCTCGGCAGTCTGATCCTCACGCATAGCTGGGACGGCGAAATTCGCGGCCTGAAGGAATTCCCGCCGCAAGACCGGCCGAACTCGACGGTGGTGTTCTGGAGCTTCCGCATCATGGCCGGACTCGGCGTGCTGATGATCCTGATGTCGCTGGCCGCTTGGGCGCTGCGCCGTCGCGAACGTCTATTCGAAGCGAAGTGGTTCCAGCGCGTCGCCGTGGCCATGGGGCCGACCGGCTTCATCACGTTGCTGGCGGGTTGGGTCACCACGGAAGCCGGCCGGCAGCCGTGGGTGGTGTACGGCGTCATGCGCACCTCGCAGGCGGTGTCGCCGCTCACCACGCAGCAGGTCGGCATCTCGCTGATGGCCTTCGTGGTCGTCTACTTCCTCGTGTTCGGCACCGGCATCTACTACATGCTCAAGCTGATGCGCTCGGGTCCGGCATTGCCGGGACAAACACCGCACGGTGTGCCTGAGCACGTGCCGAACCAGACCGCGCGCCGCCCGCTGTCCGCCGCCGATCACATGATCGACGCCGCCTAACCTCACTGCTTCACTTCCTGCTTGCGAGAAAGAAAATGGACGTAACCGTTGCGTGGGCCGCAATCATTGCACTGGGCCTATTCATGTACGTAGTGCTGGACGGCTTCGATCTGGGCATCGGCATCGTCTTCCCGTTCTTCCCCGATGAGAAAGAGCGCGACCTGATGATGAACACCGTCGCGCCCGTGTGGGACGGCAACGAAACCTGGCTGGTACTCGGCGGCGCCGCGCTGTTCGCGGTGTTTCCGGTGGTCTACTCGACCGTGCTGTCCGCGCTGTACCTGCCGCTGATCTTCATGCTCGTATGCCTGATTTTCCGCGGCGTGTCGTTCGAGATTCGCGCCAAGGCCAAGCGCACCAAACATCTGTGGGATCTGGCATTCATCGGCGGTTCGGCGGGCGCGACGTTCTTTCAAGGCATCGTGCTGGGCGCGTTCCTGCAAGGCATCCCGGTGATCGACGGCGGCTATGCAGGCGACGCCTTCGGCTGGCTCACGCCGTTCAGTCTGCTGACGGGCCTCGGTCTGGTGATCACCTACGCGTTGCTCGGCTGCTGCTGGCTGGTCGCGAAAACCGAAGGCGATCTGCAACGCCGCCTGCATCGCGTGGTGTGGCCGCTGACGCTCGTGCTGCTCGGCTTCATCGCGATGGTCAGCCTGTGGACGCCGCTGCAAGATCCGACTATCGCGCAGCGCTGGTTCCACGACAACCTGTTCTACCGTCTGCTGCCGGTGCCGTTCCTCGTGGCGATCTGCGCGTTCTTCATGCACCGTGCGGTGCGCGCGCGGCATCACAACACGCCGTTCGTGCTGGCGCTCCTGCTGGTGCTGCTCGGTTATGCCGGGCTGCTGGTGAGCCTGTGGCCGTATGCGATTCCGTCGAGCATGACGCTCTGGGAAGCCGCTGCGCCGCGCTCGAGCCAGATGTTCACGCTAGTCGGCGCAGCAGTGATTCTGCCGGTCATCATCGCTTATACGACGATGGGTTATTGGGTATTTCGTGGCAAGGTGCGTCATGGCGACCAACATCACTATCACTAAGAACACGGGCGACAGCGCCACAGGCGGCGCGTCTCAAACGCCGGGGCGCCGGCTGCCCGGCTGGCTGTGGTTCGTCGCGCTATGGTGCTTTGGCGTAGCCTCGGCGATGTCGCTCGGCTTCGCGTTCAAGCTTCTGATGAATGCGACGTTATTCGCAATCAAATGAATCATGTGCTTGCGTGATTTCATCTGGTGCGCATAACCTGCGGATTCACGCGTGGACGGCTTCAAAAATTGCGCCGTGCGGCTCGTCTTCGTAACAAGCCGGAACCTATGCGCGGGAGACCTACCTTACACATAATGCTGGTGCATCGAACCAGTCGGCGATTATATAAATAGATGTTCATTCGTGCGGCGAACCGGAAGGCGCGCCGCACCACCGATCGGCATATGATCGCGGGGTAGCCGGCAATGACGCGAATCGAGAATAGAAGTAAAACGGGAAGTAGAGCCAGAAGCACGGCGGTGACAGTCCACAACGCGCAGTCCCGACTCGCGGAGACATCATGAAGTTTCTTGTGGCCGACGACCATGAACTGATCCGGCAAGGCGTCAAAGGGCTATTGCGCGGGCTAGATCCCGACGCGCAATTCGACGAAGCCGATAGCTGGGAATCCCTCGCTGCCGCCGCGCGGCCCGACGCCGACCACGACCTCGCCATCGTCGACCTGCATATGCCAGGTATGACCGGCGCGTCGTCGCTTGAAGTGCTGTTGAAGGCAAACCCGGCGTTGCCGGTCGTCGTGCTCTCCGCTGAAGAGTCGCCCGACGAAATGCGCGCGGTGCTGGCTGCCGGAGCGCTCGGCTTCGTGCCCAAGCGGCAACCCGCCAGCGTCATGCTCAAGGCGATCGAGCTGGTGTTGTCGGGCGGCGCCTATGTGCCGATGGAGGCACTCAGCCTGCTGGGCTCACGCGAGACGCAAGCCGCACCCGCGCGTGCCGAAGCGCCCGCGGAGCTTGCCGCCCATGACGCCGCGCACGCCCCGACTCAGGGCGGCGCCGCGCTCACGGAACCGATCACGCAAATCCAGGCGCTGCAGCCGCACCAGCAACATCTGCTGGAGAACCTGTCGCCGCGACAGCAGGACATCATGCGGCTGGTGCATCGCGGCTGGACCAACAAGATGATCGCGCGTGAGCTGGGCGTCGCGGAAGGGACGGTCAAGGTGCATCTGTCGGTGATCTTCCGGGCGCTCGGCGTGCACAACCGGTCCACGGCAATCGCCGTGATCAACGGCTGGCTCGAGGCCGGGAAAACCCTCTAACAACAGATCAACGGGCGGCGCTCATGTCGCCCTTCATGTCACCCTTCACGCCGCCCGCCCCTTATCCAGTTCCGCCTGCTGCCACAGCATTTCCAGGGTGCGCCGCAAACGCGCCGGCGTAACCGGTTTGTGCAGCACCGGAATGCCTTGCAGGGCCAGCGCCGCCAGTTCGGCCGAGGCCATATCGCCCGTGATCAGCAAGGTCACCACACTGTCGTGGCCCGCCCGCCCGAGCACGTTGCGCACGGCCGACAGCGCTTGCGCGCCGGTCCGGTGATTGGCCAACTGGTAGTCGCATAACACGGCATCCGGCACGAAGCCGTCTTCCAGCGCGACGAGCGCATCGACCTCGTCGCGTGCGCCACGCACGATGCAACCCCAGCGTCCCAGCAGACTGGTGAGGCCTTCGAGAATCGACGGTTCGTCGTCGATGCACAACACCCGCCGCCCCTGCGCCGACGGTCCACCCGCCACCGCCTCGTTCAGGCTCGCGACAATTCCGCCGGCGTCGCCCGCCTGCACCGGAAAGCGGAACACCGAGCCACGGCCCGGCGCCGAGCGCAGTTGCAACTCGCCGCCGAGCATTTCGACGAGGCGCCTCACCGTCGGCAAGCCCAGACCGTGCCCTTGACGCGCGTCGCGCTGCGGATTGGCCACCTGGTAGAACTCTTCGAAGATGCGCTCGTGTTCCTCGGCCGGAATGCCGATGCCGGAATCGCGCACCTCGATATAGCCGCCCGAACGACGCCCTGCGCGGCGATAGCCGACCCAGATCGCGCCTTCCTCGGTATAGCGCACCGCGTTCGAGAGCAGATTGCTCAGCACGCGTTCGAGCAGCACCGGATCGTCATGCAGGACCACCGAGGACGGTGCGATCCGCAGCGCCAGCCCCTTCGCCGCGGCCTGTGGGCGGTACTGGCTGCCGACCCGCTCGAACAGTTCCGACAGCCGGAAATGCAAGCGGATCACCTGGGTCACGCCGCTTTCGAGCCTGGCGAGATCGAGCACCTGGTTGAACAACTGATTCAACGCCTCGACGTTATAAACGATGTGTTGAGCCGTCCTGGCATGCTGCACGGGCGTCGCCGCCGAGTCGTTGAGCGAAGCCGCCAGCAAACCGATCGCATGCAGCGGCTGGCGCAAATCGTGGCTCGCGGCCGCAAAAAACCGCGTTTTGGCGAGACTGGCCTCTTCGGCGACACGCTTTTGCGCCGCCAGCGACTCCGCCAGATACTGTTGATCGACGCGTGCCTGCACGACCTGCTGAAACAGCTTGCGATAACTCAGCGCATAGACGTTGATCGCGCAGAAGAAGAACGCGAGGACGATCGCGAGAATGGTGCGATCGAACGTATGCGTGCCGAAATGCAGCACGATCGCCGGAAACAGCAGAAACGGAATCGCGGTCGAAAAATTCAGCAGATCGAAGCCGTTCGACATGAACACGCCGGCTGCCAGCGTGACGATCATCACGGTGTGCAACAGCGGCAAATCGGCCTGCGTGCTCTGGAACGCGAACCACACCGCAAACCCCGGCGCGCTGTACAGCAGCACGCCGCGCAGCGCATGCAGGTTGATCCAGCCGCGCGGCGTCGCGAGGTGTGGGTAGCGGCGATTGCAGATCCACAGTGCCAGGCCACCGCAATTGGCGGCCGCATAAAACCCGAAACACGCGATGAAAAGCGGCGGCGACGGCACGTTCGGCCAGTAGATCGCCACCAGCACCGCAATCGAGAACCAGTGCGAAAAGAAGGCGATCGGATCTTGCGCGTACAGCACGCGCACGAGGTCTTCGTCGATTGCACGCTGGATTGGGTCGGCCCGCATCATGCGGTCTCCTTTGTCCGGCACCGCAGATTGTTCTGACCGGATGGTTTACCCGGCAGTTTACCCATCAGCTACCACTTAATCCATATAGGCGAAGCGCCCGCCGGAAACCATACTGGCTTCACATTCCAGCGCGGCTCAAAAGTTCCAACACCCCCTTCTTTGCCTGCAGTCGAGGCTCCCCGCGCTCATTGCCTAACCCTTTATGGAGGTTTTCATGGGCGCAGTTCCGAGCCACGCGTTCGTCCGCAATCTCGACGATGCGATCCTGCCCGACCTGTGGCGTCGCCGTACCCAGTTGTCCGCCGACGAAATGGTGTCGATGGTCGATCTGGTCAAGCGGGCGCTACGCACCTACCACCCGCTTGAATTGCAGGCGCTCGGCGAAGACAAGGAAGAACTGGTCGCGCAGTTCATCTACGCGAAAGTACTGCGCCTCGCGCCCGGCCACACGGAAACGAATGCCTGCGCCGACAGCGCGCCGTCCAACGGCTATGCACTGTGCGCGTATTTTCGCCGTTACCTGATCGACTGTCTGCGTAGCGCCGGCCATCAACGCAACGTGTCGATGGAAAACGAAGGCATGGCGCAGGAAATCGATCTGCACGCGCAAGCACTGGAAGATCCGGTCGAAAGCGTGTTGCTGCAATACGGCCTCGACGAACAACGCGTGCGGCTCGCGGCACGGACTTTTATCGACAGCCTCGACGAGCCGGAGCGCATCGTGCTGGCCGGCAGCCTCGGCTGGTGCTCGGAAGGAAAAGGCGGTCTGTCGGCCGTCGCTGCTCAGCATCGTGTGCCCTCGTATCACTATCGCGCCGTCAAACTTGGCGTCACCATGAAAAAGACGGCCGGGGCCGACGAATTTTCCAATACCAAGATCGGCCGCTGGCTGATTGACGTCCTCGGCATCGCGATCGATCTCGACAACCGCGCGGCGATTCTGATCGCCTTGAACCTGCTCGCCGCCGAATCGAGCGACAGCGAAATGAATGAAGTAGCCGCCTAATAGCGCGTTGACAGGCCAGCGTGGGCCGACGGCGGTTCTCTCCCTTTTCCAAAAATCGAACACGCCCCATGCAAACGCCGCGCGCCACGTACGATGCGCCTTTTTTTGTCATCGCGCACCGCCTACGATAAAAAAGCCGCAGCCGCACGCCGTCTTCCTTCCGAAGTCCGGGTTCCCCTACCCGGCATCCCCTTCCTGACGAGGTGGTCTGAATGAACCGCTTATCGAGCGCCCTGACAGCAATTCAGTCGCATTACGACGTGGTGGTGGTGGGATCGGGATATGGCGGGGCGATTGCCGCGAGCCGTATGGCGCGTGCCGGCAAAAACGTGTGCGTGCTGGAACGCGGGCGCGAATTCATGGCCGGCGACTATCCGCGCACGCCGATCGAAGGCGCCACCGAGGTGCAATACAACACCGCGCTCGCACAAATCGGCTCGCCGCTCGCGCTGCTCGAAGTCCACGTGAATGAAGACGTGAATGCGGTGGTGGGCTGCGGACTGGGCGGCACCTCGCTGATCAACGCAAATGTCGCGCTCGAAGCCGAACCGCGCCTATGGGACGACGACCGCTGGCCCGAGGCGCTCCGCGCCGACAAGGCGGGACGCGACAAGGGCTATGAACTGGCTCGCGCCATGCTGCAACCGTCGGCGGTGTCCGGCGATTTTTTGCAGTTGCCGAAACTGCTGGCGCTCAAAAAATCCGCGCAGGCGCTCGGCATGGAAGACCGCTTTTACCCCCCGCCGGTCACGGTCACTTTCGAGGACCGCATCAACGCTGCGGGCGTCGAGCAGAAAGCCTGTGTCGGATGCGGCGATTGCAACTCGGGTTGCAACTACGACGCGAAAAATTCGACGCACATGAACTACCTGCCCGATGCGGTCGCGCACGGCGCCCATATTTTTACCGGCGCAGCGGTGCATTCGGTGTTGCGCGACGCCGCCACACAAAAGTGGATCGTGCACTTTCAGGAAGTGAAGCTGGGCCGCGAGAGTTATGACGCACCCGATCTGTTCGTGAGCGCCGATGTCGTCATCATGTCGGCCGGCACGATCGGTTCGACCGCCCTGCTGTTGCGCTCGCGCAAGGAGGGCTTAAGCGTGTCGGACATGCTCGGCCAGCACTTCACCGGCAATGGCGACGTGCTGGCCTTCGCCTACAACACCGAAGACGTGATCAACGGCGTCGGCTGGGGTGCCCACAAGAAGGGGGACATCCCACCGGTCGGACCGACCATTACCGGCATCATCGACCACCGCAACACCGCTAACGTGACCGACGGCTTCGTAATCGAAGAAGGCTCGCTTGCCGGGCCAGTCGGCGCCGCGCTGGTGGCCCTGCTCGGCGGCGCCGCGTCGTTCGAAGGCGTCGACATTCCCACGCCGCGCGACGCCGGGGAACCGCTCGGCTACGACGCGCGCGTGATCGAGAGCTTCCTGCGGGGCCCCTATCACGGCGCCCTCAATCACACGCAAACCTACCTGGTGATGGCGCATGACGACGAAAGCGGCCAGATCAGCGTGAACGACAAAGGCAGGCCGCGCATCGCCTGGCCGAACGCAGGCAAGCAGCCGATCTTCCAGACCGTCGAAGAAACGCTCGAGAAGGCGCAGGCGCCGCTCGGCGGCAAATACATGCGCAACCCGATTTCGACCAAAATGCTCGGCGACCAGATTGTCACCGTGCATCCGCTCGGCGGCTGCGGCATGGGCGAGGACGCGGCACGTGGCGTCGTCGATCATGAGGGTCGAGTCTTTAGCGGCACGACCGGAAATGCGGTGCACGAAGGCCTATACGTGATGGACGGCGCGGTCATGCCGATGTCGCTCGGCGTCAATCCGCTGCTGACGATTTCCGCGCTGGCGGAACGCAATTGTGCGCTGCTCGCCAACGCGCGAGGCTGGAACATCGATTACGAGGCCAAGGGCACGGCCGCTACGCCCACGCCCCAGAAGATCGGCCTGCGCTTCACCGAAACGATGATTGGCACTTATACGCCGGCAGTGGCGGGCGAAGCTGCTACCAGCCCGATCGAATTCACACTGACGGTGGAATCGGACGATCTGGCCGATATGCTGAGCAATCCGCAACATCTGGCCCACACTACGGGCACGCTGACCTGTCCCGCGCTCTCCGCGCAACCGATGACGATCACGGACGGCACCTTCAACCTGTTCGTGGTCGACGAATCGGATGTGGACGAGCGCAACATGAATTACCGCATGACGCTCAATTCCACGGAAGGCAAGAAGTACTACCTGACGGGACAGAAAATCATCACGCGTACGTCGCCGATCAATCTATGGGACCAGACCAACACGCTGTACGCCGAACTCCGCGACTCGGCGCAAGCGGATGCGCCGGCGATCGGCAAAGCAACGCTGATCATTACGCCCGAGAATTTCCTCAAGCAGCAACGCACGCTCGAGGTCACCAACACGCCCGACCTGACGTCGCGCCTTGAATGGACCCTGAAGTTCGGCAAGTTTTTCGCGGGCGTGCTGTTCACCGAGTATGGCGGCGTGGCCGCGCCCTTGCAGTTTTATGATCCGAAGGCGGAGCCGCGCCTCAAGCGCGCGCTACGCGCGCCCGTGCCGCAAGTCGTCTTCTTCGACACAGCCGACGGGACCACGCTTCGACTCACGCGCTACGCCGGGCCGCCCGACAAACCGTTGCGCCCCGTGCTGCTGATCCACGGTTCGGGCGTGTCGAGCCGGATCTACTCCACCGATCTGATCGGAACCAACCTGGTGGAATATCTCTGCGCAGCCGGCTACGACGTGTGGCTCGTCGATCTGCGCGTCAGCATCGAGATGCCGAGCGTGCTGGTACCGACCAATGTCGACAAGGTTGCCCGTGAGGACATTCCGGCCGCGGTCGCCAAAGTGCGGGAGTTGACCAACGTGCCGGACATTCAGGTGCTGGGCCACTGCATGGGTGGGTTGGCGTTGACCATGTCGTTGCTGTACGGCCTCAAGGGCGTGCGCTCGGCGGTCATCTCGCAGGTCTCGGCGCATCCGGTGCCGGGCACGCTGGAAAAGATCAAGTGCGGGTTGCATGTCCCGGACATCATGGAGCATTTAGGCGTGCTCGATCTGACCGCTTTTACGGAGCACAGGTCGTGGCCCCAGAACCTGCTCGATGAAGCATTGCGGCTCTACCCGCTCAGTCATAAACAGGGCTGCGGCAGCCCGATCTGCCACCGGGCGACCTTCCTTTACGGCCTGCTCTACGAACACGAGCAGCTAAATGAGACGCTTCATTCGAATCTGCAGGAACTGCTCGGCGTGCACGACGTCTCCGTCTTCAAGCATCTCGCTGCAATGGTGCGAGCGGGCAAGGTCGTCGATGCCGAAGGCCGAGACGTCTATCTGAGTGGCGCTGACGGCATGAAGGGCCTGGATGGTTTGCGCCTGCCGATCGGCTTTATCCATGGCGAGAAAAACGAAACCTATCTGCCGAAGAGCACCTTGCTGACCTATGACATGCTGGTCGAGCAATGGCCCGAGCAGCCGTATGAACGGCATCTGATTCCCGGCTACGGGCACATCGACTGTATCTTCGGCAAGAACGCGGCGGTGGATGTCTATCCGGTGATTGCGCGGTATCTGAATGCGCATTGACGGAACGGCCAGGGCGTAGCCGCGCGTTACGCCCGCGAACCGCTGGCGCGCGGCGCACCCTGTTCAAAACAACTTGCCCGGATTCAGAATGCCGTGCGGGTCCAGCGCATGTTTGATGGCCGCCATTGCAGCCAATTCAGCCGGCGAGCGCGAGATCGGCAAGAACTCGCGCTTGAGCAAGCCGATCCCGTGTTCCGCCGATACCGAACCGTGCAACGGTCCCAGCATCCCATAGACGAACGCATACACCGCGTGATGATCGACGCCGGGGATCGAATGACCGTCGACGGTGACATGCAGATTCGAATCGCCGATATGGCCGAAGAAATACGACACGTTGCCAGGCCAGCGCTGATCGAGCGCTGCGCGGCAACGATCGACGAAAGCGCCGATTTCGCCGATGGGCAAACTCACGTCAAAGTTGATCGGATCGAGCCGCACCGGAAACTCCGCAGTGCATTCGCGAATCGCCCATAACGCCCGCACGTCGGCCACCGATTGCGCGATCACCGCGTCGCGGATCGCTTCTGAATCGAGCGCTTCGGTCAGCACGGCAGAGAAGCGTTCGCCGTCGTCACCCGCGTCGAAGCTCCCGTGTTCGATCAGTGCATAGAGCGGGTGCGAGTCGGCGAATGGCGAGCGCGTGCCCGTCAGCTTCACGCCGAAATCGTAGAAATCCGGCCACATGATCTCGAACGCGCCGATGTCGTTGCCAAAGCGCGTCGACAGGCGGCGCAGCAGGTTCACGGCGGCGGCGTAATCGTCGAGCGCGACGAGCGCGGTGTGGCGCGCCGCGCGTGGCGGATGGAGCCGCAGCACCGCGCGCGTGATCACGCCGAGCGTGCCTTCCGAACCGATGAACCAGTGTTTGAGGTCGTAGCCGGTGTTGTTCTTGACCATCTTGCCGAGCGAAGTCAGCACGTCGCCGTTGGCGAGCACGACTTCGAGGCCGAGCACCTGATCGCGCGCGGTGCCCGACTGGATCACGCGATTGCCGCCCGCGTTAGTCGCCAGATTGCCGCCGATCTGGCACGAGCCGCGCGCGCCCAGATCGAGGGCGAGTTCGAAACCCGCTTCGGCGGCGGCTTCCTGCGCGGTTTGCAAAGTCGTGCCGGCGCGCACGGTCAGCGTGGCCGACGCGGTGTCGATTTCTTCGACGCCGGTGAGCCGTTCGAGCGACAACGCGATATCTGTCGCGCGCGCAATCGCGCCACCTGCGAGACCGGTCATGCCGCCCTGCGGCACCACCGGTTGATGCGCTGCGTGGCAAATGGCCAGCGCGCGCGAGACTTCTTCCGTGCTGCGCGGCAAAAGCAGCGCGGCGGGACGTGTCGGATCGTGGCGGGTCCAATCGGTCATCGCGTGCTCGCCGATCTGCTCGCCAACGCGCACTGCGTCGGCCCCGAGCGCGGCGCGCAGCGCGTCGAGCGTTGCGGAAAGCGGCGCTGCGCTGACGTTTGCGTTGCTGCCCACGCTGCTTGCGACGCCGTTTGCCAAACTGTTATCCGTCATGCAGTGGTTCCTTGCGTTCCTTCAACCGCCCGTTTCTTGCGATAGCCCATCGAATCATTGATTCGCCCGAGGATGTAGTCACCCGCAGCGACTGGCTGATACTTGAGTTCGGCCTCACTCGTGCCGAGCTCACGCGGATCGACCATCGCACCGTAAGTGGGATCATAGAACGTCGCGATCGAATAGCGCTCGCGCCCCGACGCATTGATCACGCGATGCAAGGTGGAGCGGAAGCGGTCATTGGTCCAGCGCGCCAACAGGTCGCCGACGTTCACCACGAAGCTGCCCTCGATCGGCGGCGCATCGACCCACGTATCGTTGGCGATCTCACGCACCTGCAAGCCCCCCACCTGATCCTGCCACAGCAAGGTAATGCAGCCGTAGTCGGTATGCGGCGCGACGCCGAACTGATCCGCGTCCGATTGGGGCGGCTGCGGCGGATAGTAGACCATCTGCGTGCGCTGCATCCGCTTCGTATAGCGCGGTGCGAAGAAATGTTCGTCGACGCCGAGACTCACGGCCACGGCACGCAGCAGATCGGCGCCGCATGCGGCGACCGCTTCGTAATAGCCGTAGAGCGCAGGCCGCAACTCAGGCATGAAATCCGGCCAGTTGTTCGGCCCTCGCAGCGCCTGGCCCGCACGCACATCGGGATCGTCCTCAGGCAGCTCCAGGCCGATGCTGAAGAACTCCTTGTAGTCGGGACGCTTGGCCTGATACATGGTGGCGTCGCCGAGCGCGTTGAAACCGCGATGCCGTTGATTGACCGCCGCACGCCGCTTCGTCTCCACCGGAAACGCAAAGAACGTGCGCGCCACCTGTTCGGCCGCATCGATTGCCGCTTGCGGCACGCCGTGATTGACGATGTAGAAGAAGCCGATCGTCGTGCACGCTTCGCGGATTTCGTACGCCACGCGCGTCAAAGCCTGCGGGTCGCCGGCACGCACGCCGGCAAGATCGATGATCGGAATGCGGGTCACGGGCATTGCGTTGCTCCCTGGAGGGCTAGTCAATTCAACCGACGAAAGAGGCTGATGAATCAGTCGCGACAAGCTCGCGTGCCTCGTGCATTCCAGTTGTATATACCGCCAAAAGCGTACCCGCAAGTTGCTTTGCGGGGCTTCACGTAAGGGCTTTTCTCTACTCGTGCGTTTATTTATTTCGCGCGAAAACTGCGGTATATACTGCATCGCATGACTCGCGCCGGTCCATGCTGACGAACCGCTTTCGCGCGACACCGCTTTGCCAACCGGAGAATCCCATGAGCATCCTTGCAGGCTGGAAGTGTCGTTTGGTCATGCTGGCGTTGTGCGCGGCAAGCGTCACCGCCCACGCGGAAGACCAGCTCGCCAAAGTGAAGAAAGCAGGCGAACTGGTGGTGGGCACCGAGATGCAGTTCGCGCCGTTCGACTTCCTTGAAAACGGCCAGCAAGCGGGCTTCAATAAGGACCTGTTCGCCGAGGTCGGCAAGGAAATGGGCGTCAAGGTGCGCTTCATCGACTTGCCGTGGCCGAGCGTGCTGCCGGGTCTCGAAGCCGGCAAGTTCGATATGGTGGGCGGCCCACTGACAGTCACGAAGGCGCGCATGGAACGCTACACGTACACCCTGCCGATCGCGGACGCCACCGACGCGCTGCTCAAGCGCGCCAACGATTCCGCCGTCAAGCAATCGTCGGATATCGCCGGCAAGACGGTCGGCGCGGGCAAAGGCTCGGCCCAGCTCGACCAGTTGAAGACCTACGTCGCCACCTTGCCGAAGCCGCCTGAAATCCGCGAATACGTCGACAACAATCAGGCCTACGCCGATCTCGCCGCCGGCCGCATCGCGGCGGTCGCGAACTCGATGACCAACATCGCGTATGTCGCGAAACAACGTCCCGAAACCTTCGCTGTGGTGCAGCCGCCGTTCGGCGCGAAAGTGTACTTTGCTTACTGCCTGCGTAAAGACGCGGACAGCAAGACGCTCGCCGATGCTTTCAACGCCGCGCTCGTGAAAATGCACAACGACGGGCGCCTCGCGACCTTGCAGAAAAAGTGGTTCGGTGTCGCGATGGATGCGCCGACAACGATGCCGACGCCGAACTATTGATGCACTGATCTAGCGAGTGCGACGCGTATGTTCAGCACGACCGTCTTCCTCCAGGGCCTGCCGCTGCTGCTGCATGCGGCACTCGCTACCATCGGCATTTCACTGACGGGCCTCCTGATCGGTTTCTTCGTCGCGATCGGCGTGTGTGCCGCACGCCTCTCCCCGAAGCGCTGGGCGCGCATGTTCGGCGGCGCCTACGTGTTCTTTTTTCGCGGCGTGCCGATGCTGGTGCAACTGCTGCTGGTGTATTACCTGCTGCCGTTCGCCGGGATCAACGTATCGCCCATCGTCGCGGCAATCAGCGCCGTGTCGCTGTGCTCCGCTTCCTATATCGCCGAGATTCTGCGCGGCGGCTTTCTCAGCATTCCGCCGGGCCATCTCGAAGCCGCGCGCATGCTCGGGCTCTCACCGTTCGATATGCTGCGGCGCATTCTGGTGCCGCAGGCGTTTCGCTTGACGCTGCCTTCGCTCGTCAACGAAATGGTGCTGCTGATCAAGGCTTCGTCGCTGATTTCGGTGGTGGGTGTGGCCGAACTGACGCGCACTGCGCAGAACATCGCGGCCAGCACCTATCGGCCGCTCGAAGCCTACGTCGCTGCCGGGCTGATTTACTTCGTGATCTGCGGCACGCTGGCGCTCGTCGCGCACGCCGCCGAATACCGTTTGCAGCACGCCTGACCCACCTAGAGCTTGAGATTGAAATAGGCCATGCAAAAGCTCGACCCCACCGTCATTACACACAACCTGCAGCCGATTGCCGCCGGTCTCGCGACCACGCTCGGCACCTGGGCCGCGGGCGTCGCGATCGGCATTCTGATCGGCTTTCTCATCGCCGTGCTGCAGCTCTTTTGCGGACGCTGGGTGCGCGGCGTATTGCGCTTCTACATCGAACTGTTTCGCGGCACGCCATTTCTGGTGCAACTGTTTTTGCTGTACTACGGCGGCCCGTCCTTCGGCCTCACGCTCGAACCGATGACAGCCGGTGTGCTCGGATTAGGCCTCTACGGCAGCGCGTATTTCGCCGAAGCCTTTCGCTCCGGCTTTCAATCGGTGCCGCCGGGTCATCTCGAAGCGGCAGCCTGTCTCGGACTCACCCGCTGGCAAGCCGTCCTGCGCATTCAGGTGCCGCAAATGCTGGTGCTGATCGTGCCGGCGTTGACCAATCTGATTATCGTGCTGAGCAAGGAAACCGCGGTGCTGTCGATCGTCACCGTCCCCGAGCTCACGTTCGTGCTGACCGGCATCGGTTCGGCCACCTTCGCTTTTGTCGAAACGCTGCTGGTGCTGTGCGTGTGCTATCTCGCGCTGGTCGAATTGACCTCGCGCGCGGGCATGTGGGCCGAAACCCGCATCGCGCGCTTCATGGCATGAACGGAAATCCGGACCATCTTATGAACGCTATCGCCGACATGCCGTCCTCCACTTCCACCGCTGCCTTCGATACACCGCCCGGCGCGCCGCTGATCGAAGTGCGCGACCTGAAGAAACGCTTTGGCGAGGTCGAAGTACTGCGCGGCGTCGATCTCGAGATCGCCCGCTCCGAAGTGGTCTGCATCATCGGCCCATCGGGCTCGGGTAAGAGCACGCTGCTGCGCTGCCTCGCCGCGCTCGAAACCTACGATCAGGGCGACGTGCGCATCGAAGGCGAACTGCTCGGTTACAGCGAGCGCAATGGAAAACGCGTGCGAGCGTCGCAAGGCGAGATCAATCGCGTGCGGCGCAACGTCGGCATGGTGTTTCAGCAATTCAATCTGTGGCCGCATATGACGGCGCTCGGCAATGTGATGGAAGCGTTGCTGCGCGTGCGCAGTCTGTCACGCGATGAAGCGCGCCGCCGCGCCAATGCGATGCTGGAAACCGTTGGCCTCGCGCATAAGGGAGATGCCTACCCGTCGAAACTCTCGGGCGGCCAGCAGCAGCGCGTTGCAATTGCTCGCGCGCTGGCAATGGAGCCGCACATCATGCTATTCGACGAGCCGACCTCGGCGCTCGATCCCGAACTGGTCGGCGAAGTATTGCAAGTGATGAAGCAGCTCGCGCGCGACGGCATGACGATGGCTGTCGTCACGCACGAAATGGGCTTTGCCGCGCAGGTCGCCGACAAGGTGATGTTCATCGATCAGGGGCGCATCGCCGTGCAAGGCAAGCCGCGCGAGGTCTTTCACGATGCCGGGCAGCCGCGTTTGCGGCAGTTCCTGCAAAACTACTTCGACCGCAATGCCTTCTGGGCGCGCGGTCCG
Source organism: Paraburkholderia sp. GAS32 (assembly GCF_050434225.1). NCBI lineage: Bacteria > Pseudomonadati > Pseudomonadota > Betaproteobacteria > Burkholderiales > Burkholderiaceae > Paraburkholderia > Paraburkholderia sp. GAS32. The sequence continues at coordinate 50,602 of NZ_JBNPVS010000042.1, read as the reverse complement.
GATGATGCGGAGCCGGTATGAACTTGCGCCGATGCCCTCCCGATTCGGCTGGCTCGTGCAGTTCACGCGGACTGTAGCGCAAGGGCCGCCGATGTCCTCCACCGTTCGCAGCAAAGCTCACGACAATCCGCCCGCCGCGGCGATGAAAACCGCGCGCGTGGTGACTGACGCACCGGCCGCCCGCTACGAACAGGTCAAGACCCACATCCGCCAGATCATCGAATCGGGCGCGCGGCAAGCGGGCGACCGTCTGCCGTCCGAGCTGGACCTGGTCGCGACGTTAGGCGTGTCGCGCATGACGGTGAACCGCGCGCTGCGCGAACTCGCCGATGAAGGCCTCGTTACCCGCGTGTCCGGCGTCGGCACCTTCGTTGCGCAAACCAAGCCGCAATCGACGCTGCTGATGATCGCCCATATCGGCGACGAGATCCGCTCGCGCGGTCACGAATACAGCTACGATACCGTCCTCTCGCAACGCGAAACTGCGCCGGTGACGGTGTCGAACGCATTAGGGCTTGCGCCCGGCGCTTCCGTGTTTCATGTGATTTGCGTGCATCGCGAGAACGGTCTGCCGGTGCAGCTCGAAGACCGCTACGTCAATCCGGTCACGGCGCCGGACTTCCTGAAGCAGGATTTCTCTACGACGAGGCCGTCCGAGTATCTGTTCGAGACCGTGCCGGCGCATGACGTCGAGCATGTCGTCGACGCGGGTCTGCCGACGCGCGCCGAAGCCGAGTGGCTGGAAATTCGCGCCGATGAGCCGTGCCTGACGCTGATGCGCCGCACATGGACGAGCGGCGTTGCGGTCACGTTCGCGCGTTTCGTGCATCCGGGCTCGCGGTATCGGCTCGGTTGCCGATTCACGCCGGATCTGTCGCAGCGCCAGGGCTAGCGGCGCGAGCGCCGTGCCCTCGCCCGCTTCCTGCCATTCACACGTTGCCCGCCAGATGGAAACGCGACGCCGGATGCCACAGTTGCACCGACGTCGCCACATCATCGCCGACCCATGTGCGGCGCCATAGCTGCAGGCAAGGCTCGCCGATATCCATCATCAGATGCCGCCGCACATACGCGTCGGGCTTCTGCGCATAGATACGAAACTCCGCGCGCTGGATCGGCGCGAGCCGCACCATGTAGTGATTCGGCGTCTCGACAGTGAAGTCCTGCTCCAGGTACTCGGGGAACACCTTCGGATTGACGTAGCGATCTTCGTACTGGATCGGCTCGCCCTCTTCGCTGTGTACGATGCACGAGTGAAACGCCGGGCCGCTGGCAAGACCGAGCGCTTCGAGCGCTTGCTGATCGTCGCTGGGTTCGAGCGTCAGCACACGTGCGGAATGGCGATGGCCACGTGCGGCGATTTCGTCGGCGATATTGCGGATTTCCAGCACCGTGGATTCGTAGCGCTGTGGCGCGACGAACGTGCCGGAACCTTGCACGCGCGTCAGCACGCGTTCGGTGGTGAGCTCACGCAGCGCGCGCGATACCGTCATGCGCGCGACACCGAATTCCTTGACCAGCTCCGTTTCGGATGGGATCAGGCCGCCCGGCTTCCAGTCGCCCTCGCTGATGCGCCTGATTACATAGCGCTTGATCTGCTCATAGGCGGGCATCGCCTTGGCGGGTGTCTCAGGGGTGCGACCCGGGCGGTCCTGCGTGTCTGCGGTTTGCGCGTTTGTAATAGTGTTCACGTCGACCTCGTGGGTGGTACGCGGGTGGTACACGTTAGGCCGGTTCACCGGCGGGTAAGCCCGCTCACCGGCTTTGTCTCCATCTATCTGATTCATCCATTCGAGCCGGCCACGCCATTGCAGCAACGAGCGTCGTCAGCCTGCGTGGGCAGTGGCCCGGCCGTCGTTGGCCGCCGCGTCGGCGCCAAGCTTCCCCGCCGCGCCAACGCTCGTCACGCTCGCAAATGCGGCGCGAGCTGCGTCGCTAACCGAAGCGTCCAGCCCGGGCCGAATATTACCCGGGTTTGGCAGCGGCGGCGGTGTTTCGTCGGCGATGATGCGAAACGCGATGCTCATGTCGTCCGCGAGCGGCCGATCGTCGCGATACGTCGGCACAGCGCGGCGTATGCGTTGCCAGAGCGCATCGGTGTGCGGCGCGCGCGGTGCGTCGATGCTTTGCAGATCGTAGGCTTGTGCCGCCGCCAGCAATTCGATGGCGATGATGCGCCCGGCGTTGTCGACGATCTCCAACGCTTTCAGCGCAGCGGGCGTGGCATGGCACAGGTGGTCTTCCTGCAGACCGGATGTGATGCCGCCGTCGAGACTCGCGGGCATCGCGAGGCGCCGGTTCTGCGCGACCAGCGAGGCCGCCGTGTACTGCGCGATCATGAAGCCCGAACAGGTGCCGCCCGGCTCCGCGAGAAACGCCGGCAAGCCGCTCACGAGCGGATTGACGAGACGGTCGAGACGCCGCTCGGCCATCGCCGCGACTTGCGCGATCGCGGTGGCAAGGCTGTCCATCGCCAGTGCGATCGATGCCCCCACCGCGTGCGCCTGCGAATAGACACGTGGCTCTTCCGGCGTGCCGGCGACGATCGGGTTGTCGGTAATCGACGCGAGTTCGCGATTGACCACGTCGGCGGTCCCAGTGAGCACGTCACGCGCGGCACCATGTACGTGCGGAATGGTCCGCATGCTCAGCGGATCCTGCGTGCGCTGGCCGACCACCGCGGCAAGAATGCCGCTATCGGCGAGCGCGGTACGCATGCGTTCGCCGACCAGGTTCAGGCCCGGCGAAATGCGCAGCGCCAGCGAGTCTTCGTCGAAGGCCGCGAGTTGACCACGCAGATTCTCGAAGCTCATCGCGGCGACCACGTCGGTCCAGTCGAGCAAACGGGCGGCGCGCGACAGCGCCAACGCGGCGAGACCCGTCACGCACGGCGTGCCGTTGACGAGGCTTAAACCCTCCTTCGCGTCGAGCACCAGCGGTTCAAGGCCGAGCAGTTGCAACGCATCGCGCCCTTTGAGACGCTCGCCGCGATAGCGCACATGCCCCTCGCCGATACAGACGAGCGCGATATGCGCCATATGGCTCAGATAACCTACCGAGCCGAACGCCGGCACTTCCGGCAGGCAATCGGCATTGAGCAACGCGACCAGTTGATCCGCGACTTCGAGGCGAATCCCCGAATGCCCGTGTGCAAAATTGTTGACGGCCGCCGCCATGATCGCGCGCGTCTCGGCAACACCGAGCGGCGCGCCCACGCCTACCGCATGACTCATCAGAATATTGCGCGACAGCGTGCGCTGTTCGGACGGCGACACGATTACGTCGCACAACGCGCCGACGCCGGTATTCACGCCGTACGCGCGAATCCCGCGCTCGACGATCTGCTCGACAAGCACGCGTGCCGCCCGGATACGCGAGCGGGCATCGGTGGAAAGCTCGAGCGGTTCGCCAGCGGCGATGGCCGCCACCTGAACCCAGTCGAGAGGACGATCGGAACGGATCACGGCCATGATAGTGCTCTGTGCGGTGAAGTAACGAAGTGGCAACCAGCCAACGCTGATCGATTAGTTAGTCGCGCGGTCCTGGTGGCTCGACACGAATTGGCGGAAACGGTCCGACTTGCATTCGACGAACACTTCGTCCGGCGTGCCGTCGGCTTCCACCTGACCTTGATGCAGGAACATCACGCGATTCGACACATGGCGCGCGAAACCCATTTCGTGCGTGACGACAAGCATCGTGCGGCCCTCTTCGGCGAGCGAGCGCATCACGCGCAGCACTTCGCCGACCAGTTCGGGATCGAGCGCCGAAGTCGGCTCATCGAACAGCATCACTTTGGGATGCATCGCCAAAGCGCGCGCGATCGCCACGCGCTGCTGCTGACCGCCGGACAGATGTGCGGGATAGTGGCCACGCTTTTCCGCAAGACCGACTTTTGCCAGCAGCGCTTCCGCTTCTTCAACCGATTCGGCACGGCTGCGCTTTTGCACGCGCATCGGCCCTTCGATCAGATTCTCCAGCACGGTCATATGCGACCAGAGATTGAAGTTCTGAAACACCATCCCGAGTTGCGAGCGCACCCGGTCCACCTGGCGGCGGTCGCTCGGTTGCAGCTTGCCGTCGCCGCGCCGCTTCATTTTCAGCTCTTCGCCGCCGAGTGCCACCGAACCGTCATCCGGCGTTTCAAGCAGATTCAGGCAGCGCAGAAAGGTGCTCTTGCCGGAGCCGCTCGCGCCGAGAATCGAAATCACGTCGCCTTGATGGGCGTCGAGCGAAATGCCTTTGAGCACGTGATGGTCGCCGAACGACTTATGGATGTTCTTGACCGACAGTGCAACAGGTGCCGTAGCGTTCATGGGATTCTCCAGATTCTGCAAGATATGCGATCGTTCAGGGCGCGGCGCGGCGTGCTTCGGTCGTGGACGAAACCGGCCGGCTCGGCGAGCTTTGTGCGGGCGCCGCACGCAGATGGCGCGACAGGCGCGTCTCGAGGAAGCCGAGCAAACGCACGATGACGAAATTCAGGAACAGATAGATCAGCGCGGCGCAGATGAATACTTCCGTGGTGCGATACGTTTGCTGAATGATCTGCTGCGCGACGCCGGTCACTTCCCACACGGTGACGAGACTCGCGAGCGCGGTCGATTTGACGAGCAGCACGGCCTCGGTCGAATACGCGGGCAGACACTGACGCAGCGCAATCGGACCGATCACGCGGCGCAGCAGCGCGAAACCCGACAGGCCGATCGAATAACCCGCTTCGATCTGACCGACCGGCACGGCCATCAACCCCCCGCGGATAATCTCAGCGGTATATCCGGCGGTGCACAGCGCCAGGGATAAAACCGCGCACATGTACGGCTCGCGCAACACCGGCCACAGGAAGCTCTCGCGAATCACGCCGAACTGGCCCATGCCGTAGTAGACGAGGAACATCTGGATCAACAGCGGCGAGCCGCGGAACACGAGGATATAGGCACGCGCGAAACGGTTCGGCAGCCAGTGCGGCGACACGCGCATCGTGACGATCACGAGCGAAAGCAAGCCGCCGAGAATCAACGAGCAGAAGAACAGCCCGAGCGTGGTCGGCACGGCCGCGATCAGTTGCCGCAGCGTGTCGAGCAGAAAATCGAAGTCGAAATGCATGATGTCCGGTCCTCGTCAGTTGCGCGCGAAGTTGCGCTTGAAGGATCGGCCCACGCGCGCTTCGGCGTGGTTGAAGACCCGGTTCGAGATGCTGGTCATCAGCAGATACAGCGCGCCGCCCACCACGAAGAACGTGAAGTACTGATGCGTCGAACCCGCCGCCACCTGGCTAGCGCGCAGCAGTTCGGCCAGCCCCGTGACCGAAATCAACGCCGAGTCTTTCAGGCTCAATTGCCAGACATTGCCGATGCCGGGCAAGGCGAAACGCAGCACTTGCGGAATCAGAATGCGGCGCGCCATCGTCATGGTGGGCATGCCGATCGAACGCGCTGCTTCGAGTTCGCCGCGCGATACCGCGAGCACCGCCGAGCGATACACCTCGGCCTGATACGCGCCGGAAATCATGCCGACCGCGAGCGCGCCGACCACGAACGGCGGCACGCCGACAAAGCCGTCCGCGCCGAACCATTGACCAATCGTGGTCACGAGCGTCGAGCCGCCGAAATAGAACAGATAGATGACGAGCAGCTCAGGTACGCCGCGAAACACAGTGGTGTACAGGTCGCCGATCACGCGCAGCGTGCGAAAGCGCGACAGCTTGGCCGCCGCTACCAGCGCGCCGAACACGGCGCCGACAGCGAGCGCCGCCAGCGTAAGCGCGACCGTCATCAACGCTGCGAGCAGCAACACGCCGCCCCAGCCTTCCTGCCCGAAGCCGAGCATCTCTATCAGAGCCATTCCCTACCCCTCATCCATTACGGCGGATCGAACCAGCCGACAGGCGCGGTTTTTCACGCCGCGCCTACCGTTACCTCTGAACGCTCAGGCGAATCAAGGCGTGACGTCGGTCTTGAACCACTTGGCGGAGAGTTTCTTGACGGTGCCATCGGCAAGCGCGGCGCTGATCGCGGTATCGAACTTCGCTTTCAGGTCGGCGTCCTGCTTACGGAACGCGAGACCTTCACCCGGACCCCAGATCGGGCCGCCGATCTTCGGGCCGGCCATGATGATCGACGCAGTCTCTTTCTTGTCGACGTTGGCGGCGTAGTAGGTCACGTCGTCGAACGAGGCGTCGATGCGGCCGTTGGCCAGATCGAGGTCGCGCTCAGGCGAGGTTTTGTAGACGCGGATCGTGGCGACGTCCTTGAAGCCGTCGTTGATGAACTTGGTGTAGACCGTGCCCGACTGAATGCCGATGGTCTTGCCCTTCAGTTGCTTGCGCAAAGCGTCGACGGTGGGTTGATCGGTCTTCGGATCGCCCGACAGCTTGACGACGGCTGCGGTCGGTGCGGCCTTGGGCAGCACTTTCGCGTCAGTCACGGCGAACGTGGCCGGCGTGGCGGCGTACGGCTTCGAGAAGGCGATGATTTTTTCGCGTTCCGGCGTGATCGAGATCGCGTCCATCAGGACGTCGAACTTGCCGGCCTGCAGACCGGGGATCATGCCGTCCCAGTCTTGCGCCACGAGGTTGCACTGGAGCTTGATGCGCTCGCACAGATTGGCGACCAGCTCAGGTTCGAAGCCGCCCAGCTTGCCGCCCGGCAAGGTCAGGTTCCATGGGGCATAACCGCCTTCCAGCGCGATCGTCACCGTCTTCCAGTCTTTGGCCTGCACCGGTGCAGCGAAAATCGTCGCGGCGCCGAGTACGGCGCCCATCAATGCTTTTGCTAACGTCGTGCGCTTCACTTTCACGTCGAAACTCCTTTGATTGAGGAAACCGCCAAGCTGGGTTTTTAACTGCCGTCTAATTTGTATAGACAAGCTTGCATGAGTCAAAAAGCCATCGCAAGAGGATTTTTTCGAAATCGCCGAAATCATCGGGTAAGCCCCTATGCGCGACCGTGTAATAAGGCTTTTAAGGGAGTTTTGAAAGGGCAAAGACGGTGCGCCGGTCACCGCCGGCTGCGCCAGCGTGGTGCGTTTTGTCTAGACAGGTTGGTGTGAGAAGAGCGAACGCGCTTCGAGTTGGCGCGCAGCGCGCCCTACCAGATGAACGGCACGAAGCGATAACGCACGCGCGTGGTGTAGGCGGTGTAGCCCTCGAGTTGCGCTGCCAGCACGCGCTCCTCGCGCACCGCGCGCCAGCCAATGCCGATCACCAGCAACGGCACGCAGGCAAGCCCCCACCACGAGCCGAGCAGCAAGGGAGTGCCGATGAACAACAGCAGCGCGGCCGAGTACATCGGATGACGGACTAAGGCGTAGGGGCCGGTGTCGATGACTTTATGACCGCGGCTTGCCTGGATCTTCACGACGGGCGCGGCATAGCTATTCGCCCGGAACACGATCAGGCACATGAAAATGCAGACGAAGATACTGAGCGAGCCGAAACTCACCAGCCATACCGGCAGCGGCGCCGACCAGCGGTAGCGCATTGCATCGAGCGCCATCAGGACGAGCCAGGCGCTCCACATCACCGCCACGGCCACCATAAAGAAACTGTCCCAGCGACTTTGTTGCGCCTGAACGATCGGCGCGAGACGCTCGGCAAGCAGACCGGGATCGTGGCGCGCCAGCCAGAAACCGACCCACAAACTCAGCCCGCCGGTCTCGATCAGATACCACCAGCCGGCAGGCCACGCGAGCGTACCCGCGGCGCCGAACAGCAGCGCGCCCATGCATACCAGCCAGGCTGCTGTTTGCAGGACAAGGCGCGTGATCATGGCTGGTTCGTGCCCGCTGGTGGTTGTTGAAGTTCGCTATACGCGGCTGTCTCAGACGGAGGCCGTCGCGGGTGAGCGCACGCGCCCGAAAACGTCTGCCATGTCGATGTCGCCCGTGTTCAGACCGAATTGATCGCGAAGGCAGGTTGCGAGTTCGTCCGCGCTTTTTAGCTGCCGCTCGCTGATGATCTGGCCGTCCGCGGCGCGTTCGTTCAGTTGGTCGTTGCGCAAGGTCAGCCGCGACTCTGCCAGGACCCGGCAAACGATCAGATGATTCAGGAAGATCGAATCCGGTGCGGTCGAGGTGTACCAGTTCGAGGTCTCGTAATCGATCCACTCGACCGGGTGCAGGTCGAAACGGTAGACACGGGCCCACGTGTCATCGCGGGATTGGACGTCGAGGTAGAGCGCGTCGTTCGATGCATCGGCGAGGCGGAACGTGCCGAGTTGCGTCGGCTGCGCGGTGCCGGCGATCAGGCGCAGCGGTGCCGTCAACGTCATGCTGCCGAAACCGACATCGGCGATCCAGGCTTCGTCTTTGATGTCGACGCGCAACACCATGTGCGTGCGAGGGGGGATCGCTCCGGATTCGCGGCCCCAAAGGACTCGGCCCAGCAGGGGCGTTATGTCGAAGCCTAACTGCGTCAGGACGTTCGCGAAGAGTGCGTTCTGCTCGAAGCAATAGCCGCCACGTTTTTGCGCGATCAGCTTTTGTTCGACTGATTCGAGATCCAGTTTTACCGCACGGTGTGTGAGCGGATTCAGGTTCTCGAAGGGGATCGCTCTGGGATGCAGCTTGTGGAGTTCCTGGAGCACTTCCAGCGTCGCCGCGCGAGGTCCTTTGTAGCCGATGCGGGTGAAATAGTTTTCCAGATTCACTGTGTGTGACATCGGTGTCGTCCCGGTATGGTTTTGGGCGCCAGGCAGCACTTAAGGCTTTCGCACTGCGGCGCGGCTTCGGAAGATGATCATAGCTTCTTTTGTTCCCTGCCCCGAATCCGGGCTCCGGAACCGGTTCGACATGGCCACAACCATACTAAATCATTACGTTTATATTCCATTTAATTTACATACAAAGAACCTTTAGCAGCAGTACGTAAAGCTAAAAATTACACGCCAGTAATATTGATACGAATCGTTCTCATTTGTGTTGACGCACCTATTCCGCATGCGTACGATCTCGCCATCTGCCGCATCAGGCGTCGCGAACCGATGCGGCACATCGCAGGCACCTGGTGACGTAGCGCCGCGATAGTCAGATCAGTCGATACAACACAAATAAGGATTTCGATGAAGTTCGCTCAGTCCGTCGAGCCCGCCATTCAGGCGCGTTCGCTTCACGACTCCGCCATGCGCGGCGGCGCCACGCGTCGTTCGCGTTTGCCTTCCTTGCGCCGCGCCGCGCTTTGCGCGGCTTTCGCGTGGGCCTCGTTGACCGCCGGCGCGGCCATGGCGGAAGCCAATCCCGATGCCGCGCCGGAAGCGCCCGAAGCCGACCTGAACATCAAGGCGACGCAGACGAATCAGTGGACCGGGTTCTGGAATCGCCCGACGATGCTCGGCGACATCGGCGGTCTGCGCCCCTGGCTGGGCAAATACGGCGTGACGTTCACGCTCACGGAAACCAGCGAAGTGCTCGCCAATGTCCGCGGCGGTCTCGCGCGCGGCGCGGACTACGATGGCCTGACCACGGCGACCGTGCAGATGGACACGCAAAAGGCGTTCGGTTTGCCGGGCGGCCTGTTCAACGTCAGCGCCTTACAGATCCACGGGGCCAACCTCAGCGCCAACAAGCTCGGCACGCTGAATACGGCCAGCGGCATCGAAGCTCAGGACACGACCCGCCTGTGGGAACTGTGGTACCAGCAGTCGTTCCTGAACAAGCGCATCGACGTGAAGGTCGGTCAGCAAAGTATCGACCAGGAATTCATCACCAGCACGAATTCAGCGCTGTTCGTGAACACGATGTTCGGCTGGCCTGCCCTGCCGTCCTACGACATGCCGTCCGGCGGTCCCGCTTATCCGCTGGCCGACCTCGGCGTGCGCGTGCGCGGACAGATCACGCCTTCGTTAACGGCGCTCGCCGGCGTATTCGACGGCGATCCGCTCGGCAACAACCCGAACAACAAGAGCGGCACCAACTTCAACCTGCACAACGGCACGCTGTTCATCGGCGAGTTGCAGTACGCGATCAACCAGCCGGCCGACGGCGAAATGGTCAGTGCGGGCGGCGGCGGTTTGCCCGGCACCTACAAGCTCGGCGTCTGGTACAACAACGGCAGCTTCGCCGATCAGCGCTTCGACAACACCGGCCTCTCGCTCGCGAACCCGGCGACGACCGGCGTCGCGCAGAATCATCACGGCGACTATAGCTTCTACGCGGTTGCCGACCAGATGATCTGGCGCCCGGATCCGGACTCGCCGCGCAGCCTCAACGTCTTCGCGCGCGTGATGGGCGCGCCCGGCGACCGCAATCTGGTGAGCGTCGCGGCCAACCTCGGCATCGTGCTGAAGGCGCCGTTCGTCGGTCGCGACAACGACAGCGCCGGCATCGCGCTCACCTACATCAAGATCGGCAACCACGCGAATGGTCTTGATCAGGATAACCTGGCATTCAGCGGCGGCCCCTACGGCGTGCGCACCAGCGAAACCACGCTCGAAGCGACCTACCAGTATCAGGTCAACCCGTGGTGGCAACTGCAGGCCGACGCTCAATATACGTTCAATGCCGGCGCCGGCCAGAACCCGAGCGATCCGACGCAGCCGCTGCGCAACACGTTCGTCATCGGCGTGCGGACCAACATTACGTTCTGATGCCGTTCGCCATCACCACACACGCTCAAGACCCATCGAATCCCATGCTTTCGATCATGACCGCAACTACCGCTTTGTGCGCAGGCACCGAGGCTCACTCATGAACAATCCCACGCGCAAGTTTTCGCCGCGCGCCGCGCGCGCCCTGATCGCCGCCGCAGTCAGCACGGCCGCATTCGCGACGGCCGGCCTCGCGCACGCCGAACCGCAAGGTTTCCTCGAAACCGTCAAGCATCACACCACGCTGATCAACACCGTGCCGGGGAACGGCGACCAGAATCCGTACGCGGTGGTGGTCGCTCCGGTGACGGCAGGCACCGTCAAGCAAGGTGACGTCCTGGTCGGCAACTTCAATAACTCGACCAATCTGCAGGGTACCGGCAGCACGATCATCAACTATCACCCGGACACCAAGGAGATGACGGTGTTCGCCACGGTGCCGCGCGATCTGAAGGAATGCCCGGGCGGCATCGGCCTGTCGACCGCGATGACGATGCTCAAGTCGGGCTACGTGATCGTCGGCAGCACGCCGAGCAATGACGGCACCACCGGCACCAAGGGCGCCGGCTGCCTGATCGTGATCGATCCGAACGGCAAGGTTGCATCGGCCATCAGCAGCCCGAATATCAACGATCCGTGGGGCAACATGGCGGTCGTCGATAACGGCACCAGCGCGACGCTGTTCGTCAGCAACGCCGGCTTCGGCGTGGGCGGTGCGAACGGCAATCCGCCGGTGTTCAAGCAGGCCACCGTGCTGCGTCTGGACCTCGACGTGCCGGCCGGCAAGGCTCCCGTCGTCAAGAAGGAAACCGTGGTGGGCAGCGGCTTCGGCGCACAGGCCGATAAGGGCGTGTTCCTCGTCGGCCCGACCGGACTCGCGCTCTCGAACGATCAGAAACTGCTGTACGTGTCCGATGCAATCGGCAACCGCATCACCGAAATCGACGAACCGATGACGCGCGACACCAGCGCAGGCGTGGGCCGCCAACTGACCGCCGACGGTCTGCTGCATCGCCCGCTTGCAATGGTCACCGCGCCGAACGGCCACCTGCTCGTCACGAACGCGCTGAACGGCCAGATCGTCGAAATCGATCCGGCCAGCGGCAAGCAGATCTACGCACGCTGGATCGACACCGACAAGGCGCAATCGCCCCCGGGCAACGGCGACCTGTTCGGTCTCGCGATGACGCCTGAAGGCGACGGTTTCTACTACGTGCAGGACGACGTGAACACCCTGGTGCTCGCGAAGTAGACGCAGCAAAGACGGACGCAGATCCGGCCAACGAGCCGGAACGCAACCCAGGCATTCCCCACGGCCAAATGAAGGTGAAGGAACCATGGCAAACGATCAACCCCCGCGGCCCTCTCGGCGCGGTTTTCTGAGGGCCGGCAGTGCGGCGGTCGCAGCGGGCGCGAGCCTCGGTGCGACCGGCGTCGCCCAGGCCGCGCTCGGCAAGACGCCGGCGCACGGTGCCGATCCGCAGACGGCGGTCGAGCCGTTCTACGGCTTGCATCAAGGCGGCATCGTCACGCCCCAGCAGAGTCACACGTACGTTGCCGCGCTCGATCTGACGACCGAGAAACGCGAAGACGTGATCGCGCTGCTGCGTGCCTGGACCGACGCTGCCGCGCGCCTGACGCAAGGCGCCACAGCCGCACCGCTGCCGACCGGCGCCGCGGCCAAAACAGCACTGGCAGACACAAAGATTGATACGCAGGTCGGCACGAAGTCCGATGCCAAGGCCAACGACACAGCCTACAGCCCGACCAACACCAAAGCCGCGCCCGATTCCGGCGACGTGCTCGGCCTCGGCCCATGCGGCCTGACGATCACGTTCGGTTTCGGCCCGGGTCTGTTCACGAAGGACGGCAAGGACCGCTACGGCCTCGCCTCGCGCCGCCCCGCCGCGCTCGTCGATCTGCCGCGCTTCAACGGCGACCAGCTCATCGCCGAAAAAACCGGCGGCGACCTGTACATCCAGGCCTGCGCGAACGATCAGCAGGTCGCGTTTCACGCGGTCCGGCAATTGGCGCGTCTCGCGTACGGCACCGCAGCGATGCGTTGGGGCCAGGCCGGTTTCCTGTCCGGTCCGCGCGGTCAGACGCCGCGCAATCTGATGGGCTTCAAGGACGGCACCAACAATCCGTCGACCGCAAAACCACAGTTGATGAACGAATTCGTCTGGGCCGGCGCCACCGCCGACGCGCCCTGGATGGAAGGCGGCACCTACACCGTGGTACGGCGCATCCGCATCACGCTCGAACACTGGGACAACACTGAAGTCGACTTCCAGGAGCAGGTGTTCGGCCGTCACAAATATAGCGGCGCGCCGATCGGCAAGAAAAACGAGTTCGACGCCGTGGACCTGAAGGAAGAGGACAAGGACGGCAATCCGGTGATTCCGGAGAACTCGCATGTGCGTCTGTCGAATCAGGCGAGCAACAACGGCGCGCAGATTCTGCGCCGCTCCTATTCGTACAACGACGGCACGAACTTCTACATCGAGCGCTGGCCGCCGTGGCGTCAGGAAACCGAGTACGACGCGGGGCTGATTTTCGTGGCTCACCAGAGCGACCCGCGTACCGGCTTCATTCCGATCAACGACAAGCTCGCGAAGTTCGACATGATGAACCAGTTCACGACGCACGTAGGCAGCGCGGTGTTCGCGGTGCCGCCGGGCGCGAAGCCGGGTTCGTATATCGGCGCGGGGTTGTTCGAGACGTAATGCAAGCCACGAAGTAAGTCGCAAAGCAAGCCGCCGGCCGCGAGGCAGGCGGCGCATCAAAGACCAACAACATCACTAACGGATTTTAGGATCATGGCTCATTCCTGGTTTGGCACTCGCCTGCGCCTCGTCAGCAGCGCTGCCGCCCTCACGCTGGCCGCCTTCGCGACCGTACCGTCGACGGCCCACGCTGCGTCGATCACGCTCTACAACGCGCAGCACGAGCAGGTCGTCAATCTGCTCGCCAAGGACTTCGAAAAGCAGTCGGGCATTTCGGTGAAGATCCGCAACGGCGAAGGCCCGGCGATGGCCGCGCAAATCGTCGCGGAAGGTGCAGCGACGCCCGCCGACGTGTATTTCACGGAAAATTCGCCCGAGCTGACGCTGCTCGAAGAGAAAGGCCTCTTGAACAAGGTCGACGGTTCGACCCTCGCTACCGTGCCGGCGCGTTTCAACTCGCCGACCGGCGCATGGGTCGGCGTGACCGCGCGTGAAAGCGTGCTGGCCTACAACACGACCAAGCTGCAAGCATCGCAACTGCCGCAATCGCTGATCGACCTGGCCAAGCCAGAATGGAAAGGTAAGGTCGGCATTGCACCGAGCGACGCCGACTTCCTGCCGCTCGTGAGCGCCGTACTCGCGCTGAAGGGCGAAGCGCAAACCGTGCAATGGCTGAAGGGCCTGAAAGCCAACGCGCAGATTTTCGACGACGAAGAAGGCGTGGTCGCCGCGGTCAATCGTGGCGGCGTGGCTACCGGTGTGATCAACAACTACTACTGGGACCGTCTGCACGCCGAACTCGGCGACGCGAAAACCCGCAGCGCGGTTCATCACTTCGGCAACGGCGACGTCGGCGCGCTGGTGAACGTGTCGGGCGCGGCAGTGCTGAAGTCCGCGCACAACACGGACGGCGCGCAGAAGTTTCTCGCCTATCTGGTCGGCGAACGCGCGCAAAAGTTGATGGCGAACAGCCACGTCATGTTCGAATATCCGCTGCACGCAGGTGTCGCGCCGGACCCGATCCTCAAGCCCTTCGCTGAACTGAATCCACCGGCGCTGACGATCCAGCAACTCGGCGACGACAGCCAGGCAGGCAAGTTGCTGCGCCAGGCAGGCTTACTGTAAATGAGCGATGCCGTGTCAGCCGGGCCTCCGGTTGTAACCCCCGCCCCGGCGCGCGCCCATTCGCGCGCGCCGCGCGGTTTGTTCGCGGCAGCAGCACTCAGCGCTTTGCTGGTGTTGCTGCCGATTGCGTTTACCTTCTGGCGCGCCGCGAGCTTCGGTATCGGCGAGGCGGTCGATCTGATCTTCCGGCCACTCGTCGGCGAACTGCTGGTCAACACGCTGCTGATCACCGTATCGACCACGCTCGTCTGCGCTGCCGTCGGCACGGCGGCCGCCTGGTTTGTCGAACGCACGCATTTGCCGGGGCGGCGCATCTGGGCCGTGCTCGCTGCCGCGCCACTTGCGATGCCGGCCTTCATCTCGAGCTATGCCTGGGTGTCGCTGAGCCTGGATTTGCAAGACTTCAACGGCGCATTGCTGGTGCTGAGCTCCGCGTATTTCCCGCTCGTTTATCTTCCGGTGGCCGCGGCGTTGCGCAGCATGGACCCGGCGCTCGAAGAAAGCGCGCGCGCGCTCGGCTGCAACCGCTGGACCACGTTCATTCGCGTCGTGCTGCCGCAACTGCGCCCTGCGCTGCTCGGCGGCATGCTGCTGGTGGCACTCGGCGTGCTGTCTGAATTTGGCGCGTTTACGCTGCTGCGCTTTCGCACCTTCACCACGCAAATCTACGCGGAATACCGCACCAGTTTCGACGGCGGTGGTGCTTCGCTGCTCGCGTGCCTGCTGATCGTGATCTGCCTCGTCGTGCTGGCCTTCGAGTTTCGGGTACGCGGCGCGGCGCGTTATGAACGCGTCGATCGCGGCACACGTCGCGCGGTGTTGCGCTACGACCTCGGCGCGTGGCGTTGGGTCGTCGTCGCCGGTTTTGCCGCGCTTGCGATCGCAACGCTCGGTGTGCCGCTCGGCATGATCGGCTTCTGGCTTACGCAACCGGGCGCGGCCGCCGTCACCCCGGCTGACGTGTCGCCCGAACTGCTGTTCAACGCGACGATCTCGTCGCTCGGTTTCGGGCTCGCCGCCGCATTGCTGACCACGCTACTGGTGGTGCCGCTCGCGTTCCTGCTGGTGCGCTATCCGACGCGTTTCGCGACGCTGTTCGAACGCACCGTGTTTCTGGCACAAGGCATACCCGGGCTGGTGATCGCGCTGGCCATCGTGTCGCTCGCGGTGCATGCACTGCAACCGCTTTATCAAAGCGCGACGCTGCTGGTGATCGCTTACGCGATGCTGTTCATGCCGGTGGCACTGGTGAGCGTGCGCGCCGCCTTCATGCAGGCGCAGCCACGTCTTGAAGAGACTGCGCGCGCACTCGGCCTGACCTGGTCGCAGACCCTGTTCCGCGTGGTGTTGCCGCTCGCGGGCCCTGGACTCGGCGCGGCCGCGGCGATGGTGTTCATTTCGGTCGTCACCGAGCTGAATGCGACGCTGCTGCTCTCTCCCATCGACACGCAAACACTCGCGACCCAGGTCTGGGCCGACACGTCGACAATGGCGTTCGCCGCCGCCGCGCCCTATGCGGCGTTGCTCACCGGCATTTCGCTGTTCGCCTCCGGCCTCCTGTTCGCATTGCTCGGCAAATCGGCATTACTCGGCGAGCGCAGCTGAACGTCGCGCGCCCTCGCCCGCTTTTTCCATCGGATTTTCATGAGCGAACTTCGTATCCGCGGCCTGCAAAAATCGTTCGACGGCCATCCGGTGCTGCACGGCATCGATCTCTCCGTCGAACGCGGCACGCTGCTCGCGCTGCTCGGACCGTCCGGCAGCGGCAAGACCACCTTGCTGCGGCTGTTGTGCGGCTTCGAACGCGCGGATCGTGGCAGCGTCGAAATCGACGGCCGCCTCGTTGCTGGCGACAACCTGCATGTGCCTTCCGAGCAGCGCCACATCGGCTATGTGCCGCAGGAAGGTGCGCTGTTTCCGCATCTGTCCGTGGCGGACAACATCGTGTTCGGCTTGCCGCGGACGCAGCGGCGCGCACGTCATCGGGTGGCTGAATTGCTGGAGCTGGTCGGCTTGCCCGCGAACTTCGGCGCTCGCGCGCCGCAGCAGTTATCGGGCGGTCAGCAGCAGCGTGTGGCGTTGGCTCGCGCGCTCGCGCCGTCGCCGACGCTGGTGATGCTCGACGAACCTTTCTCCTCGCTCGACGCCGCCTTGCGGCTCGAAACGCGGCAAGCGGTGGCAAGCGCCCTGGCCGCGACGGGCGCAACGGCGGTCCTTGTCACGCACGATCAATCGGAAGCGCTGTCGCTCGGTCACGAGGTTGCGGTGCTGTGGAACGGCCGGCTGATCCAGACCGCCACGCCGGAGACGCTGTACCGCCGGCCGGTGACGCGTGAACTCGCGTCGTTCGTCGGTGAAGCGGTGTTGTTGCCGGGCGTCGTCAAGCACGATCGCGTCGACTGCGAGCTCGGCGACTTGGCGCTGTGCGAGCCGATGGGCAATGGCGCAGTCGATGTGATGGTGCGGCCTGAACAGATCCGTCTGCTGCGTGCTGAAGAAACGATGCCGAATGGCGTGGCGTCCTATGACGCCGTCGTGCAGGAGGTGATCTTTCAGGGGCAGGACGCGGGCGTCGCGCTGCAATTGCAGTCCGGCGCGCGGACCGTGGTGCGCGCTCGCGTGCCGGGTTATCTGTCGCCGCGGCCGGGCGAACACGTGCGGCTTGCGGTGGATGGTGAAGTGACGGCTTATCCGCGTAGTTGAGCGGCGCGGTTAAGCCCCGCGCGTTTGCGGGCGCAGCGACAAATCCTGCACCATCTGCGCGGCCAGATAATCGCACGTGGGCCGGTCCGATTTGGCGCTACGCGCCACCACGATTTCCAGCGGCGCGATCTTCGGCAAGCCTTGCGCTTCGCCGAGAATCGCCAGCCGCGGCGGCACGCTGCATCGCGTGAGTGCGATCACCGACAGCCCCGCGTCCACCGTCGCCACTAAACCCATCAGACTGGCGCTGCTAAACGCCGCCCGATAGCGGATATGCGCGCCGTCCAGCGCAGCCAGCGTGTGCTGGCGCGCGACACAACCCGGCTCGTAAAGCCCAACTGGCAAAGGCGACGCCGCCAGCACCGGCGTATCCACCGACGCCCCTACCCACACCATCGGCTCGCTGCGCACGAACTCGCCGCGCAATTTTCGGTCACGCGTAACGAAGGCGAGATCGATCTTGTTGTCCGCCAGCATCGGCGCGAGCGACGTGCTCTGCGCGCAGACGATCTCGATCTCCACGTGCGGATACAGATTCGAAAAACGCCGCAATACCGGCGACAGCAGCGACGACACGTAGTCGTCCGGTGCGCCCAGCACCACGCGCCCGGTCACCTCGGGCCGCACGATCGCCGACCACGCCTCCTCATGCAACGCCAGCACGCGCCGCGCGTATTCGAGCAGCGTATTGCCGGGCCGCGTGAGCGAGAGATTGCGCGTATTGCGGGCGAACAGCGTGGTGCCGAGCATGGTTTCGAGCCGCTTGATCTGCATGCTGACTGCCGCCTGCGAGCGATGCACGGTCGTCGAAGCCTTCGTGAAGCTGCCCGTTTCCACCACCGCGACGAAGGTGCGCAGCAAATCGACGTCGAATTCGGGGTGCATGATTTATCAATCCAGCTTATGGAATTACTCAATTTAATTCGTTTGTCCATGCCGCGCAAGCCGCGCGATACTCGTGACTCCACCTTATGTGACCCACTTCCGGAGCCGCTTCGCATGTCCCTCACCCAACGTCAACAAGGCGCCATTACGCTGGCCAGCGGCGGGCTTCTGATGGGCACGCTCGGCATCTTCGTCGAGGAAGCGCGGCTCGGCGCGCTGACGCTGGTGTTCTTTCGCTGCCTGTTCGGCTTCCTCTCGCTCGCGGCGTATTGCGCGTGGAAAGGTTTCTTCACACGCGCGCATTTCACGCGGCGCACCGTCGCGCTCGCGCTGATCTCCGGCGTGTTGATGGTCACGCAGTGGGTCGGTTTCTTCGACGCAATCCATCGCACCAGCATTGCGGTGGCGACCGTGGTGTTTCATGTGCAGCCGTTCTGGGTCGTGCTGATGGGCGCGGCGCTGTTCAACGAGCGCCTCGGCGCCGACCGGCTCGGCTGGATCGCAACCGCGTTCGTCGGGCTAGTTTTGGCTTCGGGCGTCGCGGCCACCGTGAATCTGCAGGGACATACAAGCTATCTGATCGGTATCGGAGAAGCATTGGCAGGTTCGGTGCTGTATGCGAGCGTCACGCTGATCGCCAAGGGACTCGGCAGTCTGCGACCGCATCTGCTGACGCTCGCGCAATGCGCGGTCGGCGTGGTGTGCCTGCCCTTCATTGCGCCGCTTACCGCCGTGCATATCGGGCCGATGCAGTGGTTCTGGCTGGTCGGCATGGGCGTGCTGCATACGGGGTTGTCATACGTGCTGATCTACGGCGCGCTACCGAAACTGACCACGCCGATCATCGCCGTGCTGCTATTCGTCTATCCGCTGACGGCGATCGTGGTCGATGCGGTTGTGTACGGGCGAGCGCTGTCGCTGCCGCAACTCGCGGGTATGGCATTGATCGTCATCGCAAGTCTGGGCGTGAATCTCGGCTGGCCGCTACTTTCGATGTTGCGCCCCGGCGCCCGCGCACGGCGTCACGCCGATTGAGCTTTGAGCAGTAGGGCCGGCGGCGCCGGACGGGTTGCACGCCGGTCGCGCGCCGCTTACCGTCACCGGGTGACAGTTCGCGTTCGGGGCATCGGCTTTCATTTCGCCGAAAAAAATCCCTGCAAAAACCCCGCATTTTCCATTCATTTCGCACAATCGAGAATCGTTCTCGTTTATACTTTCCAGATATTACAAGCCGGGCACTGATCCGGCTTCTGCTGCACTTCCCATCCCCACATCGACATGCCATTCCGAGGCAGCCGATGTCACGCCAGCGCATCTTGCGTTGACGCACGGCGCCCCGGCCGTTTCGACTTTCGAATTCATTCAACAGCAACAGGGGAAATCACCACTTCGTCTCGCCTGACTGACCACACGCCCTTTGCCTGGCCGTGCGCGCCTGCTTGCGCCTTCTTTGCGCACGTCTGGCGCTTTTGTATTGGCGCTTCCGCTGAACGCTGCACGTCAAAACCAAAAACACTACCCATCCATACTCGAAGAACGTCGCCATGAACGTCAAAAAGAATACTTACCGCGCGCTACTGCTCGCCACTTCTCTTGCCAGCGCCAAACCTTTGCTGGCGCAGGAAGCTACGCCCGCTGCCGGCGCGGCCGACAGCACGCTGCCCGCCATCGCCGTCAAGGCCGCGGCCGACCGCTCGTACGACTCGAACACTTCGAACACCGCGACCAAGATGAACATGTCGCTGATGGACGTGCCGCAGACGGTCAACGTCGTGCCGCGCGCGCTGCTCGACGAACAGAACGCGACCTCGCTGCAGGACGCGTTGCGCAACGTGCCGGGCATCGGTTTCTCGGTCGGCGATGGTCAGCGCGACCAGATCACCCTGCGCGGCTTCAACAACATCACCGATCAATACGTCGACGGCATTCGCGACGATGCGCTCTACTATCGCGATCTGTCGAACGTCGAACGTGTCGACGTGCTGAAGGGGCCGGCGGCCGTGCTCTATGGACGCGGCTCGGCCGGCGGCCTGATCAACCGCGTACTGAAGAAGCCGACGGCCAATCCACAGCAAGCTGTGGGTGTGACGCTAGGCACCGAAGGCGAACGGCGCGGCGAATTCGATCTCGGCTGGAATGCGAACGACGCCGCGCGTTTTCGCATCACCGGCGCCGCCGAAAACTCGAACAGCTTTCGCGACCAGTTCCAGTTGAATCGCCAGGCCGTGGCGCCGTCCGCGCAATTCCGCATCGACAAGGACACCATCCTCAATATCGAAGCCGATTATCTGCACGACCGCCGCACCTCGGATCAGGGTCTGCCCGCCTATCTCGGCCGCCCGGTCAACGTGCCGATCAACACGTACTACGGTTCGGCCGACGCCGCGAACACGTCCTATAACGATGTCGATGCGAAGAGCGCGACTGTATCGCTCGATCACCGCTTCAACGATTCGCTGTCGTTGCACACTGCCGTGCGCGCGTACGACTTCTCGCTCGAACGCAAAAACTACGTCACGTATGAGCCGATCAAGACGGCGCCGAATCCGGTCGTCACGCTCGATCAAAGCACCCGCTTTCGCCAGGATCACGGCGTGGACGGCCTCTTCGAATTGACGCAGAAAACGACGCTGTTCGGGATGAAGCACGAGCTGCTGTACGGCGTCGAGCTGTCGCAACAGCAGAAATTCGACACCCTCTACTCGACCACCAAGGTCGCAACGTACAACCTGTACGATCCGCAACTCATCGATTTGCCGGGTGTGAAGCCGGGCACGGCGGCGAAGACGAATGCATCGACCGTGCTGGGACTCGCCGGCGTCTACACGCAGGACCTGATCTCACTGACCGAGCACTGGAAGATTCTTGCCGGCCTGCGCTTCGACTATCTGACGCAGACCCGCAACGACTACACTTCGGCGCACGTGAATCTGGACCGCACGGATCGCGCGTGGAGTCCGCGTGTCGGTCTGATTTACGAACCGCTCGACTGGGTGTCGCTGTACGCGTCGTATAGCCAGTCGTTCTCGCCGCTCGCCGATACGCTGATCAGCAGCGGCGCATTCGCCAACGGTTCGGCGCTGGCGCCGCAAAAGACCACCAGCTTCGAAATCGGCTCGAAGTTCGACCTGGGCCGCGCGAGCTCGAGCGTCGCGCTGTTCGACATGAAGCAGACCAATCAGCAGATCGCCGATCCGTCCAACCCGACTTACGCGCTGCCGATCGGTACGCAGCACGTGCGCGGGCTGGAACTATCCACCACGGGAGAAATCGCGCCGAAGTGGTCCGTGTATGCGGGGTATGCGTACCTGAACGGAAACGTCGACGGCTCGCCGCAAGCGAGTTCAGCCGGGCTGGTGCTGCACAACAACACGCCGGGACTGATGCCGCGTCATAGCGCGAGCGTGTGGATCAAGCGCGATCTGAAGTACGGGTTCTACGCGGCTGGCGGTGCGCAGTTCCAGTCGGCGCGCTATACCTCGGCGAGCGATGCGGTCACCTTGCCTTCTTTCGTGACGTTCGATCTCGGCGCGGGGTATCACGGCAAGAACGTGGACGTGGCATTGACGCTGGATAATCTGTTCGACCGCAAGTACTTCATCGCGGCGCACGGCAACGCGGATATGTACAACATGCCGGGCGCGCCGCGCACGCTGACGGTGTCGGCAAGGTGGCGTATGTGAGGGGTGTAACGCGTGACATGCGCTGCACGCGTTGATGCGTTAAACGAACAACCGGGCACTGCGCCCGGTTGTTCGTTTCAGTCGTCATAGTGAAAACGGCTCACTGCGGCAACACCTCTCCCTTCGTCTCCGGCGCAAACGGAATCACGAACAGGCCGACGATAAACGCCAGCGCCGTGAGCGCCACCGGCACGCCCAGCGTATGCATATGCAACACCGCCGCGCCGAGCAGAAAATTCACACCGGCTCCGACAAACCGCCCGAACGACGTGCAGAACGCAAACGCCGTGGCTCGCACCCGGGTCTCGAACTGCTCCGGCAGCCACAAGCTGAACAGCGCGAAATTGCCGCCGAAGAAACCCAGCACGCAGAGCCACGCAATAAATGGCGCGAGCCCATTCGGCAGATAGAACGCCCAGCCAAAACTGCCGACAATCGCCACCGCCATGCCGAGGAAGTAAACCGCCAGTGTCTTCTTGCGGCCGATCCGCTCAGCCAGCGGCGGCAACGCGAGACAACCGAGAATCGTCGAAATCGACAGCAAGCCGGTTGCCAGCGACGCGGTCCGGATCGCATCGTTCTTCGCCATGCCGGCCTTCGTCGCCAGTTGGATAACAGCCGATGGCTCGTATACCGCGCCTGCCCACAAACCGATAATCGCGATCGTCAGTAGAATGCACGCAACCCACGTGCGGCGCCGATACGTCGGCCCGAAAATTTCGCGCAGCGGTTTGGCGCGCACGGTGCTCGCGTCCGCCTTTTCCCACTTCTCCGTTTCCTTCACGCGCAGCAGCACCAGAATCGCGACCACGACCGGCACCGCGCCGGTCAGGAACATCGCGCGCCAGCCGTAGTGCACGCCGATCGTGTAGTTGAGCGCGGCCGCCAGAAAGAACCCGGCGTAATAGCCCGTTTGCAGATACCCGGCGCCCATCTTGCGGCGATCTTCCGGCCATGACTCGGCCACATAAGTTCCCGCCAACGCCCACTCGCCGCCAATGCCGACCCCGGCAATGAAGCGATAGATGGCGAGCTCCCACACGTTGTGCGAGGTCGCCGCAAGTCCCGTGAAAATAGCGAACGTGAAAATGGTGCCCGCCAGCACCTTGGTGCGGCCGAAGCGGTCCGCCAGCGGTCCCCAGATGAACGACAGCCCCCAGCCCACCAGAAACAGCGCGAACAGAATCGAACCGGCGAGGCCGACATTCGCGGGCGTCGCGGCATACCCCGAGCGCGGCAGCAACTCGGTCAACGCCGGCGTCAGCACGAGCGCGTAGATGAACGAGTCCATCCCGTCGAGCGTCCAGCCGGCCCACGCTCCCCAAAATCCTGCGATCTGCGAACGATTGAGCGGCGTGCGGCGCCGAACGACCGGCGTGCGGTCGGTTAGTGAATTCATCATGCTCCTCCGGCCCTGCGGTTGGCTTACGTGACTTACATAAAGGGAACGACGAGATGGCGCGCTTGCCAGTGGATCGCTGTGCCTCGTATAACGACGAGAGGACATCGCAGGCCACCGGGTGGTGGAAAACTTTCCGGGTTTGCCCGCCTGTTAAGTGCGCAATTTCATATATAATATTCAATATCATGAACGACGCAATAGATGGTTTTCCCCTGGATGCCCCGGCGCGCAGCCCGCTTTTACCCGCGGCGGCGCCGCGTGAGAGCACGTCCCACATCATCGCGGAGGCGTTGCGCGCGGCGATTGTCGACGGCACCCTGGCGCCTGGTGCGCCGCTGCGGCAGGACGCGATCGCGCGGCATTTTTCGGTCAGCGCCATTCCTGTGCGCGAGGCCTTGCGCCAGCTCGAAAGCGAAGGCTGGGCGAGAGCCGCCGTGCATAAAGGCGCGACCGTCGCGCCGTTGTCGGCGGATGAAGCGCGCGAAATCTATGAGATTCGCTCCGCGCTGGAGAGCCTCGCCATCGGACTCGCCATTCCGAATCACACGGCCGCCACGCTGCGCGAATCCGCCACCCTTTGCCTTGCCGCCGAACGCGAGCCGGACCCGTCGTTGTACGTCGCACGCAATGTCGCGTTTCATATGAGCCTGTATGCGCCCGCCGCCCGTCCGCAACTCGAGGACATGATCGGCACGCTGCATCGGCGCGGCGAACGGTATCTGCGCCTGAAGTTCGGTCTGCCGTCGTACAAAGGCGAGTCGGACAACGAACACACCGCCTTGCTCGACGCCGTACAACGTCGTGATATTCCCGCTGCACAGTCCCTGGTTGTCGCGCATCTGCTCGGCACCGGCGACCTGCTCCATCGTTTCCTGACCGAACGCGCGCAGGCGGAAGCCGCGCTTGCGAATCAACCCAAGCCGCGCGCCAGACGCACGCGCACCACCACCGGGAGCTGAATCCGCCGATGAATCGATCCGCCGAAGCCACCGAAGCGTCCACCACCGCACGTTCCTGGACCACGCGCCGCGACGAAAAGAACCGTCGACTCGCGGCCATCGCACCATGGCTGGAAGACGGCGTCCTGCCGACCAACCGTATCGTCGATGCGCTTGAAACACTGATTCAGCCGGGCGACCGCGTCGCGCTCGAAGGCGACAACCAGAAACAGGCCGACTTCCTGTCGCGCGCGCTTGCCAAGGTGGACCCGCAAAAGATCCACGACGTGCATCTGCTGATATCGAGCATCGGCCGTCCTGAACATCTGACGCTGTTCGAGCGCGGCATCGCGCACAAGGTCGACTTCTCGTTTGCCGGGCCGCAGAGTTTGCGCGTCGCGCAACTGCTCGAAGACGGGCAACTCGAAATCGGCTCGATCTACACGTACGTCGAGTTGTACGCGCGGATGTTCGTCGATCTCACGCCGCACGTCGCGCTGCTGTGCGCGGAAAAGGCCGACCGTCACGGCAATCTGTACACCGGTCCGAACACCGAGGACACGCCGACCATCGCCGAAGCCGCCGCGTTCCGGCACGGCATCGTGATCGTGCAGGTCAACGAAATCGTCGATGAACTGCCGCGCGTCGATATTCCGGGTTCGTGGGTCGACGTAGTCGTAGAGGCGGATAGGCCCTTCGCCGTCGAGCCGCTCTTCACGCGCGACCCTCGGCATATCGGCGACCTGCAGGTACTCACCGCGATGATGGTGATTCGCGGCATCTACGAACCGTACGGCGTGACATCGCTGAATCACGGCATCGGCTTCGATACGGCGGCGATCGAATTGCTGCTGCCCACCTACGGCGAATCGCTCGGCCTGAAAGGCAAGATCTGCCGCAACTGGACGCTCAATCCGCACCCCACCATGATCCCCGCGATCGAATCGGGCTGGGTCGACAGCATCCATTGTTTCGGTAGTGAGGTCGGCATGGAGGCGTACATCGAAGCGCGCCCCGACGTCTTTTTCACCGGCAACGACGGCAGCCTGCGCTCGAACCGTGTGCTGTGCCAACTGGCCGGTCAATACGGCGTCGATCTATTCATCGGCTCGACCTTGCAGATCGACGCGGACGCCAATTCGTCGACGGTCACGCGCGGCCGCCTCGCCGGTTTCGGCGGTGCGCCGAATATGGGCCACGATCCACGCGGCCGGCGTCATTCGAGCGAGGCATGGCTCAAGCTGCTGAAAGATCAGGGTCCGGTGTCGCGCGGACAGAAGCTGGTCGTGCAAATGGCTGAAACGTACAAGAAAGGCGGCGAGCCGACCTTCGTCGATGAACTCGATGCGGTGGCCGTCGGCGCGAAGAGCGGCATGCCGATCGCGCCGGTGATGATCTACGGTGACGACGTGAGCCACGTCGTCACCGAGGAAGGCATCGCGTATTTGCACAAGGCCGAAGGGATCGACGAGCGGCGTGCGGCGTTGGCAGCGGTGGCCGGTGTCACGCCGATCGGGCTGCGCGCGAAGCCGGAGAAAACCGCCGAATTGCGCCGGCGTGGCATCGTCGCGTATCCGGAAGATCTCGGCATTCGACGCGGTGAAGCGAAGCGCTCGTTGCTGGCCGCACGCAGCATCGACGATCTGGTGACGTGGTCGGGTGGACTGTACGAGCCGCCGGCCCGCTTCAGGAGCTGGTAACGATGGCGCCCGCTGTTTTGCTCGAGTGCGAGGCCGACGCCATGCCGGACGCGAAGGCGGAACTCGCGTCCCGTGCGGCCGCGCTGACTGGGAGAGAGACGGGCACGGCCAGGTTCACGGCGTATGCCGAACCAGTGGCTGACGTCGACGTGCTCTGGCGCATCGCGCCGGCACGCCAGCGCGCCACGGTTTTGCACGCGGCAGACACGGTAGAAAGGCAGGCGGTTAGGGTACGGGCAGCACCGTCCGATGCACAGCTCGCGCGCTTCGCGGTGTCCGCGCTAATCGAAGAGGCTCAACTCACGCCGAAACCCGCACTGGTCGACCGGCGCGGCAGCGGTGCGCATCGCGACCTCGATCTCGCCACCATGCTGCGCTCGGCACATGCGTTGGAACCAACCTTCGCGGCGCTCGCCCGCGCGGCTCGCCGCCACGGCGAACCATCCGCGCTTTTGCGTGCTGAACTCGCGCAGATCGGCCGCGCCGGCGAACAGGACATGCTGCATGCCACCGGCGGCAGCAACGCGCATCGCGGCGCGATCTGGATCGTCGGCTTGCTGGTGGCGGGGGCTTCGATGACGGGCGACACTGCGCACCTGAGCGCTTCGCGCGTCTGCACGCTCGCGGCACAAACTGCCTGCTTCCCGGATCGCTTCGCCGCCCCCTCCGATAGTCACGGTGAACGCGCGCGGCAGCGCTATCAGGTCGGTGGAGCACGCCGCGAAGCGCAAGACGGTTTCCCGCATGTCGTCAATATCGGCTTGCCCGCTTTACTCGCAGCGCGGGCCCGAGGAATCGACGAAACCGCCGCGCGCGTCGACGCCCTGCTCTCGATCATGGTGTCGCTCGACGACACCTGTCTGCTGCATCGCGCGGGTTTGCCCGGTTTGCACGCCGCGCAACGCGGCGCGCGCCGCGTGCTGCAAGCCGGCGGAAGCTCGACGCCGGATGGGCACACCGCCCTCGTCGCACTCGAACACGCATTGCTGTCGCTCAACGCATCCCCTGGCGGCGCAGCCGATCTGCTCGCCGCCGCCCTCTTTCTCGACATGCTGGCGCATCACGACGCCGGCGGGAGCTCAGCCTCATGGAACATCTGACCTTCGACTATCCGGCGCAACGCGCCGTCACGACTCGCGCGCATGTCGGCGTAGTCGGTTCGGGCGATCTGGAAGTCCTGCTGTCGCCAGCCGAAAACGGCGCGGCCCTGAGCGCGCATGTGGTCGTGCGGACCAGCGTCGACGGCTACAGCCACATCTGGAAGAGCGTGCTCGACCGCTTCTTCACGCGCTACGACGGCGCAGCGCAAATCGAAATCAACGACTTCGGTGCGACACCGGGCGTCGTCGCGCTGCGGCTCGCGGAGGCCATTGAAGCGGCGGAACAGGGAGACGCCGCATGACTACTGTCGCCGCCGCACACCCCGCGCCGATGCTGCGCGAAAGCTTTATCGAACTGCCCGCCCGCGAACGCGCCCGCTCGCTGCTCGACGCCGGCACGTTCCGCGAACTGCTCGGACCGTTCGACAAGATCGAATCGCCGTGGCTGCCGTTGCAAGGTGTCGTCTGCCAGGCGGATGACGGCTGCGTGATCGCACGCGGCACTATAGACGGCGAGCCGGCTGTGGTCGCTGCCATCGAGTCCGCGTTCCAGGGCGGCAGTATCGGCGAAGTGTCGGGCAGCAAGATCGCCGCCGCGCTCGAGATGGCCTTGCGCGACTGCGAACGCGGCAAGATCGTCCGCCCAGTCGTGCTGTTCGAAACCGGCGGCGTGCGGTTGCAGGAAGCTAACCTCGGTCTCGCGGTCATCGCCGAGATTCAGGCCTCGATTGTCGCGTTGCGCCGGCATGTGCCCGTGGTCGGCGTGATCGCGGGGATGGTCGGTTGCTTCGGTGGCATGTCGCTGGCAGCGGCCTTGTGCTCGTATCTGGTCGTAACGAAACAGGGACGGCTCGGCATGAACGGCCCCGAAGTGATCGAACAGGAAGCCGGTATTGAAGAACTCGATGCGAGCGATCGGCGCCGCGTTTGGCAATTGATCGGCGGCGAACAACGGGCCGCGACCGCGCTCGCCGATCAACTGGTCGACGACGATGCGGACGCGGCACGCGCCGCCGTGCGGTCCGCATTCACCCAAGGGCTGCCGGCTGCGCATCGCAGCGAACAGGTTGACGTTTTTCTCAACCGCCTCGCGCGAATCGACCCGGCCAGCGTGACGCCGGAAACGATGCGTGACGTGTACAACCCACATGCGCAGAACAACGCGCGCAAGGAGCAGGCATGAGCGATGCCACCCTCAGCCGCGGCGCACGCTGGTTCCATGCACTTGCCGGCGAATCGTCCGGTAACGCGCCCGTATGGTGCGGCGACGCGTCGCTCGGCGGCGAGACCGCGCACTTCATTGCGGTCGTCCCCGATCCCGACAACCGCTTTCCGCGCGCGACCGATAACGTCGTCGGTCTCGAACAAGGCTGGCTGCTCGCACGCGCTGTACGCGAGGTCATTGCGCAGGACGAAGCGAGCGGTACGCGCCGCCCAATCGTCGCGATCGTCGATGTGAAAAGCCAGGCGTACGGTTACCGCGAAGAGATGCTCGGCATTCACCTCGCCTGCGCCGCCGCGGTCGATGCCTATGCATCGGCGCGCGACGCCGGGCATCCGGTGATCGCGCTGATCGTCGGGCCCGCCATGTCGGGCGCATTCCTCGCGCACGGCTATCAGGCCAACCGGATCGTTGCACTCGAAGCGCCGGGCACGATGGTTCACGCAATGGGCAAGGAAGCGGCCGCGCGCGTTACGCGGCGCACCGTCGAAGCACTCGACGCGCTCGGTGAAACCATTGTGCCGATGTCGTACTCGATGACGTCGTTCGCCAAGCTTGGCCTGCTCGATCAGTTGATCGAAGGCATCGACGCCGACGCACCCGATGCCGCGCAAATCGAGCGCGTGCGTCAGGTATTGACCGAACAGATTCGCAGCGCGCGCGCTGGCGGTCGCGATCTGTCGCATCGTCTGGAATCGGCTGCCGCTCAAAAGAATCGCGCGGCGTCGATCGAAGTGCGGCGGCGTCTCGCCGAACAATGGGATGCCGTGTAATGCAGGTCTGCGCCGCGCCGCCGTTTGCAGCCGATCACGCGTTGTCGTGCGACGCGCGCTGGCAGCCGCATGATCTGCTGCGCTTGCACCGCTTGCCACAGTTTGACGGCGAGCCAGCGTGGGTTCGCGGGTCTTTCGAGCGCGCGCCGTATGCGGTTGTGCGACGCGCACTGGCCGCTGACGGCTTCGTGGCGATCGGCTTGCGCGGTACGGAGCGGTCGCAGCGTTACGGCACGTGGGCGCATCGGGACGATATTGAAATCGCCGTGGCGCCGGAAGCGTTGGCGCGACGCAGCCCGCTTGCGTCGCGCAATGCGTTGCCGACTTTCGCGGCCCTTGCTGCACTACGACGCGACACGGCCAGCGCATTGGCTGGATTCGTTTGGGGACCGACCGGCAGCGCAGGCTTCGAACTGGCAACGCAGACTCTCACGGTCACGTTCTCGAGCGATCTCGATCTGCTGATTCGCGCACCGGAAAAACTCTCGCACCACGCCGCCATTCAGTTGCTGGACTATCTTCAAGCGACCGCGCAACGCGCCGGCATTCGTGTGGATGCGCAACTGGAAACGCCCGCAGGCGGCGTTGCGCTGGCCGAGTGGGCAGCGGACAAAGCACGCGTGATGGCGCGCCATGCTCGCGGGCCGCAATTGGTTACCGATCCGTGGGCGCCCGCTCACGGCAATGCCTGATGCTTGCTCTTCTGTTTCCCGGCCAGGGCGCGCAGTCGGAAGGATTTCTGCACCGTCTGCCGCAGCATCACGCCGTGACCGGCACACTCGAAGAAGCGTCTCAGGTGCTCGACATCGACGTACTCACCCTTGACACGCCAGATGCCCTGCGCTCAACCGTAGCTGTTCAGATCGGTTTGACCGCCGCGGGCGTGGCGATCACACGCGCACTGGCAGAGGAACAACTCTTGCCGGAGATCAGCGCGGGTTTGTCGGTGGGCGCGTACGCGGCGGCGGTCAGTTGCGGCGCGGTTCACTTTGGCGACGCGTTAAAGATGGTTCGCAAACGCGCCGAGTTGATGGAGACAGCGTACCCATCCGGCTACGGTCTCGCGGCAGTGTCGGGTTTGACCGAGTACCAACTGGAAACACTCGCCGCGCAGCACGCTGAAGCGGGCAATCAACGCGTCTATATTGGCAACGTAAATGCGCCGCGTCAGATCGTCATGGCCGGGGCGAATGGCACGCTGGACACGTTCATCGAACGCGCTCTGGCGGCAGGTGCTCGCAAAGCCATGCGTCTTGCGGTAAGTGTGCCGTCACATTGCGAACTGCTCGCGCATGCCACGGACGAACTCGTTGCGTACGCAAAAGACGTCCCTTTCCACACGCCACAGACTACCTATATCGGCAATCGCGGCGGCCGCCCCTTGTACACAGCAGACGCCATTCGCGACGATCTCGCGACCAATATGCGTCACACCGTACGCTGGTTCGACGCGCTCACCGTTATGCAGGAAATGGGCGCCCGCGTGCTGATCGAAGCGCCGCCGGACCAGGTGTTGACGGACATTGCGCGCGAGAACTTTCCGGAGACCACTGCGCTTGCCGCAAGTGCCTTCTGGTTCGACAAGCTGGTCGCTACTGCGCGTCGGCGACTCGGTATGGATGGACTCTAAGACGCGGCCATTCGCCCGACTCGAGCCCTGCCTCACCGCCTCTCGATCAACTGCCGCCCCATCGCCTTCGCATACTGATCACACGCGCTGCGTGCAACGCGCGATGCCGCCAGCACACCGACGTCGGCGTCGTCGCGGTAGATCATCGCAACGTCGATCGGCGGCGGCAGCGGACGCACCTGCAATTGCCCCAGTTCGCCGCTGCTCAGAAAAGGTTCGACGAACAGCGCCGGTACTGCCGCGATTCCATAGCCATCGCGCAACAGTTTCACGATCACCGCCACCGACGGCATACAGGTCACCTGAGTATCCGCAAGCGGCACACCGGCGCGCTTCGCGAGCATCTCCACGATCGCCTCCACGGCGACTTGCGGCGCGGTGCCACGGCCGAACGTCAGCACGGGTTTCCGCAATACAGTCTGCACATGCTTCGCACGGCTCGCCGGAATCAGATCGTTGCGCGCTATCCAGCGCACCGGATAGCTCGCCAGCAAGGTCGAAACGATCGACGCTTCCTGTTCGCCGGTTTCCTCCACCTGAATGACGAGATCCAGCTCGCCGGCGCGCAAACGAGGCCCAAGCACGGCGCTCGAGTCGACGGTCAGGTCTACGACGATGCGGTTGTACTCGACGTTCAGCATCCGGATGTAGTCCGGCAGCCAGCTATGCACCACCGTTTCGATGACGCCGAGCCGCAACCGCTTCGTCACCTGGGTTTCGTCCTGTGCGGCCAGTTGCAGCGAGCGCGTGGCCTGCACCACCGAGCGCGCATGCGCGAGCAGCCGTTCGCCATGCGCCGTGAGCTGGAATTCGGCGGCATCGCGCTCTATCAACTCGACGCCCAACTCTGCTTCAAGCGTTTTGATGCGTAGCGAAATCGCGGCGGGCGTCGCGTGCATTGCCGCAGCGGTCGCGCGAAAACTGCCTAGACGGGCGAGCGTCAGAAACGTTTCGACAAAGCGGGTATTCATTGCATTAGCTCTCCCAACAGCGACCCGAAAGACTCGATCATCGCCGCAAAATCACCGGCGGTGCTGTTAAGTTTAATTTAACAAAACACAAGAATAACTCGCTGGAAGGATATTTTTGGCGTTACTAATCTGGCTTCCATCGGTCACCCGGACCTAGCTGGAGTCAAGCCGTTCATGTCCTACACGCCATCCGAGTTTCGTCAGCAGATTCGCAGCCGCCGTCTTTCCGGGCCGACTGCGGGCTACTGCGGCGACTACGCGCAAGCCAATCTGGCGATCCTGCCCAGGCAATACGCCGACGACTTCCTGCGCTTCTGCACGCTCAATCCGAAGGCTTGCCCGTTGCTCGGCATCGGCGAACCCGGCGAATGGCGTGTCCCATCGCTCGGCAACGATCTCGACATACGCAACGACGTCCCCGCGTTTTACGTGTATCGCCACGGCGAACGTGCCGAGGAGGTGCGCAGTCTCGACGAACTGTGGCGCGACGATCTGGTGGTGTTCGCGATCGGCTGCTCGTTTTCGTTCGAGGAAATGTTGCGGCGTGAAGGTATTCCGCTGCGCCATATCGAACAGCAGGTCAACGTGCCGATGTATCGGACGCGGGAACGCAACGTGGCCGCAGGGGTATTCGGCGGCAATCGCGTAGTTTCGATGCGACCGATGAAAGCCGCCGACGCAATCCGCGCCATCCAGATCACCAGCCGTTTTCCCGCGGTACATGGCGCGCCGGTTCATATCGGCGATCCCTCGCTGATCGGTATTCGCGACATTACGCGGCCCGATTTCGGCGACGCAGTCGAGGTACGCAGCGACGAGTTACCGGTGTTCTGGGCCTGTGGCGTCACACCACAAGCCGCGATAGAAAGCGCGCGTTTGCCGTTTGCAATCGGGCACAAACCGGGACACATGCTCGTCACCGACATTCCCAACACCACGCTGGCGATGCTCTAGCCGCGGCGCTATTTGAGTTGCCCCACCCCAAGTCGCGCACCAAGACGCGGCCACTGACTACGACCGGAGCCCAGCTATGAAAACCGAAGTACAGTTGACCGCAGACACCGAGCGCTACAGTGCGCCCGGCACAGGCAAAAACCCGTTTGCGTGGTATCAGCAGATTTCCGTTAGCGAGAAGCGTGCGTTCTGGAGCTGCAAGATCGGCTACGTGCTCGACGCAATGGACACGCAATTCCTGAGCTTCGTGATTCCGACGCTGATCGCGACATGGGGCATTACGCGCGGCGATGCGGGTCTCATCGGGACGGTCACGCTGCTGAGTTCCGCGCTCGGCGGCTGGGCGGCCGGTGTGCTGTCGGATCGCATCGGCCGGGTGAAGACCTTACAGATCACGATTCTCTGGTTCGCGGTTTTCACGCTGGCTTGCGCACTGGCGCAGAATTTTTCGCAGCTGCTATGGGCACGTGGCCTGATGGGGCTCGGCTTCGGCGGAGAATGGACGGCGGGCGCAGTGCTGATCGGCGAAGTGATCCGTCCGCGTGACCGCGGCAAGGCGGTAGGCCTTGTACAGGCAGGCTGGGCAATTGGCTGGGGCGTGTCGACGCTGCTGTTCATGGCCGTGTTTTCATGGGTACCGGCCGACTACGCGTGGCGCGTGCTGTTCGCGATCGGTATTGCGCCGGCGCCATTCGTGATCTGGATTCGCCGCTTCGTTGAAGAGCCAGAGGTGCATCGGCAGCAGAAAGAAGCGCAAGCCGCGGCACAAACGCGTCCCTCGTTGCTCGACATCTTCCGCGGCGACATCGTCTGGACGACGCTGCGTGCGTCCATTCTCGCGACCGGCGTGCAAGGCGGCTACTACGCGGTGACCACCTGGCTACCGACGTATCTGAAGACCGAGCGGCATCTGAGCGTGATCGGCACCGGCAGCTATCTGGGGGTGGTGATCGTCGGCTCGTACTGCGGCTATCTGACGGGCGCTTACGTCAGCGACAAGATCGGCCGCAAACGCGCGTTCATCACGTTCGCGCTGGCCTCGTGTGCGATCGCGCTGATCTACACGCAACTCCCGCTCGACAACCTCACGATGCTCGTGCTCGGCTTCCCGCTCGGCTTCTGTGCGTCCGGCATTTTCTCGGGGATGGGCGCGTTTCTCACCGAGCTGTTTCCGACGCGCATTCGGGGCTCCGGCCAGGGCTTCTGCTACAACTTCGGGCGGGCAGTCGGCGCGACATTTCCGTTCCTGATCGGCTACGTCTCGCAGACCATGACGCTCGGTCACGCGATCGGCGTATTTGCCGCCGCGGCATACGGACTCGTGATCCTCGCCGCGCTGACGTTGCCGGAAACCCGAGGGCGGGAACTCAGCACCTAAGCCGCGCTGCCGCGCACTCGCGCTATAACGCCTGCTCCGGCGCGCGTCCGATCACATGGGAATCGGACGCCGCTGGTGCATCGCCGCGACCATGCTCACGGCCTGGCGTCACAACAGCACCGGTGCCACCCGGCCGCCCCACCGATTTCGCATGCCGCTCGATCAGCCGTTGCAGCAGGCAGAACGCGCACAGCAACGCGCCGATCACAATGCGGGTCCACCACGAACTGAGCGTGCCGTCGAAGGTAATCAGCGCCTGGATCGTGCCTAGAATGCCGACGCCGAACAGCGAACCGATCACATAGCCGACACCGCCCGTCAGCAACGTTCCGCCAATCACCGTCGCCGCGATCGCGTCGAGCTCCATACCCTGCCCTTGCAGCCCATAACCCGACAGCACGTAGAACGTGAACACCGCGCCGCCGAGCGCCGAACAGAAGCCGCTCAACGCATACACGCCGATCCGCGTGTGCGCGACCGGCAAGCCCATCAGCAACGCCGAGCGCGGATTGCCACCAATCGCATACACATTGCGGCCAAAACGCGTGAAATGCGCGACATAGATCGCCGCGGCAAGCGTGACGAGGGCGATCAACACATTGGCCGTCACCGAACCGACACCGATATTGAGCCGAAACGCGGAAATTTTCTGGAACGTCGGATCGTTGATGGTGATCGACTGCGTCGTGATCAGAAAGCACAGGCCACGCGCGAAGAACATGCCGGCCAGCGTGACAATGAACGCCTGCAAGCGGAAAAAGTGAATCAGCGCCCCCTGTACCGCGCCGAACACCGTGCCCATCAGCAACACGATCGGCACGATCAACCAGACTGGCCAATGCATGTGTTCGGACAACACCGCTTCGACGATGGTGGTCAGCGCCACCACCGAGCCCACCGACAGATCGATCCCCCCGGACACGATCACAAACGTCATACCGATCGCGACAATCAGCAGGAAGGCGTTATCGACCAGCAGATCGAGCAGCACTTGCCACGAGAAAAAGCCGGTGTACATCACCGAGCCGAAACCGAACAGGGCGCAGAACAACAGGACAGTGACGGCGATCGGTAAGGTGCGCGGATCGACGATATGAGCCCAGGCCTCGAGGAGTCGTCTCATCGCGCCACCCCGCGCTGCCTGAAGAGCGACATGGCGAGCGAGCGCGCCGAGGGCGACTGGATCACGCTCACCGCCAGCACCACGGCCGCCTTGACGACGAGCGTCGCTTCCGGCGGCACGCCGATCGAATAAGTCGTATAGGTGAGCGTCTGGATGATCAACGCTCCCAGCACGGTGCCGGCGAGACTGAAGCGGCCACCGAGCAGCGATGTGCCGCCGAGCGTCACCGCCAGAATCGCATCGAGTTCGAGCAGCAGGCCCGCGTTGTTGCCATCGGCGCTGCGCACGTTCGAGCTGATGAGGATGCCCGCCATCGCGGCGGTCAGTCCCGAGAAGCCGTACACCGCGAATACCAGCGCTTTCGAGCGCAGGCCGACGAGACGCGTCGCCACTGGATTAACGCCGATCGCGCGAATGAAGAGCCCGAGCGCGGTGCCTTCAACGAGCCCCACGGTGGCCAGCACGGCAACGCTTGCGATCCACACCGAACACGGCACGCCAAGCCAATACCCACCGCCGACGAACAGGTAACCCGGTGCGCCGATCGGGATGATCTGCCCCGCAGTCAACAATTGCGCAATGCCACGGCCGGCGACCATCAGGATCAACGTTGCGATGATCGGCTGCATGCCGACGAACGACACCAGCAATCCGTTCCACATGCCGCTCAACACGCCGACGATCAGCGCCGCGACCAGGGCCTGCACGATCAATCCGGCGCTCGGCGCGGGTTGCGTAACGAGTATCGTGGCCGCTGCGGCGCCAGCGATCGCGACCACCGCGCCAACCGAAATATCGATGCCGCGCGTGGCGATCACCAGCGTCATGCCGGTCGCAACCAGCACCAGCGGCGCAGCGCGATTCAACACGTCGATCGGCGCGCCGAACAGGTGCCCGTCGAGCATTCTCAAAGAAAGAAAATTTGGATTCACCAGGAGGTTCAGGGCGCACAAGAGCACCAGCGTGACGCACGGCCAGATCAACGGGCGCTCCACACCATCGCGCACGAACCAGTTCGATAGCTTCATTCGCCGCTCCCCGCGATGAGTCGATAAATGTTGTCTTCGTTCGAGGCCTTGCCGGCCACTTCTGCGATCTTGCGACGATCGCGCAGCACCGCCACACGATGACTCACGCGCAGCACCTCGCTGATCTCCGACGAAATGAACAGGATGCTCAGACCGTTCGCGCACAGCGCCAGCAAGCGGTCCATGATGTCGAACTTGGCGGCGACGTCGATGCCGCGAGTGGGCTCGTCGAGAATCAGGAGTTTGGGATTCGTGGCGAGCCAGCGCGCGAGCAGCGCTTTCTGCTGGTTGCCGCCGGAGAGCAGCCCGATCGGCTGTTCGGCGTCCGCTGCCTTGATACCGAGACGCTCGATCCACATGTCCGCGATTTCTTGCGCGCGATGCCGTTTGATCTTGCGCAGCCAGCCGCGTCGCGCCTGCAGCGCCAGCAAAATGTTCTCGCGGATCGACAGTTCGGCGACGATGCCCTCTTTCTTGCGGTCCTCCGCGCAATAGCCGATGCCGTGGCGCACCGCGTCCCGGGGCGAACGCAGCCGCACAGGCCGGCCTTCGATCAGGATCGTGCCGCTGTCGGCGCGATCTGCTCCGAACAACAGCCGGGCGGTCTCCGTGCGGCCCGAGCCTAGCAGGCCGGCCAGGCCCAGGATCTGGCCCGGCTGCACGTCGAGGTCGATCGGCTGCAACGTGCCGCGCCTTCCGACGCCGCGCAATTCGACGAACGGCTGAACCGCGTCCTTGCTCTCTGGCCCTTCATGAACAGCGTGGCCGTCATGTGCCGCCTCGCGCAAACGCGCGCTCATGCGCTCATGACCGACCATCTTCGCGACCAGTTGATCGGCCGGCAGATCCCGCGCGAGATATTCGCCTTCACGCTCGCCGTTGCGCATTACCGTGATGCGATCGGAAATGGCATAGGTTTGCTCGATGAAATGCGTGACAAACAGAATGGCGATTCCAGACTGCTTAAGATGCCGAAGTATTTTGAAAAGCTGCGCGACTTCGCCGTCGTCGAGACTGGAGGTCGGCTCGTCGAGGATCAGCACGCGTGCGTCGACTGACAGTGCCCTTGCGATCGCCACCATCTGCTGCACGGCGATCGGATAGGCGTCGAGCGATCTGGTGACGTCGAGCGTCACGTCGAGGCGGGCAAGCGCTGCCTGCGCGCGCCGCTTGATGTCGGGCCAGTCGATCGCGCCGAAACGCTTTGGCTGCCGGCCCGCAAAGATGTTCTCCGCCACCGACAGGTTCTGGCACAGGTTCACTTCCTGATACAGCGTGCGCACGCCGGCCGCTTCCGCCTCCTGCGGCGACGCAAACGCGACGGTCTCGCCACCGAGGCGGATCGTACCGGCGTCAGGCGCGACTACGCCGGTCAGCACGTTGATCAGGGTGGATTTGCCGGCGCCGTTCTGTCCCATCAGGGTGTGAATCTCGCCGGGGAACAGACGAAAGTCGACCCGCTGCAGCGCTTTCACGCCCGGAAACGTCTTGCTGACGCCGGTAGTGGCCAGAATGGGTTCGAGTGCATTCGAGGCGGCGCCGTCGCGAGCGTCGCCTGTGACGGCCTTCATGGCCGGCGGATTGGGTTCCGATGCGGGATGCGTCATAGACCTCGCTCGATCGGCGGTGCGTTGGTCGGGTGGGCTCAGGCTGGCCCCGTTGTGCGCAATCTGATTCTGCGGAAAAGAGACCGCCCGCTGCCGAAGCAGCCAGGCGGTCAGGCACCACTGGAGAAACCCCTGCGATCCGTCCGTACTTCGCTTGCGTTCTGCGTCTATCGTATGGATAGCTAATCAGTTAGCCATCACACTCCGCCTCAGTACTTGCGCGTCGGCAAAGTCTGCGCCGCGACGCTCATCGGGAAGACGGTCTCTTCCGTCAGGATGCGCTTGGGCAGCGGCTTGCCGGCCACCACGTCCTTGACCGCCGACATCAGTTGCGGCCCCAGCAGCGGACTGCATTCCACATCGACGTTCATCTTGCCCGCGGCCATCGCCTGGAAGCCGCCCTTGGTCGCATCGAACGAGACGACGGTGATGTCCTTGCCCGGATGCATGCCGGCCTCTTCCATCGCCTGGATGGCGCCGAGCGCCATATCGTCGTTATGCGCATAAACTACATTTATTTTATTTCCATAAGTTTTTATAAATGCTTCCATCACCTGCTTGCCACCGGCAAGCGTGAAGTCGCCACTTTGCGACGCAATGATCTTGAATTTGGGATCGCTCTTGATCACTTCGATCAGGCCGGAATGGCGGTCGTTGGCAGGCGCCGAGCCGACCGTGCCCTGCAGTTCTGCGATGTTGATGGGACCTGGATCATTCTTATAGTGATCGGCCAGCCAATGACCACCGCGCCGGCCCTCTTCCATGAAGTCCGAGCCAATCATCGTTACGTACAGCGACGTGTCTTTCACGTCGATGTTGCGGTCAGTCAGGATCACCGGAATTTTTGCGGCTTTAGCTTCGCGCAGCACCGGCTCCCAGCCGGATTCGACGACCGGAGAGAACGCGATCACATCGACTTTCTGCGCTATGTAGGAGCGGATCGCCTTGATCTGGTTTTCCTGCTTTTGCTGGGCGTCGGAGAATTTGAGCTTGATCTTGGCGTCCGCCGCCGCTGACTTCACCGACTCGGTGTTGGCGGTTCGCCATGCGCTTTCCGCGCCGACCTGGGCGAAGCCGAGGGTGATCTGTTTGTCCTGCGCGTATGCGCCCGGCGCTGTCAGCGCCAGTGCGCCGATGCTCGAGCAAAGCGCAAGCGCGCCCAACGCACGACATGCGGCGCGTCGTGTATTCGCCATGACTGTCTCCTGATCGTTGTTGTGTAGGCGATCCATCGAACCCGCCCGGCATTCGCGGCCCTCACGGTGCGTGGATCGTGATGTAGCGTAGTGTCTGGGGCGTTAACCGTCCAATCATATGATTCGCGTCAGCGATACCAATTCTGGTATCGCTGGCGGTATCGGCAGTAACGGTGGACGTGGGCAATGCTGCGGGTTCGCTCGAGCATCGGCGGCGATCGAGCGTAACGCTGGAGATGCTTTTTTATGCGCTTAAGTGCTCGATGTGGCTTCGTGCCTTATAGCGAGTGGGTGCCGGGCTTTGGGGCCTTCGGACCAGGAGCGGCGCGGCTAACGGTCAGCCCGCAAGCTAGCGAGTTGCCCCGCGCGGCGTCACCCAGCGAAACGTCAGATTGATCCGCTCGCCGGCCACACGCGGCTCCTTCGGCACGCGATGCCGCCAGTCGGCCTGCGTGTTGCCCTTCATCACCAGCAAGCTGCCGCCTTTCAGCGAAAACGACTGCACGACGCCAGTCTTGTTGTGCCGCAAGTCGAAAGTGCGCGCGACGCCCAGGCTGATCGACGCAATCACCGGCTGGGTGCCGAGTTCAGGCTCGCGGTCCGCATGCCATCCCATGCTGTCGGTGCCGCTGCGGTAGCGGTTGATCAGCACGCTGTTAAAGCGCGCGTGGCAGCTTGCCTCCGCGGCGGCTCGCAGTTCCGCGACGGTCGCGGTCCACGGTTGCGGTACGTTGCGAATGCCGGAGTAGACGTAGACCGCGTCCGGTTCGCCCTGCCAGGCGGTCAGCCGCGGCAGCGGCACACGGCCGGCGGGCGTACCCATCATGTCTTGACGCCATTCCACTTCGCCGATGAGTTGCGCCAAAGCGCGCGCCGCGGCCTCGGGCGCGAGCCACTCGGGATACCAGTCCACGTCGGGCGCCGGAAGGTCGTCGAAAAGGTCCGCCATAAGATTGCCCGAATGCGATTGCGTGCGCGACACGTGCGCGAGTGAGAACCTAGCTATTATGGCGGCAACGACGACGACGCTCACGCCTGTGGCTTGCGCTGTCATCCGTTTTTTTCACTCTGCAACTTCAACGGGTATCCATCATGATTCTTTCCGATCAGGCTCTCGACCAGCTCTTTCGCAAAGCGCGCACCCATAACGGCTGGCAGGCCAAACCGGTCGACAACGCCGTGCTCAAGCAGCTCACCGAACTCGTGCTGCTCGGCCCGACCTCGGCCAATTCAAGCCCCGGCCGCTTCGTCTACGTGAAAACGCCCGAAGGCAAAGAAAAGCTGCGTCCGGCCTTGTCGCCGGGCAATCTCGAGAAGACGATGGCGGCACCGGTCACGGTGATCGTCGGGATGGATATGGCGTTTTACGAGCATCTGCCGAAACTGTTTCCGCATGCCGACGCGCGTAGCTGGTTCGCCGGCAACGACAGGGCGATCGCGGATACGGCCTTTCGCAATTCGACGCTGCAAGGCGGCTATCTGATTCTCGCTGCTCGCGCACTCGGCCTGGACACGGGTGCGATGTCGGGCTTCGACGCCGCCAAGGTCGACGAGGCCTTCTTCGCCGGCACGACCGTAAAGTCGAACTTCCTGATCAATCTGGGCTATGGCGACCCGTCGAAGCTCTTCCCGCGCAGCCCGCGCTTCTCCTTCGACGAAGCCGCCCAGATCGTCTGAAAGCCCTTAAGCCGCCGGTGCGTTTATCTGAAGAGCGCCACGTAGAACACCACTGTGCCGATCACCGCACCGATAAAGCAAAAGCCTTCGTCAGCGTCGTCGCCATTGGAACGCAACCACGCGCCGACGACGCCGAACAGCCCTGCGATGCCGAGTGCAACGCATACCATCACCACGTCGAATAACGCGTTTTTGCCCAGCTCGGAGAAGTCGATGTCGCGCACGCCGAAGTACAAGGCGAGCGCCATCAGCGATATGCCCACCAGCGGCAGCATGACGTGGCTGCCCTCTCGTCCGACGTGATGCCCATGAAGTACGTGGCGTACGTGATTGCCCGACCCAAGCAGTTTCATGATGCGCCTCCTGCCTCGCCCTCAACCGAGGACAAAACGAACCGCCGCTGGGCCGCGATGGCCCTGAGACGAGCCGGTTCTATTTGAGAATAGTGCACGCGAAACACAATTCAAAGCCCATTTAATTAGAGCGTCGCTGCAGTTCAGACGGCGGCATGCGGCAACGAGAATTGCTGCGTTGCGGTATCCACTTGCCTCGTCAAAAACAGACGTGTCCGGCCAGTCCTGGAAGCAGATCTGGCGCCCTCGGCAAGGGTTTGCACATCTCGGTAGAATGATCCGGCTCGCCCGCTATTTCATGATTGCAGTTGGCGAGCCGCCGCCGTTGCTCCGCTCGTGCCGGCCCCTTCCCGCCTCTATCCTCTCTATGCGCCGCTCATCGTTTCTTGTTCGCTTCATCCTGATTGGCATCCTGCTGCATATCTACGTCGGTTTTCGTCTGATTCCCGACATGCCCGTCAGCATCACCGGCCGGTGGCTGTGCGCGTTGTGGCTGGTGCTGTCGATCTTTCTGATACCGCTCGGCATGCTGGCGCGCACCATCAAACAGCAGCCGCTCAGCGACCGCCTCGCGTGGGTCGGGCTGCTGGCGATGGGTTTCTTCTCGTCGCTGCTGGTTCTGACGTTCGCGCGTGACCTGGCGCTCGCCTCGCTGCTCACCGTCGATGCAATCTGGCCGAACACGATAGCAATCGCGCATTGGCGCATCGGCTCGGCGGCCGCGGTACCGCTGCTTGCGCTGCTCTCGACACTCGTCGGCCTGTTCAACGCACGGCGCCGCGCCAAGGTCGTGACGATCGAGGTGCCGATCGACGATTTGCCGCCGGCGCTCGACGGCTTCACGATCGTCCAGATCAGCGATATCCACGTCGGCCCAACCATCAAAGGCCGTTACGTGGATGCGATCGTCGACGCGGTGAATCGTCTGAAGCCGGATCTGATTGCCGTCACGGGCGATGTGGTGGACGGCAGCGTGCCGCAATTGACCAGACACACGCAGCCCCTATCACGGCTCAGCGCGCGTCACGGGGCGTTCCTCGTGACCGGCAACCACGAGTATTACGCCGGTGCGAACGCCTGGGTCGATGAATTCCGGCGCCTGGGGTTAAACGTTCTGCTTAACGAGCATGTGATCGTGGAACACGACGGCGCGCGCGCCGTGATTGCCGGGGTGACCGATTACTCAGCGGGCCATCATGATCCGTTGCATCGCAGCGACCCGGTTGCGGCCCTCGCAGGAGCGCCTGGCGACGTGCTGATCAAAGTACTGCTGGCACACCAGCCGCGCTCTGCCGAAGCAGCCGCGGCAGCAGGTTTCACACTGCAGCTATCCGGCCACACACACGGCGGGCAGTTCTTCCCATGGAATTTCTTTGTGCGTCTCCAGCAGCCGTTCACGGCTGGTCTCGCACGGCTGAACGGCCTGTGGGTCTACACGAGTCGCGGCACCGGCTATTGGGGACCGCCGAAGCGCCTGGGAGCTCCCTCGGAGATCACGCGATTGCGCCTCGTGCCCGGCGAGCCCGACTAAGGCCCCGGGCTAGAGTGCCGCATATCGCCGCATCGGAGTCATACTGGATTGCACTGCAAAAAAGAAACGCGGATGTCCGCAAAGGACATCCGCGCTTTGGCGCTGACGCGCCACGTCAGCCAATTTGCGTTACTGAGCTGGCGCGACGGCCACGCTAACCTGCGGTGCGTATGCCACCGACACTTGCATACCCGGCGTCACGCCGGCGACCTTTGCCGGCTCGCGGCCCTGAATATGAAACACCGCGCCATTCGGGCCCTTCAGGGCCATGATGCCGGAGGCATGATCGATCGCCT
This sequence comes from Paraburkholderia sp. GAS32, assembly GCF_050434225.1. Taxonomy (NCBI): domain Bacteria; kingdom Pseudomonadati; phylum Pseudomonadota; class Betaproteobacteria; order Burkholderiales; family Burkholderiaceae; genus Paraburkholderia; species Paraburkholderia sp. GAS32. The sequence continues at coordinate 8,018 of NZ_JBNPVS010000042.1, read as the reverse complement.
GAACTTCGGCGGTCACGTTCTGTACAGTGTTCTGCTGTACCGGTTGAACAGCCGCGCCGTGGCCGTCGGCACCGCGCGTCACGCTGACCATGGCGTTGCGCATCATGCGGATATGGACCTTGCCACCCTGCTTGATCTGCGCCAGGTTGCTCGTATCGGTAATGTTGAATGAAGCTTCGCCGCCCTGTGCGTCGAGCACAGTCACGGAATGTTTTGCCTGGTCGATCGACTTCACGACACCATCCGCCTGCAGCGTGCTGCTGCCTTCAAACGGCGCAGGCAAACCGGCGGCGAACGACACGAGCGGAGCCGCAGCAATCAATGCGCCGGCAATAACGCCGAGAGCTTTTTCTTTCATATATTCCTCAATTGGGTGAACAGCGGAAAAGAGACGACATGGTGCGGATCGGATGTGCAAGGTACAGCGCAAGGACAACCGAAAAATTTCTGGGCGAAACCCTGGGAAATGAAACGTGGATTGAGCACCCGAACCACACGACGTGTTTCGAAGTGTGCGAACAGTGTGTTTTCCGGGATGGACCTCGTCAATATTCGGAGTCCGTATTTATGCGAGGAAAATTCCGATCTTGCCGGGGAAAATTCTGCAAGCGACCCACAACACATTCCGCCACCCTGCCTCATCCCGGCTTGACTTAACTTTGCAGAGCTGCCTAGAATTCGCCCAGTTCATTTAACCGGAATCACGATCTTGGACAGTAGCAGTAGTACCAGTCGAGCTTCGATTCGCCCGATCGCCTGATCGGCAAGATTTCCGCGTCAGCCTTTGCCTGTCGCCGTCTTGCCCTCGGGCCCGACGGTGCACGTCGCTTTTACCCTCTTGCTGCAAGTGAAGCGCCGCATGGCCCGATGGCCTGCGCATGCTCCACGCCTTTTGCGTCGCGAGCCCCCGCTCGCATGCCTTGTCACGCCTGACCACGCTCGCGTTCCACCTGCGGATACGTGATGCTGTCATGCGTAAGGTTCACACTGTGCGAACACGCGCTTCAACCTCTCTTACCGATGACAATTGAATTCGTCTTGCGGCTCTTTGCCGCCTTTAGCTGCGGGGTCGCGATCGGCCTCGAACGGCAGATGCGCCAGCGCAACGCCGGCCTGCGGACCATCACGCTGGTCGCCAGCGGCGCGTGCCTGTTCGTCACGCTCGGCGTGCTGACCGGCAACGGCACCGCCGGTATCACCCAGATTGCCGCGTATGTCGTCTCCGGCGTCGGCTTTCTCGGCGGCGGCGTGATCATGCGCGACAAGGGCTCCATTCAGGGGATCAACACCGCCGCGACCTTGTGGTGCTCGGCGGCCGTCGGCGTATTGTGCGGTGCGGGGCATTACGGCCCGGCCCTCGCCGGCACCGCGGTCGTACTGCTGACCAATACGGTGTTGCGTGAAGTGAGCCGTGCCATCAACGCGGCGCCCGTTTCGGACGCCGACCTCGTGCGCGAGTATGTGCTGACGATCGTTTGCCGGGAGGCCGATGAAATTCACATTCGTACCGCGGTATCCAACTCAATGTATTCGACACCGCTGTCGTTCCAGAGCCTGACGAGCGAAGACGTCGAAGACGATACGGGACGCATTCGCGTTACCGCAACATTGAAGCTGCATCCGAAAGATCAGCCGAAGCTCGAACAGATGGCCAGCCGCATCAGCATGGAAAAGAGCGTATCGAGCGTGAGCTGGACGGCTAAAGATGCGGAGCCGACGCCTGAGTGAGCCACCTCGCGTAAGCTCCCCATATTCGTGCGCATCGTCTACACTTAGCTTGCAATAGATTCAGACAATGTTAATTCCGCGTCCTGAATATGGACTGTCCCATAACCTTCGACTAAGCTCTGTCACCGTGATTTTTTCACACTCAACCATGGAGTCTCGAATATGGAACACGGCATCATTGCATGGCTCATCATCGGCGCAATCGCCGGCTGGCTGGCTGGCGTGCTCGTCAAGGGCGGCGGCTTCGGTCTGATCGTCGACATCATCGTCGGGATTGTCGGCGCATTCATCGGCGGCTGGCTTGCCGGTGTGTTGCACATTTCGCTCGGCGGCGGCTGGATCGGTTCGATCATTACCGCCGTGATCGGCGCCGTCATTCTGCTGTTCCTTATCCGGCTTGTGCGGCGCGGCACCTGAGCGTAGCACCTGATGTCTTACGGCGTCGGGAGCGAATGCCACCTGACGCCGGTTTTACTTCGCGTTTAGAGACGCGCCTCTACTGCCGGCAACATCGAGCCGGTGTCACGCAGTCGCGTATGCCAGGTGAAAGCCTGGTCCAACCGATGCGGCGTTTGCCCACCCCATTGCAAGGCATCCCGATAGTAGTCGCGAAGCAGATCGCGATAGAGCGGATGCACGCAGTTTTCGATGATCAGCGTAGCGCGTTCCCGCGGCGCCAATCCGCGCAGATCGGCGAGGCCCTGCTCCGTCACGACTACGTCCACATCGTGCTCGTTGTGATCGCAGTGCGGCACCATCGGCACGACACTCGAAATGCGGCCGCCCTTCGCCATCGACTTCGTCGCAAAGATCGCGCATGACGCATTGCGCGCGAAATCGCCCGAGCCGCCAATGCCGTTCATCATGTGCGTGCCGCCGACGTGCGTGGAATTCACATTGCCGTATATGTCGAATTCCAATGCGGTATTCAAGGCGATCAGACCGAGCCGGCGAATCACTTCAGGATGGTTGCTGACCTCCTGCGGACGCAGCACCAGGCGATCGCGATAGCGCTCGAGTTCACCGAACACTTGCGCCTGACGCGCTGCCGACAACGTGATCGACGCACCCGAGGCGAACGTCACCTTGCCGGCGTCCATCAGATCGAAGGTCGAATCCTGCAGTACTTCTGAGTAAATTTCGAAGGCGCCGAAAGGCGAATCGACAAAACCGGCCAGCACCGCGTTGGCAATCGTGCCGATGCCCGCCTGCAACGGCGGCAATTGCGGGGGCATGCGTCCGCATGACACTTCGTGCTGGAAAAACTCAATCAGATGGCGCGCAATCAGCTCGGTTTCCGCATCCGCGGGCAGCACCGTGGACGGGCTGTCCGCCTTGTCGGTGATCACGATCGCCGCGATTTTTTCTGGCGGAATTTCGATGGCATGCGTACCAACGCGGTCTTGCGGATGCATGATCGGCAGCGGCTCGCGATTCGGCCTGCGGCCCGGAATCCAGATGTCGTGCAGCCCTTCGAGTGCGAGCGGCTGGGCAAGATTGATTTCGACGATGACCTTGTCGGCCAGGATCGCAAAGCTGGCCGAGTTGCCGACTGAAGTGGTCGGCACGATGCCGCCAGTTTCGGTGATCGCGGTGGCCTCGATAATGGCGACATCGAGCTTGCCGAGCTGATTCGCGCGCAGCATCTCGACAGTTTCAGACAGATGCTGATCGACGAACATCACTTCGCCGCGGTTGATCGCATCGCGCAGGGTCTTGTCGACCTGAAACGGCAAGCGACGCGCCAACACATGCGCCTCGGTGAGCATGCGATCCACGTCATGACCTAGCGATGCGCCGGTCATCAACGTAATTTGCAGCGGCTTGCCTTCCTGCCGGACGCGCTCGGCGAGTGCGACCGGGACAGCCTTGGCGTCGCCCGCGCGCGTAAAGCCGCTGGCGCCGACGCGCATGCCGTCCTGAATCAGAAGCGCCGCCTCGGCGGCTGAAGTGATTTTTCCGCGCAGCGCGGAGCAACGAATCCGGTCCTGGTACATGAAATCGAGTCTCTCCATAATCGCCCGTCCAGTCTACCGGTGCGCACGTCTGCGGTGTGCTTCGCTCAGTAGCCAGTTTGTCGCACCAGCCGCGGCGTCTCGACGGGACGGCGTCGCGGCCAGGCGTTTCGTCGCGTGCAACATTCCCGCGACAGGTCTTACAGGTACTGCTGGTGTTGCGCGTGGCGCTGCTTAGCTGCCGAAGAAAATATTACAGAAACTCACAGGCCCTACGCACTCTTCAGCTTTGGCCTTCGGTACTGCGACACGGCGTTGCTCATCGACGCTCTTCGCGCGCGGTGCATTCGCCTGTGCGACCTGTTGTTCCGAGGCGGCAGGCGCCGTCTGTGCATGAGCGACAGCAGCGGACAAAGTGCAGGCAATCAGGGCAATCTTCAACACATTCATTTCGTTCTCCAGTTCTTACGATTCCGTCCCGCAGGAAGTTCTTTTTGGGGACTGCGCGGCGGTGAAGAAACTATATGACCGCCACCTACGCGGATAAACAAGGCTGGACGGAAGGGACCTTTCCATCTGGCAGAAGGATCGGGGCGCACGCCCGATCCGACGCGCGGGTCAACGCGTATGGAAAGGCGCGTCTTTGTCGAGCAACGCCGTGCGGATGAAGTGCAGGCAACTCAGGATGCGCTGCAGGTCGTGTCGCTGGTCCCGGTCGGCACGGACGGTTTCCAGCAGGTCCTGCGCGATCCACGTGGCCGCGCGCACGGATCCGAGCGCGCGCTCGAGAGCGTGTGAGTCCGGTCGCGCAAAGAGCCGCGCGAGGTCGTCGCAAGTCCGCGTGAGGCCGCTGTTCCAGTGCGAATGAAGGGCTTGCGCGTAGCCCGCGCGCGCTGCTTCATTGCGCAGATCGATCACCGCGTGCCCTACTTCGAGGGTGACGAGCATCCAGCGCAACGCATCACGGCGGCGTCGGGAGCGCCGCGTCAGTAGCATGCGCAACTGTGAGGCCAGATCGTGAGTGCTCGACTGAAAGCGTTGATTGAGTCCGGGCAGTTCGTCCTTGCACGCAGACACGACTTGCGCGCGCAAATCACCCTTGATTCTCTCGGTGAGCCACGGCATGTCCGCGGGAAACACCACCGAGAACACGATTGCTGCAAGCAATAACGACGCCGTGATCGCTATCCCATTGTTGATCAGCAGATCGGGCGCATACGTGACGACGTTGTCCGGCGCGGCGAGCAGGCAGAAGAACACCGAAAATCCGATGCCATACCCTGCCGAGAGCTTGCGCGACGCGATGAAGGCGCCGAGTGCAAGCACCGGAGCGAGCATCGCGCAAAGCAGCGGAAAGCCGTCGATGTTCGGATATACGTAGCACGTAAATAGGTAGCCGGTCATGGTCGCCAGCACCGCACCGACCGCCATCTGCACGGCCATTTTCGATGCGTTCGACGCGGTCGACGTCAACGCACAAACCAGCGCCGCGCCGATCACTGCCAGACCGCCGCTGGGCCAGTCGGTGGCGATCCAGAACCAGCCGGCGATCGCCATCACCACCGCCGACCTGGCAAAGGTAAACGCGACCACAAAGCCGTTCGTCCTGCTCACGTAGCGGCCGGCGGTGTACGGCCCAGCTCCCGGTTTGCGCCACGCCAAAGACGCGTAAGTCTCGGAGTAGCGGATCCATTCATCGACAAATCGATATAGCAGTTCCGAGGCGGTATCGAAGTCCGCGAGCGATTCAGCGGGCGCGGCTTCCAGTGGCCGTCTCGTTTCACGCACGCGCCTTGGCAAGCTCGCCTGAAAGAGCCGCAAGCCGGCAGCTACGTGCGCTGCATCAGCATTCGCATCTCGCGTGGATTCAAGCAGTGCCGACAGCTCGCTGAAGTACGGCGTGATGGCGTCGACCCTCCAGATCGGGCCGCTGACACGCAGACGTTTGAGCAACTGGTGCAGCGCATGCAGCCGCGCACATGCGTCCATAAATTCGCCGTTCAGACGGCCGAGATGCTGGCTGCGTGAACGCATGGCCGGATCCTCGAAGGCAGCAAATGTTCGCGTCGCTTCAAAGCCGACGATCTCGTCGACGAGGTCCGCAAAGCGCCGTTCAAATTGGCAACGGTCGATTCCGCGACCCAGCACCTCGGCAGCGAACGCAGTAAAATTTGTATATCGAAGATGAAGTGCGCGCCGCAGCGCAAGACTGGAACGCTGCGGCACGATGAGCGCGCTGACTGCGCTCGAACACACGATACCGACCGCCACTTCCGCTGCGCGCGTAAGCGCCGCCAGAAGCAGGTCGTGAGGCGCCGTGACATTCGGGATGCCGATCAAAGCGGCGGTATAGCCGGCCAGCACAAAGCCGTACCATCTGAAATGCCGATACCGGACCGCTGCCGCGATACAGACGCTCACCCAACCGATCATGCCGAGCATGTACAACTCGGGCTGCTGGACGAACAGCGCGCCGAGCACCAGGGCAGCGACCGTCCCCACCGCAGTGCCAAGAATCCGGTAGAAACTCTTGGCGAGCACCATGCCGCTGAACGGCTGCATCAGCACGAACACCGTGGTCATCGCGATTCGCGGCTGCTGGAGATCCAGAAACATGGCGATGCCCAGTGCCAGCAAACCCGCAGTGACCGTTTTCAGCAGATGCAGCCAGATCAGACCGTCGCTGTTCGCCCAGTCGCGAACGGCGGGACTGAGCGCCGGCAACATGACGCGCCACTGCCGGCGAGAATCCACGGTGGGCTTGATCGCATGTTGGCGTCTCATCATCAGAAAGCAACGCGTCTCGGTTTGTCGCTAAAAGAAGCCCCGGTGAACGCTGCGCACACCAGCAGGCAAGGCGCCGATTGTAAGAGCATGCGCTGCGCGTATTAATAGGACGGGCGCGGAACCTCCCTTCCAGAATGAACAACAATGGGCTTGCGGGACAGGCGGACAATACGGCTTCTGCCGTGAAATAGAAGGATCGATGGATACGCTACAAAATATGCGAGTGTTCGTGCGCGTGGTTGAAGCCGGTAGTTTTACCGCCGCCGCGCAGTCACTCAATTCGACGACTGGCGCGATGTCGCGCGCGGTCTCGGAACTCGAGGCTCATCTGCGTACGCGCTTGCTGAACCGGTCGACGCGGCGGCTCGCGCTCACCACGGCGGGCGAGCGTTATTTGAAACGCTCTCAGCAGATCCTTGCAGATGTCGACACAGCGGAAGAAGAAGCAAGCTGCGCCCACGAACGCCCTGCCGGCGCTTTGCGGATGCACAGCTTTGCCAGTATCGGCCAGCATTACGTGCTGCCGGCCATCTCCCGGTATCGCGCGCTTTATCCCGAAGTGACCGTCGAGTTGACGTTGTCGCAGCGCATGCCCGACCTGTTCGAAGGCAGCGCTGACGTCGCTGTTATCGGCGCCTCGACTCTGCCGAATTCCGACCTCGTGTCGCTCCCGCTTGGTACAACGTTCAGCATCCTGTGCGCATCGCCTGCTTACGTGCGTGCTCATGGCGCGCCGCAACAGCCCAGCGACCTGGCGCATCACGAGTGTCTGATCTTGCACACGCCAGCATTTCCGGCCTACGAATGGGTGCTCGACGGCCCCAACGGCAGCGAGATGATGGAAGTGAATGGACCCGTGCAAGTGAATATTGCGGAATCGCTGATCGTCGCGATTCGCGAGGGAATGGGCATTGGTATGGTGCCGCTCTATGCGGCGATTGCCGGGCTGCGTGACGGGACGTTAGTCCGCGTGCTGCCTGAATATACGCTGCAGAAGATGAACGTTTACGCGCTGTATCCGTCACGCAAGTTCGTCGATGCGAAGACGCGGACGTGGGTTGAGTTCTTACGCACGCATCTGCCGAAGGTGATTGCACGCGACGAGGCGTTACTTGCGGAAGTTGGCCAGATGCATGCAGTTGATGGCACTGTGCCTGTGAGAACGGCTGGCATTGGGGGCGGAGATGTCGCCGCGCACTGACGCAGTTTTTTAGCTGACGAGCTGGCCGCGCCTGTGGAAGGTAGCAACGTAGGTAACGAAGTGGCGGGACATTTGTGACGGCATCTATGGCCTGCCAGATAGCGGCAGTGTTTTCGTGACGCACCTCTCGGAATGGAGGTGCGTTGTCCCGCGGGTTGGGAACGAGAGTTAAGAGTCCGCGCGTGTGCTCGCTACGACGCCAGAGTCTTGGCGCTGAATTCAGAGCCGTAAACGCAGAAACCCCACCTTTGCGGGGTGGGGTTTCTGATGCTGCAGGGGAGCCTGACGATTACCTACTTTCACACGGGAATCCGCACTATCATCGGCGTGGAGTCGTTTCACGGTCC
>NZ_JBNPVS010000041.1:0-97397 GCF_050434225.1 Paraburkholderia sp. GAS32 | reverse complement strand
CCGGCCTTTATGGGTGCCGGTCACACCCGCGCGCCGCCCTCGCCCCCCAGCCTGTTGGGGGCTGGGGGGGGAAACACCCCCGGTTTCTATGTGCCTGGGGGGGGGGGGGCGTCTGTCGACGCCGCCACGGCGACGCGTTTCAGATACGCGTCGCTCAGAAGTTCCTGCTGCGCGCGCAACGCGCGCAGCATTTTCTGCGGCGCACGGACTTCGGTTCAGTCTTGACGCGCCCCGTCTCGCGTTACCGCCCACCGATTGACCCAGTGCCGGCTTTTTCAGCTCAGGGGGCGCGAATCTGTTGTGACAATCGGACAGGATTAAGACGTTGGATGGCAAATACGGACAATTACGCGTCCGCTTCGGACCACAAACGCCCACCCGTTGCCCAGTTTTCGCGTTTGACGTCGGTGAGGATGATGTCCACTGAGTCCGGTTCGACGCCGAGCGATTCGCAAGTCGCTTTGGTAATGGCTTCGACGAACTGGCGTTTCTGTTCCACCGAGCGGCCTTCGAAGAGTTCGATATGAAACGTGGGCATTGCGTGACTCCGTGATGAGTGATGTTGAAAAGTGAATTTAATCGCGGTACGTGCGATCGAGCCGGTCGAGCTTGCGTAGCAAAGCAGGCCATTCCAGTGCGCCTTCGATCGCCCCGCCGTCGTACAGTTGGTCGGCAGTGCGAGCGGCTACGGCATCGCCCGGCACGACAAGCTCGCTGCCGCATGCTTGCGCCTGCAACTGGATTTCGCAGGCCTTGATCAGCGTCGCCATCAGTACATAGGCTTCGGCGACGGTGCGGCCGGCGGTCAACGTGCCGTGATTGCGCAACAGCATGGCTGGTTTGTCGGCGAGATGTGCGACGAGGCGTTCGCCTTCGGTCGGCGTGAAGGCGAGGCCTTCGTAATCGTGATACGCGAGGTGGCCGTAAAAACGCAGCGCATGTTGCGACGCCGGCAGCAAGCCGGCGGGTTGTGCGGAAACTGCCACGCCTGCCGTATTGTGCAAATGCATCACGCAGAAAGCATCGGCACGTGCCGCGTGCACAGCGGCGTGCAGCGCGAAGCCCGTGGCGTTGACCGGATGCTCGCTCGCGCCGACGATGTTGCCTTTGATATCGATCTTCACCAGGTTCGATGCGCACACTTCGTCGAACGCGAGGCCGAACGGGTTGATCAGGAAGTGGCCGGGTTCGCCGGGAACGCTGGCTGAGATATGCGTGTAGACCAGATCGTCCCAGCCGTTGAGCGCCGCGAGGCGATAGGCGGCGGCCAGGTCGACACGGGTCTGCTGTTCCGCTTCGGATCTTGGCCCCGCCTCGGTGACACGGCCGGTGGGCATGTGGGTGAACGACATGTCTGTCTCCTGAGATTGCATGATGGGCTGGGACGGTGGCCTAGGTCCAGGGGCTAAACCTGCGGCTTGGATCTGCGGTCTAAATCTGCACCCAAACCTGCGGCTCAAGCCCGCGGCCCATATCTGCGGTTTAAGCCTGTGGTCCAAACCCGCAGCGCTAACCCAGGCGCCTGACTGATGCCGGTGGCGTCACACGCCTTCCGGCTTCGGCGTGCTCCGGCGGTTCGGGCATCGCCGTACCGCGCGTAAAACGGCCAGTGAGCCACTGCATGCTCCACGTCGCGAGTACGAACGGCGCGGTCATGGCCGGCAACGCATAGTAAGCCGTCGCCATCTGCAGCACGACCGAAAGCACAACACCCCCAAGCGTCATCGCAATGCCGCAATCGGCCAGCGCGATCGCGGTCAGCGCGCCGTTGAATCCTAACAGGCCTGCGTCGAACGAGCTTGCACTCGCGCCGAGCAGGAGGTGCATGACGCTCGCGAAGCCCGCGCCGACCAGCGCCCACAGCGCGTGCCGTCTTGACGCAGCCGCAATGCCGATCCATACGAGCACACCTGGCAACGCGCCGGACGCAAAGCCGGTTTGCGCGAATCCGGCGAATAAGCCGCTGCTCAATTGCACCGCGCTGAGCGTGGGCTCAGTGGCGAGGCTCGCTTGCTGGGCGACACGAGTCACGAGCGGCAGCCAAAGCCACGTGACGATCAAACAGGGGCTCGAGAAATAGCCGAGACCACGCGCGCGCAACCAGCGCGACCACGGTTCCAGCAGCCATGCCGTGCCTGTCGCAGCCAGAATGGCCACGGCGGCGGCCGTCGCGTTTTCGGCGATGAAGCTGAACGCGGCGAGACCGGCCAGCGCGCCATTGAAGCCGTGCAGGCCCGCGCGAGTGTCGTGCTCGCGATAGCCGGCCAGCACCGCGCTCACGTTGGCCGCGATCGCGCCAATCAGCGCCGCGCAGGCGAGACGTGGATCGTATAGCAGCCACGCGCCCAGCAGGTACGCGCCGGTGAATGCGTTCGGTTGCAGCACGACCTGGCCAAAACTGCGCAGCAAGGTGCGCAAGGCGGCGGATTGTGCTTCGGTTGCGGCGGCGTGCATGGTTTGAGGGCGGCGGATTCGATGCGGCGCGACTTTGCCGCGGGCAGGTGAGGCGCGCAGCGGGTCAGGTTGAAAATAAACCGCGAGCATAGGCTACTGGCGCCGCGCCGGGCATCGCCGCCGTTGATAGTGGCTATTTGCGACACTTGCGCGCCAGAGAGCCGAAAGCCGAAAAACGATGCGTCGGCGAACCGAAAGCTTTCGCGCTACGATAGAAACCCGGCGCGTTTGCCGCGCCGTTCCACAAGGAGACAGGCTGATGCGTGAATTAAGGTGGGCATCGGAAGAGGGCGACGGCTTCGAACATCTGGCGTTCGACGCGCGCGCGGACGGCTTTGCAGTGGAAAGCGTCCTGGTCGGGCAGCGCTACGGCAAGGAATATGGCTTGCACTATAAGGTGCGCTGCGATGCGCAATGGCGCACCACATATGCGTGGCTGAAAATCGTCGGCGGCGCTGAGCTGGAATTGCACGGCGACGGAGCCGGCCATTGGCACGATGGTCATGGCCTCGTACTGAGCGCGATTGAAGGGTGCATCGATATCGATATCGCCGCCACGCCCTATACGAACACGTTGCCGATCCGCCGGTTGCAACTGGCCGAAGGCGAGCGTCAGCCGATTTCCGTGGCCTATATTTCGACGCCGGATTTACAGGTCACGCGTGCCGAGCAGGCGTATTCATGCATCGAGTTGAATCGCGTGTATCGCTATGAGGGCATCTTCCGCAATTTCACCGCCGACCTGACGGTGGATGAAGACGGCCTCGTGATCGACTATCCGACGCTGTTCACGCGTCTGCCGCGCGAGCGTTGACCGTCGAGGTGCCGGGGCCGCCGTTGTCTGCTGGCTGCTGCAACCGGTGCTGCTCGACAAAGCGCTCGATGCCTGCCGCGATACGCTCGGGTTCGCGCAATACGACCCAATGGCCGGCATCGATTTCAGTGCGGCTATACGGGCCGAGCCAGCCTTCGAGTCCAATGGAGAGTTCGGGCCCGACGTAGCGATCGCGCAGCGGCACGATGAATTGCACCGGCGCATGCGCATGGCGCGCACGCGGGCGCAGCAATTTGTCGATGAAATTGGCGCGATAAAGATTCAGGCCGTTGATCGCATTGCGCATCTGCGCAGGATCGCGTTCAGGGCGCACCCGTTCGGTCAGGCGCAGCCATAACGGCCACATGCGTGCGCCGCCGGCGCGCCATACCAACTCCGGCAGCAACGGCACGTGAAAGAAGAAGATGTACCAGGATCTGAGTGTTTGCCGAAGGCCGCTGCCGAACGGGCGCTTTGCTGCGTGATGTGCATCGGACTGTTCCGCACGATCGGCGCCGGCGCCGCGTAAGCCGAAAGACGCATGATCGAGGCACGGCCCGGAGATCGATGTGTACGACGCAACGCGGCCTTTGAAGACAGGATCAGTGACCGCTTCCCAGCTTTGAATCGAACCCCAGTCGTGGCCGACCAGGTGAAACGGCCGCGCGCCGCACGTTGCATCGGCGACGGCCGCGAGATCGGCGGCCAGTCGTTCGAGCCGGTAAGCCGCGCGCGACTCGGGTGCGTCGGATGCCCCGGCGCCGCGCACGTCATAACTGATGACGCGGTAGCGTGCGTCGAGTTGCGCGCGCACCGGTTCCCACACCGCCGCCGAATCCGGATAACCGTGCACCAGCACGATCGGCGGCGCGTCGCGCGGCCCACTCACATAGACCGCGAGCCGCACGTCGCCGGCCTCGACCGACAGCGTGTCGCGTATCACGCGGCCGCCTGCACGCCGCGTCGCGCGGCCTTGCGTGCGCTTGGCGTGGTCGCGTTGGTGGCGTCGACCGCGGCGATGAGCCCGTCGATGCGCGACAGTTGCGCGCGATTGTCGTGATCCCACGGATGGAAGCCCGGCCGGAAAAAGCTCAGCCATTCACCGGCAATACGCGGAAACACGCCATGACGCGGGCCGTACAGATACTTCACGACGCGCCACATGCCGCGGATATGGCCGGCGCGTTTGCGATCGGCGATTAGCAGGCGCACGTGGAAGTCGAACACGATCAGCCAGAAGGTCAGCGTAGTGGCGAGCATCGTGCCGGTGCGCAGCAGATAGCGTCCGAGGCCGGGCTTCAGTACCGCATTCCACACGTCGTACGAAACCGATTTGTGTTCGGTTTCTTCGAGCGCATGCCACGTCCACATCTGCGTATAGCCTTCGACCGAACCACCGATACGCGATGCGTCCTCCAGCAGCAGGCCCGCCAGCATCGCCGTGTAATGCTCGAGGCAGACCGTGACCGCGAGTTGATACGAATGCGGCAGGATCTTGCGGCCAAAGTTGAGAATCGCCCACAGGCGTTTGTCGAGCTTATGCGCGGGCAAACCCGCTTCCTGCAACAGATCGTTGTATTCGATGTGCTCGCGCGTATGCATCGCCTCCTGGCCGATGAAGCCGAGTACCTGCTTCTTCAGCACGGGGTCGTCGATCTGGTCGCGGTAGTTGCGCACGCTGTCCATGAAGAAACGTTCGCCGGCAGGGAATAGCAGCGAAAGCGCATTGAAGAAGTGTGTCACATGCGAGCCCTGCACGTGCCAATCGGAGGCACGTTCGGGCGGCAAGTTGAAGCGGAGGTCGCGGCGAACCGGCATCATGACCATTCTCCTTGTAATCCTTTATGTCCTGTTGATCGTGCTCGTCGTGTGGCGGGCAACGCATTACGCACGCCGGCCGTCCACCTGCGCGGCGCGGCGTGCGCGCTTTTCCGCAATGCGTTTCATGCGGCGCGTCTGCATCACGACCAGCGCCTGATAGGCGGCCGGCAACGTACGCGCCAGCCAGTCGGCGGCGCGCGCATCGCGGCCGATCAGTACGCGCCGCTTGTTCTTGCGCACGCCGTCGAGAATTACGCGTGCGGCTTCGTCGGCGGTGGTAATGAAAAACTTCTCGAAGTCGTCCTTGCCTTGCTGTTCGTTTTCCAGCATGAAGCCGACCATGTTCGACGAGATCCGGCTCGACTGCGCGATGCTCGTGCGAATGCCGCCCGGATGCACGCAGGTGGCCGACACACCGCACTTCATCAGATCGAGTTCCTGGCGCAATGCTTCGGTAAAGCCGCGCACGGCGAACTTGGTCGCGTTGTAGCCGCTCATGCCGGGCTGCGAGAAGAGGCCAAACACACTCGATGTATTGACGATGTGTCCCGCACCGGATGCCTTGATATACGGCAGAAACGCCTTCGTGCCGTGCACCACGCCCCAGAAATTGATGCCGACGATCCACTCCAGGTCGGCGTACTCCATGCCTTCGATGGTGCTCGACAATGCCACGCCCGCGTTGTTGAACACGAGGTTCACGCGCTGATGTTGTGCGGCCGTTTCGGCGGCCCATTCGAACATCGCGGCACGGTCCGACACGTCGAGCACACGCGTGGTGATGCGCAGCGGCGAACCGACGATATGTGGCGCGGCAGCCTGAGCGAGTTGCGCGGTTTCGGCGAGGCTCGCGGCATTGCGATCGGCGAGCGCGAGGTGGCAGCCTTCGCGCGCCAGCCGGATCGCGAGCGAACGGCCCATGCCCGAGCCTGCGCCGGTGATCGCGGCTACTCTGTCGGTGAAGTTCTTCATTGGCTTATCTCCTGTCCTCTCTGAACGGTGCCTTGTCGTTATGTTTATTCGGGTCGTGCTTTTATCAGGTTGCTTCCGCGGATGTCGTGGGTGCCCTGGTGGCCACATTCCCGTGTGCATGCACAGGCTGTTGTTGCGAACTCCCATGTCCACTCAGCGCTTGCGCCGCGGGCGAATACGCGAGGTAATCGTCCATGCTGAAGGTGCTGGTCGCCTGGCGGAATTTGTAGGCGAATCCTGGCCACAGCGTGGTGTTCTTGCCGGTCTTCGGATCGAGATACCAGCTCTTGCAGCCGCCCGTCGACCAGATCGCGCGGCCGAGTTTCTGCTGGATCTGTTCGTTATAGGCACGCTCGACATGCGGACGCACTTCGATCGCATCGGCGCGTTCCGCGTTCATCGTCTTCAGCGCTCGCAGCACGTACTCGACCTGCGACTCGATCATGAACACCATCGAGTTGTGACCGAGGCCGGTGTTCGGTCCGACGATCATGAAGAAGTTCGGATAACCAGGCAGTGTCGTACCGAGATACGCATGCGCGCCATCGCGCCACGTATCGACGATATCGACGCCGCCACGGCCACGCACCACGCCCGCCGGAAACGGATCGGCCACCTGAAAGCCGGTGCCGAAGATCAGGCAATCGGCCGGATGACGTGCACCGTCGGACGTGATCACCGCATCTTCTTCGACGCGGGCGATGCCGGTGGTCGTCACCGACACGTTCTGGCGAGACAGCGCCGGGAAGTAGTCGTTCGAGATCAGGATGCGCTTGCAGCCCATCGTGTAGTTCGGTGTGAGCGTGGCGCGCAATTGTGGATCGGGCACCTGGCGACGCAGATGCCGCTCCGCGACTTTCTGCGCGGTCTTCATCAGCGAAGGATGAATCGCGAAGCCGAAGGCGCGCGATTCGAGCATGCAGTAGAGCGCCGAGCGCATGATCTTCTGCGTGAACGGCAGATGCTTGAACAACCACTGTTCAAACGGTTTCACCGCGCGGTCGGCCTTGGGCATGATCCACGGCGGCGTGCGCTGGAACAGGTTCAGATGCGAGACGCGCGGCGCGATCTGCGGCACGAACTGGATCGCGCTCGCACCGGTGCCGATCACGGCGACGCGTTTGCCTTCGAGCGGATAGGTGTGGTCCCAGTGCTGCGAGTGGAACGCTTTACCCTTGAATTTCTCGATGCCGGGAATGTTCGGCAGGGCCGCGCGCGATAGTCCGCCCATGCCCGAGATCAGCACTCGCGCCGACCATTGCTGGCCGTTCGCGAACGTCAGTTGCCAGCGGTGGCGGGTTTCGTCGTAGATCGCGGAGGCCAGTTCATGGCCGAAGCGCAGATGACGCTGGATGCCGAAGCGTTGCGTGCATTCTTCCAGATATGCGCGAATTTCCGGCTGACGCGCGAACATGCGGGTCCAGCGCGGATTCGGGGCGAAGGAGAACGAATAGACGTGAGATTGCACGTCGCAGGCACAACCGGGGTAGTGGTTGTCGCGCCAGGTGCCGCCGACCGACTCGGCCTTTTCGGCGATGATGAAATCAGTCATGCCGGCTTGCCGCAGGCGAATCGCCATGCCGAGACCCGCAAAGCCGGAGCCAATGATGGCGATATCGGTATCGACGGGCGCGGATGCGTTGGGCGCCGCGTCGTCGGGGGGCATCATGCGTGCGTTCATCCGATCCGTCTCCTTGTTGTTTGCTCTTAACTGTTACATTGGTTGATGTAACAATAGAGGCTGTCAACGGATGACGCAAGCAGCGGGTTAGACGGGGAACTCTATGACGTGGAGAAGGTTGTGGCACAAGACCCAGGCGGGCACGGCGCTGGCCGGAGCGGGCTTCGAGACTGATGCGGGAGGCTGGGTCGTTCCGTTATGTGAAAAATTCCGGGCGGATTCGCTTTGGAAACCCGCCCGGCTTGCAGCTTTGACGCGTTATTGCATCGCAGTCTGCGGCGCGGCAGTTGCGCGAGTCGCTGCAGACTCGTCCGGGTCGTTGTTTTGCACGATATGCAGTTCACGTGTGCGAACCGGCAAGCCGCATTGCGCGTCGTTGAGCGTTTGACGGACCTGGCGAGCGAGGTCCCAGCGCATGTCCCAGAACGCGTCGATGGTGGCCCACACGCGGATGTTCAGGACCACGGTGCTGTCGTCGAAACGGGCCACCATCACTTGCGGCACGGGCTTGGGCAGCACGCGCGGGTCGGCAATGGCGAGATTGCGCAGTGCGGCCAGCGCCTGGTCGACGTCGTCACGCACCGAGATTTCCACTTCCAGGTCGAGGCGGCGAGTCGGATTGCGGTTGTAATTGCGGATTGAATTGCTCCAAAGCGCGCTGTTCGGCACGTATTCGCAAATGCCGTCGGATTTCGTGAGACGCGTCGTGAACAGGCTGATTTCTTCGACGGTGCCCGCGACGGTGCCCGTGCCCGCCTCAATCGAATCGCCCACCTTGAACGGCCGCAGCAGCAACAGCATGATGCCGGCCGCGATGTTTTGCATCGTGCCCTGCAGCGCGAGACCGATAGCGAGGCCGGCGGCGCCGAGCACGGCGACAATGCTCGCCGTCTGGATACCCAGTTGCGACAGCGCGCCAATGATCGAGACGACGCGAATGCTCCACAGGCAGGTGTCGCAGATGACCGGACGCAGCGTGGCGTCCATGCGCGATTGGCTCGCGAGCAGCCGGTTGAGCGAGCGTGCGACGCGGCGGGCGACCCACCAGCCCACCACTAAGATCAATGCGGCGGCGCACAGGTGCATCGAGATCGTGGTGAGTGCGTCCCAAAGGAAGGCCCACCGGTTGGAGTGGATCCCAGCGAGTAGATTCTGCATGGCCTTGACGGTCCTGATTTATTAAGCGGCGGCGAGTTGTTCGCCGCGTGGTTCATTAAAGCGTGAATACCGCGCCTCCGCGTAACGCGAGCGACGAACAGGTATCCGGAAAATGACGCGCTTGAAGCGTGCGGAGAAGGGACCGCTTCGCAACATGAAAGTTCTACCGGTGCAACCTTTTTGACAGATTGAGTTTCCGGATGCGAAGGGCGGGCAGCGTCGCGAAAGGACGTGGGGGGAGCGTGTCGTTATGACCCCGTCATCGATTGAATGACGGGGGCCAGTGAAACGTGGCGTCGAGCTGAGAAATTATTCATCGAGCTGACCTGGTGTCATGGCTCGATTTGATATGGATGGCGAAGTAACCGGTCATGCTGTGTTATTCGAGCCGCCGACGTCTATTTCCCCGCAAGACTGGCTGCAATCTCGCGGTTCTGCCAGACGTTGTCCTTCACCGTGATTTTCTGCGGAATCAGATGCGCGCCGTAGAACGCATCTGCGACGACCTGCTGCGAGCGCACGATCTCGTCGGTCACGGCGGTGGTGCCGTACGGATAGCGGCGCACCCAGGTTTCGACCAGCTTCTGATCGAGACCGACCTTCGGCGCGATCAGCGCGGCAGTTTCCACCGGATGGTCATTCACCCATAGGCCTGTGGTGCGCAACTGCCCAAGAATCGCTCCGATCACATCCGGATGCTGCTGCGCGAAGTCGCGCGTGGCCTCATAGAAGTTATAGGGGCTGTTGAGCTCCGAATAATCGACCAGCGTGCGCGCCTTCAGCGCCTGCTGTGCGGACGCGTAGTAAGGGTCCCAGATTGCCCATGCATCGACGGTGCCGCTTTCGAAGGCGGCGCGCGCATCGGCGGGTGCCAGATAGACCGGGCGAACGTCTTCGTAACGCAGGCCGGCTTTTTTCAGCGCTTCGAGCAGCAGATAGTTCGCGCTCGAACCCTTCTGCAGCGCGACGCGCTTGCCCTTCAATTCCGCCACGCTATGCAGCGCGGAATCGCTTCGGACCAGAATCGCTTCGGCATGACGCCCTGACGGCTCCGCGCCGACATACACGAAGCGCACGCCACCGGCCTGTGCGAACACGGGTGGCGGCGCGCCGGTGTAGCCGAAGTCGACGCTGTTAGCGTTCAGCGCTTCGAGCAGTTGCGGGCCGGCCGGAAATTCGAACCATTTGATGCTGTAGCCGAGCGGCTTGAGCTTTTCGTCGAGTGAGCCTTGCGCCTTGAGGATCGCGAGCAAGCCCGACTTTTGATAGCCGATGCGCAGCACGTTGGCCGGCTCGCTGCCGTTGCCATTGCTGCTGCTCTGCGCGGTCGCGCTGAATGTGGTGAGCGCCGCCAGCAACGCGGCGGCGACGTGTAGCGAAATACGGGTATGACGGGACATGCTGCGAATCTCCATTGCGTTCGATTAGTCGAAGATCGTCGCATGGACGTCCCGCCGATCAAACGAAGCAATGCAGATTTGAATATGACGCGCGCGAACGGCCGGGGCACGAAAGCGCCTGCTTGCGCGCGGAATGGGAACGCGCTTGCCGCGCACGTGAGCAGCACCGCTAGCGGGAGCAAATGGCCGCGTGTAACGCTATTTCCTGGATTTATCTTTCTTTGCCGCTGTGCCTTCGGGCGCGTGTCCCAGCTTCTTTTCCATGATCGCCGCGACACGGTCGCCGAGATAATCGCCGGAGGCTTCTTCCAGTGCGCGGTTCATTTCGCTTTCCACCAGCACCATGGCCAGCGGTCGCACACGCCAGATCGCGTCGACCAGGGCGGGCACATCGGCGGGCGGCGGCAGGGCGTCGGCGTCATAGCGATCAAGTTGACGGACCACCAGATCGACCAGCGCCTTGGCGACCGCATTGAAATGCGGTCTGGCGATACCCACGGCGTCGAGCAGGTCGGCGAGCGGAATGCCTTCCTTGGCCATGGTCGCGCCGGCGGCCAGCGCCGTCGGGCTGCCGGACACGAAGGAGAGGCCGTCGCGCTCCAGCAAGCCCAGATCGACCGCTTTGCCGAGGGCGCTCGGCGAGGCTTTGTCGCCGAACATTTGCAGCAGTTCGAGCAGCGAGTATTTTTTCGGCCGTTCGCGCGACCAGCGGCTGCCGATCGCGGTTTCGAGGCCGAGGATCGAACGCAGATCGTGGCCTTCGTCGACGGCCATGATCAGATCCTGGATGTTCGCGAGCGTGTAGCCGCGCGTGAGCAGATGGTTGATCAGCTTCAGACGCGAGACATGCGTATCGTCATACACGCCGACCCGGCCGCGCTTTTCCGGCGGCTCGAGCAGGCCGCGGTCCTGATAGGCGCGCACGTTGCGCACGGTGGTGTCGGACACGCGCGCGAGTTCGTCGACCGTGTATTCGTTGCGCGGCGTGGCGCTTGCCGGAACGCTCGGAGCGTCGGGCGAGGGCGGAATGGGGGGCGGCGTTTTGGGCATGGGGGGATTTTAACGCGCCACGTCGTCCGGCACGGTCGAATCGCCTACGCCCAACGTCCGCTGCATCAGCGTGGTGTCGAGCCACCGGCCGTGCTTGAAGCCGACCGCCTTCAACGTGCCGGTCAATTCGAAGCCCAACTGCGCATGCAGAGACAGCGAACCGCCGCTGCCGCCGTCGGCGATCACGGCGACCATCTGGCGCCACGGTCCGGTTTCGCAGCGTTCGATCAGCGCCTGCAAAAGCACGCGTCCCAGGCCTCGCCCACGATAGGCGTCGCCGACGTAGATCGAATCTTCGATCGTGTTGCGATAGGCGGCGCGCGGCCGGTACGGCGTCGCGTAACAATAACCGGCGACTTCGCCGTCGATCTCGGCCACCATATACGGCAGCCCGTGACTGCGCACCGACGCGAGCCGTGTACGCAGGTCGTCCACGGACGGCGGAATTTCTTCGAACGAAGCGACGCCGGTCAGTACATGGTGCGCGTAGATCGCCTGGATCGCGGGCAGATCGGCTTCGGTGGCATCGCGGATCAAGGGCGCGGTGGACAGCGGCGTGGCAGTGGAGTCGGCTGAATGGGGCGAGGAGGGCGCGGGGCGGGTGGTGCTCATACGTGGTCCTGTCGTGGCCGGTGGGTCTGAGGATACGTTTCACTATGCCCGCCGCGGGCGAGAATTTGAAGCGAGTCAAAAATCGCCGCGATTTATAGGCAGTATCCGCGGATGCATAGGTGACCGGTGCGAGCGAGGTACGGCACGTAGCGCCCGGCCACGCGGCTGCGCCGGGCGCTACGGATTTTCGTCGCAAAGACGCGTGCGCGCGGCATGCGTTTCGCCGATCAGCTATGCGAGTACGTGTCCGGCTGCGTCACATGCCCGCGATGATGTCGGTGATGCTTCGCCTTGTGCTTCGGCTTGGCCTTGGCCGGAGCCTGTTCCGCGGGTTGCGGTTGCGGCTGGGCCTGCATCGGTTGCGGCTGTTGGGCCTGCGTGCCAGGTGCGGGTGCCGGATGGGCATTGCCGGACGGCAGCGAGGTCTGGCCTTCGCCGAAGCGAAAGGTTTGCGAGGTTTGCGCGTACGCGGTGGCGGACAGCGTCAGGGCGGCAACCGCCACGCAAATCGAAAACTTCATGAATCCATCCTCCTTCTGAACGAGCCCGTGAGGATACCGCAATGCGGCCGGTGGCCTATTCGGCATGCGGAAACACCGGTTCTCCAAGCGTGAGCATCAGCCGGTTGGCCCACGCGAAGATCGCGATAGCGTGAGTCAGGTCGAGAATCTCCGCGTGCGTCAGGCCATTTGCTTCGAGCCGCTTGATGGCGTCGGCGTCGACGCCTTCAGGGTGGTCAGTCAGTTCGATTGCGTACCGGATGATCGCGCGCTCGCGCTCGGTGGTGCCTGCGCTCGACGGGTCTTCAAAAACCTGTTCGATCGCATCGGTCCGCCTCGCGAGTTGGCCGAATCGTTGTGCATGCACCGAAGCGCAATACACGCAGCCGTTCACGCGCGACACGACGGTGCTGGCGAGTTCACGCTCGGCGCGCGGCAGGCCGCCTGGCGCATACATGATCGCGTTGAAGACCCCCGAGCGCTGCCGCAGAATTTCCGCCTGTTGGACCAGCAGCAGATAGTAGTCGGAGGTCCTGGCGTGCGGATGGCTCTCTTCGAGCACGGCGATCTGCTCCAGTGTGGCGCCGGCGAGGCTGACCGTGTCGAGCCATGCGCGCCAGCCGAGGGTATCGAAGGTGAAGCCGTTGAGCGGATCAACCGGCAATGCACTGGTGTTCGCCTGACTCATGCGGCCTCCTGTGCGGCGCGCAATGCCTTCAGGCCCGCTACCACGCGCAATTGATAAGTGACGAACGCAATTAGCTGCGATAAAGCGACAATGCCGCGTGTCGTGATGCCGGCCTGCTGCAGCGTTTGCAGATGCTCGGGGCGTGCTTCGACTGGCTTGATCGTCAGCAGCTTGACGTGCGAGAGGATCGCGATCAGGCGAGCGTCGGTGGTGGTGTCGAGTGTGCCCGCTTCGATTGCATCGAGCGTGGTCGGCTGTGCGCCAGTGGCGATGAGCTTCGCCGTGTAGGCATCGGCGAGGTCGTCGGCCAGCGAGAGGCGCGCGGCATACCACGCGGCAAACAAACGTTCCTGCAGCGACAGGTCGGGCAACGCCGGATCGAACAACGCGTCTTCGCTGCGTTGCGTGTGCAGCGCGACTTTGTCGCGGGCATGGCGGATCGCGGCGAGCGGGCTGCCGGCTTGCAGGCCGGCGAGGGCGTCGATGGTATCGATGGTGTCAGCGCCTGAGGGCGCGGCGGGTTGAGTCGGTGACGCGAGGTCGGTCATGTCTGTTCCGGCTGGTTAATCGGTGTTTTCAGCGGCGTTTTCAGCGGTGTTCTCTGCTTGCAGGCGAGCGCGTGAAGTGTCGGACGATGCATCCGCGTCGGTCCATTCGTCCCCTCGAAGCTCAGCCGTGTCGAAGGCGAGCAGCGCCTGGTAGTGCCGCTCGCGATCCGCGTCGAACAGGCGGCTTGCGATGCCGCGCGCCAGACGCTGCGCGCCATCGCTGATCGCGGGGATGTCGCCGGAGAGTTTGCCGTGACTGAGACTCGCTGCATGATTGAAGCAATGGATCTGCGTCAGCGCGGCGCACGTACCGGACTCGCGCTCCTGAAACGCGAACGCAGCGCCGAGATCCGGCGATTCGGCCAGTTCGTACGAAGGCAGTGACGGGTCCGCTTGATAACGATCTTTCCAGCGCCGTACAAAGTGGGCGAACGGCGCGAATTCGGCGCGCGTGGCGATATCCGAATGAAAGCCGGTCGCGAAGATCAGAAAGTCGACCACGTAGCGGCCTTTCGGCGTCGTTACCGCGAGCGCGCCGTCGAGTTCATTGAGCGCAACAAGCGGGCTGCCGACGTGAAAGCGTGCGCCCGCATGGCGCGAAACCCGCAGCACGCTGTCTCTTGGCGGCGGTGTTTGCTCAGCCTGTGCGTAATGCAGGAAACGCCATTTGGATGTGTCGTCAAGATCGGCGAAACCGTGCACAAGCCCCGGACTGCCGATGCCCGTCAGCTTGTTCACGCGCGGAATATCGTCACGGCGGATGAACAGATCGACGGCGGCCGCACCCGCTTCGAGCGCGGTCGCGGCATTGTCGAAGGCGGACGCACCCGCGCCGACGACACCGACGCGCTTGCCGGCCAACGCAGCGAAATCGATCACATCCGCGGAGTGTGCCCAGTAGCGGCGTGCAACCGTATTGGCGATAGCCGGTACGGATGGGCCGCCCAAACCGTCGCGTCCGGTGGCAAGCACGACATGTCGCGCAAACACCGTGCGTTGCCCACTCGCATCAGCGAGATCGAGTTCAAGCAGGCCGTCGTCGCGCGGACGCAGTGAGGTCAACGTGGTGTCGTTTTGCACCGGAAGATCGAGCACCTCGCGGTACCAGCGCAAATAATCCATCCACTGTATCCGCGGAATCTTGTAGAGCGCATCCCACGCGGCGCTGCCGAATTGCGCTTCGTACCACGCGCGAAACGTGAGGGCCGGCATGCGCAGGGCGGGCCCCGTGAGTTGCTTGGGCGAGCGCAGCGTTTCCATCCGCGCGAACGATACCCATGGACCTTCGCGTCCTGATGGCGCGCGGTCGAACACCTGCAGATTGTCGATGCCGAGCCAACGCAGTTCCGCCGCCGCGGTGAGACCCGCCATGCCGCCGCCGATCACGGCGACATCGAGTACGCGTTCAGCACCGGCGAAACGTGGCGCGACCCATGAGGGCGCGGGCAATTCCAGCCAGCGCAGATCTTCACGCAAGCGGGCTTCGAGTGCGGCAAGGCGATTCATGCTGTGTGTTCCGGGTGTTTGGTGCGC
This sequence comes from Paraburkholderia sp. GAS32, assembly GCF_050434225.1. NCBI lineage: Bacteria > Pseudomonadati > Pseudomonadota > Betaproteobacteria > Burkholderiales > Burkholderiaceae > Paraburkholderia > Paraburkholderia sp. GAS32. The sequence goes on along the minus strand of NZ_JBNPVS010000041.1, from coordinate 82,166 downwards.
GCACGGGAGACGCGCGTTTCGCGCTGTAGCAGTGCATCGTGTTGCTGGGCGGGATGCAGCACCACGCCTTCGAGCAGCTCGCGGGTCGCATGTTCGATAGATTGCAGTAATGCGTCGACGGCGGCGCGGCGCGGTTTGCCTGCCGGCGTCACGACGCCGAAGAAGAACGGAATCGCGCAGTCGAGCGGCCGCGCCGTCACGCCTTCGATCGACAGGCCGAGTCCGGTGGCGGGATCCACGATTGCGACACCGGCGCCCGCGCGAGCGGCCATCACAGCGTTCAACGATGCATTGGTTTCGAGAAACACGTTGGCGGAAATGCGCGCAGCCGCGAACGCCGCGTCGATCCGATGCCGCAGCCGAAACCGGTTCGCCACGGTGACGATGCGCCGGTCGGCCAGATCGCGCAGCGCGATGTGCGGCTGCGTGGCGAGCGGGTCGCCACTCTGCACAAGCGCCACGCAGGGTGCTTCTGCGATCCAGTGGATGTCGAGCCCCGCATGCCCAATCGGCAGCGTCACCAGACCGATATCCGCGGTACGGGTCAGGACTTCATGCACAACGTGTTCCGCCGACAAACTGCGTAACTGGAATTGCGGCGTGTGGCCGAGCGGCGGCAACGAGGCGATGGCGGGCGGCACGATCGAGGCCGCCATCGCGGGCGTGGCCGCCACGCGCAGCGGTTCCGCTTCGCCGAGACCGATGGCGCGCGCGCGTTGCTCGATGGTCCTCAGCCCGATCAGCGAACGCTCGACTTCTTCGTAAAGCAGAAACGCGCGATGCGTCGGCGTCACACGCGGACCGTTGCGATTGAACAGCGCATAGCCGAGATCCGCCTCGAGTTCCTGAATCTGACGCGTGACGGCCGGCTGCGAGCGTTCGAGCAAGCGTCCCGCACCGGTGATGCTGCCGGCGGACATAACCGCCGAAAATGCTTCGAGTTGATGCAGCTCCATGACTCGCCCTGGCAATTCGGTCTGCGCATTGTAGGGTCGTCTGAATGCGGGATTTATATAATCAATTCCGATATCGACAGCCGAAAAAATGCGAAGCGGATTGGTGGGCGAGTGCGCGGTGCCGCAGATTTCGTTCGATACGGCGCGTGTCGGGAGAGAGAAAAATCAATTGCGTCAATGAGATGTCTTGGCGTGTCTGCGCATGAGTGTGAACGCGGGCTCGTCACGTTGCCGTGAGCAAGCGGAGGCATCCTCTCCGACGTGATAACCATATTCCCAAAACTTCGTTGGTTCGCTGGAATTCACCGTGGTTACATGGCCCCACTTTGAAGCTGACAGGCGGGGCAAACATGAAACACGTATCCAAATCGTCGCGAACCAGTTGGTCACGCTGGCTGAAAACGCTGCCGGTGCTCGCCGCAGTGGTGGGCATTGCAGCGACCTCGGCGGCCCATGCAGGCGCCGCAACGGGCGACCCGTATCTCATCGGCGTGAGCGGACCGCTGACCGGACAGGACGCGCAATACGGCACGCAGTGGAAGCGCGGCTTCGATCTCGCGCTGGAGCAGATCAACAGCCAGGGCGGCATCAAGGGCCGCCCGCTTGCCTACGACTTCGAGGACAGCCGTGGCGATCCGCGCCAGGCCGTGTCGATCGCGCAGAAGTTCGTCGGCGATCCGCGCATTCTGCTGGAACTGGGGGATCTGTCGAGCACGACTTCGATGGCGGCCTCGCCGATTTATCAGCGCGGACAACTCGTGCAATTCGGCTTCACCAACTCGCACCCCGACTTCACCAGGGGTGGCGACTACATGTGGAGCACGGCACTGAGTCAGGCCGAAGAGCAGCCGCTGCTCGCGCACTACGCGACGAAAGAACTCGGCTTCAAGCGCATTGCCGTGCTCTATCTGAATACCGACTGGGGCCGCACCAGCAAGGACATTTTCGCGAAAGCCGCCGCGCAGGATGGCGCACAGGTGGTCGCGGCGGAAGGCTATCAGCCGACCGAAAAGGATTTTCGCGCGACGCTGGTGCGCGTGAACGAAGCGAAGCCCGATTCGCTCGTGCTGATCTCGTACTACGCGGATGGCGCGCAGATCGTGCGCCAGGCGCGTTCGTCGGGTTTGACGCAACCGATCGCGGCTGTGGGCTCGGTCTATTCGCCGAAGTTTCTCGAACTGGGCGGCGAGGCCGTGAACGGCGTATTCACGGAATCGAATTTTTTCCCCGGCGACAAGCGGCCTGAAGTGCAGGACTTCGTGCAGCGTTATCGCGCGAAGTACAACGGCGAGCCCGATACCTTCGCCGCGCGCGCTTACGACGCGATGATCGTCTCGGCGGAAGTCATGCGCCGCTACGGCGTGACCCGTCAGGCGGTGCACGACGGCCTGAAGCAGATCAAGGACGTGCCGAGCCTGATCTTCGGCAAGGTGCAGTTCGACCCGCAGACGCGCCGCGTGGCCGGTGCGCGCAGCGTGTACCTGGTCGTCAAGGACAATCAGTTCACGCAATGGGACGGTTCTAAGCCGCTGGTCGCTTCGAAATAACGCCTGGGCAACGCTCACGTGTCTGCTTCTCACCGGATCTGAATGCTATGGCTTCATGGCTCGACTACACGATCAACGGACTGATCGTCGGCAATATCTATGCATTGCTGGCGGTCGGTCTTGCGTTGATCTTCGGCGTGTCGCATCTGATCAACTTTGCGCACGGCTCGGTGTACATGATCGGCAGCTTCATCGGCTGGCTGTGTCTGACGCGGCTTGGGTTGCCATTGCCGCTGGCCTTGCTGGCGGTGGTGGTCGGCTGCGGGCTGCTGGGCATCGCGATCGAGCGCGTCGGTTTGCGGCCGCTGCAGGGTGCGGCGCGCATCGCCCCGTTGCTCGCGACGATCGGTATCAGCTTCGTGCTCGATCAGTGCGCGCAGTTGCTGTTCGGCGCCGATCCGCGGCCGGTGCCTAGCACGCTGCCCGATTGGCACTTCCGTCTTGGCGGCGCAACGATCGGTTCGCTGGATCTGCTGATCGCCGGCATCGGCGTGACGGCGGCTGCTGTGCTCTATGTGTTCCTGCGGTTTACGCGTTTGGGGTGGGCCGTACGCGCCACCGCGCAGGACCGGGACGCGGCGCAGCAGATGGGTGTCAACGTCAACGGCGTCAATCAGGCGGTGTTTGCGATCGCGTGCGCGCTCGGCGGCGTGAGCGGCTTGCTGGTCGGCATGTACTACAACAGCATCGATCCGGCGATGGGCTTCCAGGCCACGCTCAAGGGCGTAGTGGCGTTGCTGATCGGCGGTCTGGGCAACGTGCCGGGCGCGATTGTCGGCAGCCTGCTGCTGGGTCTGGTCGAGAGTTACGGCGTGGCGATCTTCGGCACCAGTTACCGCGATCTGTTTGCGTTCGTTTTGCTGTTGCCGTTTCTGGTGTGGCGTCCCAATGGACTCTTTAGCGGCAGCCGCCGTTTGCCACCCGAGCCGATGACGGGCACGTTCCTGTCCGCCGGCAAAGCGGTGATAGTGCCGCGCACCGTGGTGATTGCGCTGGCACTGGCTGCGGTTGCGCTGCCGTTCGTTGCCAGTTCGTCCTATCTCCTGCAAACACTCACCAATGCCTGGCTGTACGGAATGTTGGCGTTGAGTCTGACGCTGGTGGCGGGTACGGTTGGACAGATTTCGCTAGGCCATGCTGCGTTGCTGGTGATCGGCGCGTACGCGTCCGCGTTGCTGTCGACGAATCTCGGCTGGTCGCCGGTCGTGACGATCTTTTGCGCTGGTCTGATCACCGCCGCGCTGGGCACGCTGCTGGTCTATCCGGCGTTCCGGCTGCGCGGCCACTACGTGTCGATTGCGACGCTCGGCATCGGCGAAGTGGTGAGCCTCGTGATCCTCAACTGGGACAGTCTGACGCGCGGCCCGCTCGGCATCGCGGGCATTGCGCCGTTGTCGGTGTTCGGCTGGACGCCCGATAGCGCTCGCGCGATCTACTGGTTTGCGCTGGGCGTGCTGATCGTGCTGGCGCTTTTGCAAACGCGGCTGTTGAGCTCGCATCTGGGTCGGACGCTGCGTGCGATTCGCGAAGACGAGGTCGCCGCGCGCTCGCACGGTATTCGCCCGAACCGCTACAAGGCGATCGCGTTTGCGTTCGGTGGGCTGGCTGCCGGGATCAGCGGCGGGATCGCGGCGCATCTGTATAGCTACATCAACAATCAGACTTTCGATTCGCAAGTATCCATCCTCGCCTTGACGATGGTGATTCTCGGTGGCCTCGGCAACGTGCTGGGCGGCATCGTCGGCGCGGTCGCGCTGATTGGCTTGCCGGAGATTTTCCGCTGGGCCGCCGACTATCGGATGCTGATCTACGGCCTGGTGTTGCTGCTGCTGGTGCGGTTCAGGCCACAGGGTTTGCTGGGAACGGTCTGACGGAGCGCACATGACACAGACTCTTCTCGACGTGCGCGGCGTGACACGGCGCTTCGGCGGACTGACCGCGGTGAACGGCGTCGATCTTTCGATTTCGGAGGGCGAACTCGTCAGCGTGATCGGGCCGAACGGCGCGGGCAAGTCGACGCTGTTCAATCTGATCACCGGGCTCGATACGCCGGACGCAGGCAGCGTGCAATTCGACGGCCGCGACATCACCGGCGTGCGGCCGGAAAAGCTCGCCGCGCTCGGACTTGCGCGCACGTTTCAGCATGGCCGCGTGTTCGGCAATCTGAGCGTGCTCGACAACGTGTTGATCGGTGCGCATGCACGTTTGCGCGCTACCCGCACGGGTTGGCCGATTGTCGGCGCCATCGCCGAAGTCGCGCGCGCACTGATCGGACCCGCTTCGATCCGGCGTGAAGACGCGGCGTTGCGCGACGAAATGCGCGAGATCATCGCGGGGTTTGGCGAGCGCCTCGCGCCGCGTATCGATCATCCGGCGCATAGCCTGTCGTATGCGAACCGGCGACGTGTCGAGATCGCCCGCGCGCTCGCCTTGCATCCGCGCATCCTGCTGCTCGACGAGCCGACGGCCGGCATGAACGAGTCCGAAACTGCCGAAATGCTGGTGCTGATCCAGCAACTGAAAGCGCGCGGACTGACCATTCTGCTGATCGAACACAAGCTCGACATGGTGATGCGCTTATCGGATCGCGTGATTGTGCTCGACAACGGCGGGAAAATCGCCGAAGGGCTGCCGCGCGACGTGCGCAACGATCCGCGTGTGATCGAAGCGTATCTGGGCCATCGCAATGTGGGCGGTGCGGCGGCTGTGCGCGTCGCGGCCTGAACTTCTGGAACATCGACGATGAGCGACGCTCTACTGAAACTCGAACACATCGAGACGTTTTACGGTCCCGTACAGGTGCATTTCGACGTCAATTTTCAAGTGCGGCGCGGGCAGATCGTGAGTTTGCTTGGCGGCAACGCGAGCGGCAAATCGACCACCATGAAGCTGATTCTCGGTCTGCACAAGCCGCGCTCCGGCAGCGTGACGTTCGAAGGTGAGGCGATCACAGGACTCAGCACGCCGCAGATCGTGCGGCGCGGTGTTGGGTCCGTACCCGAGGCGCGGCGGCTGTTCGGCGACATGACGGTGCGTGAGAATCTGCTGATGGGCGCATACACACGGCGCGACCGTGTAGCCATCGACGAAGACTATGAGCGCGTGCTGGGCCTTTTCCCGCGCGTGAAAGAGCGCCTGGCGCAAAAGGCCGGCACGCTCTCGGGTGGCGAACAGCAGATGCTGGCCATGGCGCGCGCGCTGATGAGCCGGCCGAAATTGATTTGCATGGACGAACCCACGATGGGTTTGTCGCCGCTCTACGTCGATAAAGTGCTGGAACTGATCGACACGATCAACCAGCAAGGCGTGACGTTCTTCATGGTCGAGCAGAACGCCAGCCTCGCGCTGGAGATCGCGCATTACGGCTATGTGTTGCAGACCGGCCGTGTCGTGCTCGAGGGCACTGCTGAGTCCCTACTCGGTGACGAGCGGATACGTGACGCGTATCTCGGCGGGGAAGCCGCGGCGACGACCGCGTCCTGATGTGATCAACGCACGGCGTCAAGCGCAACGGGCGGTTTGTGCGGTTGTCGATTCGATCACCTGCGCACTGCGCCGCGTAGCAACATGCGCTTGCCATGCTTGACACTCGGGCTCCGATGAGCCGACCGTCAATCCTGTGGCTTATCGCCAAAGCGGCTTCAAAGGTCGAACTGGTCGAATTCGCTCTGCAGTTCGCGGTTACGTGCAACGCGCTCGTCGATGCCCGGCCCGAGCCGTTCGACAATCGCCGAAATCAGCAGATTGAACAGACATGTGAGCGGCGCCAGCGAGTCCCAGAACTGACCGACATCGGTCTTCACCTGCAAAAGATCGCCGTCGAATTCGCGCGCCCACGGACAGTAAATATCGGTGACGAGCGCGAAGGGCAGCCCACGGCGCGTGGCCGCCTCGCAATAGCGGCGCGCGATCATCGAATAGGCGCGTGTATCGGTGACGATCAGATACGGTGACTTGAACTCGGAGTTCAGCGAATCGACATAGGAGCCCGACATGCCGTCCGAATAGAACACGCGCGGACGGATGTACTCCAGGTAGCTGTAGAACGCGTTGCTGATGCCGCGCGTGGACTGAATGCCGAGGATATAGACGGCGTCAGCGTTCGAGATGCGTTCGGCCACGCGGGCAAACACCGGCGATTGCGCAAGCTGGTAGACATGCTGGATCGCGCCGATTTCGAGTTCGAGCGAGTGGGCGAGAGCGGGGTTGGCAGCGGGGTTGCCAGCATCGGGCTCACTTGCGGCCGGTGTGGCTTCGTCGTGCTGGCCGGAGGCGCGGCGAAATGCGTCGAGCCGGTCGGTGATCAGCCACGGGCGCTCCTGCGCGCCGCGCAGCTCGCGCTTCAGATCATCCAGGTTCTGGTAGCCGATGCTGCGCAAGAACCGGCCCACGGAGATACCGCTGGTGCCGGCTTGCTGGGCGATCTGATCGGCGTTTTCAAGGCCGAGCCGGTCGAGATTCGCCAGCATGTAACTGGCGACGCGCTTGGAAGTGGGCGTGAGTTCGGCAAAGCGGGCTTCGACGGTTTGTGCAAATGCGGTCGGCATCGTAGTCGCGGCGCGAGTGGTGGATCGATTATCGAGATGATGACATATTCATCCGACAGTCGACCTGGCGCGGTCCCGAAAATCAGGGAACGCACGCGCGGGCGAGACACCGTTCAGACTGCCGGCCGCACCGGTGCGCTTCGCGAGAAGTGCCGCGCGCCCGCCACACACGCGACTACCACGACGGTCACCAGGATCATCGCGGGCGGCACCTGTTCGTGCAGCAGCAAACCGGCGAGCAACAGCCCGAAGAACGGCTGCAGCAATTGCAGTTGCCCGACCCCCGCGATACCGCCTAACGCCAGTCCGCGATACCAGAAGACGAAGCCGATCAGCATGCTGAAAAGCGACACGTACGCGAGCCCCCACAGCGCCGCATGGCTCACACCTTCAAACGATGCAGGCCGCGCCCACCAGGCGAGCGGCAGCATCACCGGCAGCGACAGCACCAGCGCCCACGAAATCACCTGCCAGCCGCCGAGATGGCGCGACAGCCGCGCGCCTTCGGCATAACCCAGGCCGCAGGCGACGATCGCCGCCAGCATCAGCGCATCGCCGAGTGGCGACGCGTCGAGGCCGTGGCGCAAGGCGAACGCGACCACCGCGCCGCTGCCGAGCGCCGAGAACAGCCAGAACGCCGGCTGCGGGCGCTCGCCGCCGCGCAGCACGCCGAAGATCGCGGTGGACAGCGGGAGGAGCCCGACGAACACCACGGCGTGCGCGGCGCTCACGTGGCGCAGCGCGAGGGCAGTCAGGAGCGGAAAGCCAACCACTACGCCCAGCGCGACGATCACCAGCGGGACGAGGTCGCGCCTTGCGGGCCGAGCCTGGCGAAACACGAGCAGAAGCAACAGCCCCAACGTGCCAGCGATGGTCGCGCGGGCCATCGTCAGAAACACCGGATCGAAGCCTTGTACGGCGATGCGGGTGGCGGGTAGCGAGCCGCTGAAAATCAACACGCCTACCATGCCGCTCACCCAGCCGTTCGTTGTTTTGTCCATCGAAAGAGTCCATGCGCATTGAAAACAGAACTCATAGCATCCGCTTTCGGGCTGTAAAGGGTAAGCTACGGATCAGTACAATTCGTACAAACTGTACCGAACATGGAGCAGTACAGATGGCGGAAAGCGATAACAACCGGGCGGCCTTGGGCGCGCCAGCCGGCACGCGGGTCGGCACCGTGATGGACAACTTGCGCGAGCGCATCGCGAGCCGTTCGCTGATGCCGGGCGCGCGCGTGCCCTCGATCCGCACGATGACCGAGGCACTCGGCGTGTCGAAGTCGACCGTAGTGGAAGCGTACGACCGGCTGGTCGCGGAAGGGGTGATCGTGGCGCGGCGCGGTTCCGGCTTTTTCGTCTCCGGTCATGCTCCGCCGCTTGCGCTCGCCGATCTCGGGCCGCGGCTGGATCGCGAGGTCGATCCGCTGTGGCTCACGCGGCAGTCGCTGGAGGCCGGTGCGAAGGTGCTCAAGCCGGGCTGCGGCTGGATGCCGCCTTCATGGCTGCCGGAAGACGGTGTGCGCCGCGCGTTGCGCGCCGTGGCGCGTGATCCGCAGTCGCCGCTCGCCGACTATGCGAGCCCGCTCGGTCTGCCCGCGCTACGTCAGCAACTCGCCTGGCGGCTCGCGCAGCATGGCGTGGAAGCGCCGCCCGAGCAGATCGTGCTGACCGACGGCGGCACGCATGCGCTCGATCTCGTCTGCCGCTTTCTGCTCGAACCCGGCGACACGGTCCTGATCGACGATCCGTGCTACTTCAACTTCCAGGCGCTGCTGCGTGCGCATCGCGTCCGCATCGTCGGAGTGCCTTATACGCCATCCGGTCCGGATCTGGCGGCATTCGAGCGGGCGCTGATCGAGCACCGCCCGCGGCTCTACGTGACCAATTCCGCGATCCACAATCCGACCGGTGCCACGCTTGCGCCGGCCATTGCGCATCGGCTGCTGAAACTGGCGGGTGAGCACAATCTGCTGATAGTCGAAGACGATATCTTCGCCGACTTCGAGGACGAACCCGCGCCGCGTCTTGCGGCGTTCGACGGTCTCGCGCGGGTGGTCTCGATCGGCAGCTTTTCGAAGACCTTGTCCGCGGCCGTGCGCTGCGGCTACATCGCGGCGCGCAGGGAATGGATCGAGCCGCTGGTCGATCTGAAGCTGGCCACCACGTTCGGCAACGGCCAGCTCGCGGCGAGCGTCGTGCATCGTTTGCTGGTGGACGGCACCTACCGGCGGCATCTGGAATCGATGCGCGCGAAGCTCGCGGACGCCATGGGGGAGACGATCAGGCGGCTGGGCTACGCAGGCCTTGAAGTGTGGACGCGGCCACGCGCCGGGATATTCGTGTGGGCGCGCTTACCCGATGCGCTCGACGCCGCCGATATCGCGCGTCACGCATTAGCCGAGAGTGTGGTGTTCGCGCCGGGCAATGTGTTCAGCGCGTCGCAATCGGCGGCCGGCTTCCTGCGCTTTAACGTGTCGCAATGCAACCGGCCGAAGGTGTACGAAGCGCTGCAACGGGCGATGGACGTGTCGGCTGCATCGAAGGCGCACGCCTGAGCGCGCGCCTCGCCTCGCCAGACGACGTTACTTGCACAGCAACAGCAGACGCTCCTGATCCGTGCAGGGGGAGCGCGGTTTCTGCGCGGCTTGCGCGGCCGTCGCGCTGATCGCCGCACTCTTGTTCGCGAGACACGCGCGCAGATGTTTTTCCACCGGCGCGTAGTATTTCCATCCGCGCACGAGGGGCGGCAATTCGAGTTTCACCTGCTTCCACTTCGGATGCCCATGCTCCTGCAGATTGTCGAAGTTGGCGCAGAGCGAATCCGCAAAGTGATTCAGATTGCCGACGGTATCGCGCAGACCGTAATCGTAAGTGACGAGAAAGGCCTTGACCGTTAGCGTGGGAACATCTTCCTTCAGCCAGTTCGGATAGCTGGTCGCGCGGAGTGTCGTGGGAAAATAAGTCTGCTTGGCTCGGGCGGTTTCGGGCGCGTTGGGATCAACCTTCAGAGGGCGGATCTGTTGCAGCAGCTCGGGATTCATGTCGTTGAACAGTTTCGCCGGCTGCCCGACCACGATGATCGCGACGTCCACCTTCTTGACGATCAGCGCGGCCAGCGCATCTTCATTGCTCAGGTGCTGGACGTTCTGCTCGGGAATCGCCTGTCCGAACATCAGGTGATAGAGGGTCGTGGCCGTTTGAGCGGTGCCGCTGCCGAGCAGGCCCACGCTGATGCTTTTGTCCTTGATGTCGGCGAAGGTTTTCATCGGCGAGTCCGCGCGCACGACGACGTTAATTTCTTCGTCGTAGAGCGGCATGATGAGCCGTAGCGGCCGGATTGTCGTACCCGCGTCGGCATTGCCCGCGTTGGCCATGTCGATGTAGGCCTGATACACGTCGGACTGAACCAGTGCGAGCTTCACGCCGGGCTCGAAGCGCATGCGCTGCACGTTTTCGGCCGAACCCTTCGACGACATCACTTCCAGGTCGATGCCCGCCGGCTGCGCCACCCATTTCGACAGATCCTGGCCGATCTGAATGTACGTGCCGCGTTCCGGACCGGTAACGATCTTGTAGTGCGCAGGTTCCGCGCAAGCAAACGAAGACATGATCATTAGCGCCAGCCCCAGCCATCCCGCCAGAAGTTTCTTCAGCATGGTTTATCTACCTATCGGTCAGGGTTGAACAGCCTCTCGTGTCGACGCGCGCGAAGCACCGGTGAGTCGGCTTGCCATCTCATGTTCAAGGCGTCGCGCGTGCCATGTCCGTCTGTTGCCGCTCAGAGGGCACGCGAAACGCCAATGCAATCGGTCGTGCGAACGGTCAAGAAATTCGGTATCCAAACTTTTTCGCTGACCGGGATGCCGGTTTACGCATGCGGCTTGAGCGGTGCCCAACCTGTCTCGCGAATCACGCGCTCAAGGATGGTTTTCGCGGCGTCGTTGCCGGTGTCGATCGCGAGCGCCTCATTGGCGTGCTGGCGTGCGCAACTCCACGACTGCTGCGAGGCACACAGTTGTGCCGCCTGCAACGCGGCGTCGCGGCGCGCGGTGAGCGGCTTCAATTCGGTCAGCAGGCTTTCTGCGTCGGTGTTGCCGGGCTGCAGCGTTTGCGCCGCGCCAAGCGCCGCTTGTGCCGCGGAGAGATCGTTGGCGCGGACGGCCAGACGCGCTGTCTGCAGCGCTTGCGCGGCATCGCGGAACTGCGGCGCCGCTGGTTTTACAGGCGCTGCGGCCAACGGCGGCGCGATGGGCGTGGGCAGGATTGCCGGTGCGGCCTTGGCGGGATTGGCGGCATTGCTGGGGACAGCAGGCTTAACCGCGGTGGCCTGATTCGTCGGCTGAGCCGGTGCGTACAGCGCAATCGTGCCGGTCGCCGTTCTGGCGTCCTGATGATTTTCAGCCGTCTGCTCAGTATTGCCGTTCTGCGATTCGTGGTTGTCGCTGAATAGAGTAAAGGTGACATACGCTAGTCCGATTGCGCCAATCGCCACGATCGCGAGCAGCACCCGGCGCATCGGGACCATGCTGCGGCCAGCAGAATGCGGTAGATCGGCGAGCGGCGGAATCGGCGTATCCGGAGACGCGAGTACCGGCGCTGGCATCGGGGGCTCGACAGGGGCGGCTTCGCCGGTGACCGCGGTCTGCGCGGCGAGATCGGTTTCAACCGGCTGTGTCGGATCGAAGCCGTTTTTCTGCGCTGTCTTGCTGATGGCACTGGCGTGGCTGCCGGGAATCACGCCGCGCTTGTGTGGGCCGGCGTCAAGCGGGTGCACCGCGCCGCAATACGGGCAATAGTCGACTTGCCGGTACAGCGCACCGCCACAGCGTTTGCAGGGCGTCGGGAAACTATGGCCGAGTATTGTCTGGGTGGACATACTGTGGACCCACCTGTGGAAAACAGTGCCGTTACGGCATGCTCCAGATCGTGTTGAGGCAGGAGTAACGTCCGCGGAAACCACGATCCACATGCTCTGGAGAACCTTGGGACGCAAGTCCTCGCTTGCGGTGCCGCTGCTTGCAATATGTGGCGTTTCCGTGAGGACGTCAATCGACGTTCTTACCTACTTTATGTGCGCTAAAACACATTTGTAGGTACGACGAAACACTGCATATGTCGGCAGAACGAACAGGCTGACGGTTTTTTTCACACGGTTTGCTCAGTCACGGTGCGCAGGTGTCGACACTCTCGCGCGCCGGCGGAATCGGTAGAGCGAAATAGCGGCGATGAAAACAGAACGAGGTCGAAGCGCGCGGCGTTCGACCTCGTCATCAAGCGCTTGCAGAAAACGCTCGCTGGAAACGGGATACGCGAAATCAGTGCTTGCGCAGCGGATGATCTTTCAGAAGCCACGCGAGCGCAAAGGCCAACACGACGACGCAGGCCGCCGAGAGATACACCGTGTGCAACGCACCGGCAAACGCTTGCAGATAGTCGTTGCGCAACGCTTCAGGCAACTGGTGGATGGCCGCCGGTCCGAGCGCGTGCGGCAATTCGATGTCGGCCGGAATCAGTTTTTCCAGACGCGCGGCGAGGCCGTTCGAAAACACCGCGCCAAAACCGGCCACGCCGATCGAGCCGCCGATTGACCGGAACAGCGTCGCGCCTGAAGTGGCGACACCCATGTGCTTGAACTCGACAGTATTCTGCACCGCGAGAATCAGCACCTGCATCACCATGCCGAGGCCGAAGCCGAGAATGCCCATGTCGATATACATCACACGAATGGGCGTGTTGATCTGCAGGCGTGCGAGCAGCACCATCGCGACGGTCACGAGAAATGTGCCGGCGATCGGAAACATGCGGTACTTGCCGATCTTGCTGATTACGCGTCCGGTCACCATCGACATCATGAACAGACCGCCCATCATCGGCAGCATCTGCATGCCGGCTTCCGTGGGCGTCGAGCCTTTGACCACTTGCAGATACAGCGGCAGGAACGTGACCGAACCAAACAGCGACACGCCGATGATGAAGCCGATCAGACTGCTCAGCAAAAACGTGCGCTGTTTGAAGAGTTCGAGCGGCATGATCGGTTCGACGGCAGTGCGCTCTTCGTGGATGAAGCCCCAGATCGCCACCAGCCCCATTCCCAGCGTGAACCACAACTGCGGCGATGACCACGGCAGGATCGTGCCGCCCTGGCTCGTGAACAGGATGATGCAGGTGAGCGCGCCGGCGAGAAACGCGGCGCCCATGTAGTCGATGGCATGCTTCACATGCCGCACGTGCGGTTTGAAGACCGCGCCGATCACAGCCAGCGAGATGAGGCCGAGCGGCAGGTTGATGTAGAAAATCCAGCGCCATGACAGGTGCTCGACGAGAAAGCCGCCGAGCAGCGGCCCGACCACCGTCGCGAGACCGAACACGCCGCCGAATACCCCCTGGAAGCGGCCGCGCTCAGCCGGCGGAATCACGTCCGCGATGGCGGCCATCGTCACGACTAGCAGACCGCCGCCGCCGAGCCCCTGCAGTGCGCGCAGCACGATCAACTGGGTCATGTTCTGGGCGACGCCGCACAGCGCGGAGCCGACGAGGAACACGACGATCGCCGTCTGCAGCACGATCTTGCGGCCGAACAGATCGCCGAATTTGCCATACAGCGGCACGACGATAGTCGAGCTGAGCAGGTAGGCGGTCACCACCCACGAGAGGTTGTTGAGCCCGCCGAGTTCGCCGACGATGGTCGGCAGCGCGGTCGAGACGATCGTCTGATCGAGCGCGGCGAGCAGCATGACCAGCAGCAGCGCCGGAAACAGCAGGCGGATCGGCGGGTGGTCATTTGCCTGCGGGCCGGACTGCGGATCTGGCTGCGCATCTGGCAGCGTTAGCCCGGCGGGTTGAGTCGTTGTCGATTGGTCCATGGCGCCACGGTATTGAAATTAATTAATTCGGAGATTAATATATGCGACATTGTGTCACTCGTCAAATTGAATGCAATGGCAAGGATTACGTCAGATGACCGGGAAGTGAAACGCCCGCCGCGCAGCACGGCCGCCGCGAAGGCGCGAAAGCTTTCGAAGCCGGCGTCAGCCGCGGTGGGCGATGCTGCGAACGCTTCGATTCCCGCACCGCCGCCCGCGCTCACACGGCGACCGGGCAGGCCTTCGGGCTCGGCGCGCGGCCCGGAGCAGCGCAGCCGCCTGCTGGACGCCGCGCTCGCCCTGTTCGCGCGGCAGGGCATCGTCGACACCACGCTCGGGGAGATTGCCCGTGAGGCGGGTTTCACGCCGGCGATGATGCATTACTACTTCAAGACGCGCGATCAATTGCTCGACGTGCTGATCGACGAGCGTTTCGCGCCGCTGCGCGCGGGGATCGGCGTGCCGTTTCAGGAAAATCCCGACGATCCGGTGGCTGCCATCACGCAACTCGCGCAGCGTTTGGTGAAGACGGCGAGCGACAATCCGTGGTTTCCGTCGCTGTGGGTGCGCGAAGTGATCAGCGACGGCGGCCTGCTGCGCCAGCGCATGCATGAACGGTTCGGCGACGCGAATCAGAAGGCGTCGCTGTCAGCCATCGCGCGCTGGCAAAAGGAAGGGCGCCTGAATGCCGGGCTGGAGCCGTCGCTGGTATTCGTCACGCTGCTGGGTATGACGATTCTGCCGCTGGCCACCTCGAAGCTGTGGCGTAACGATCCCGCTCGGTGCAACATCGGCAGCGAGGAGATCGCCCGGCATGCGGTGGCCTTGCTGGTGCAGGGCGTCGGTCCTGGCAAAGCGGACTGACACACTGCCGGACTCACTCAGAAATACGTTTCTGCCGCCACGCCTCATACGCAGCCTTCGTTTTTTCGTTCGGCGGATAAGTGCCGGGCAGGGCGGCGCCCTCACGAATACGCTCGGCGAGAAACACTTCGAGTTGCTCCTGCTCGGCGGCGGCTTGCGCAACCTCGGCTGCCATTTTGAGTGGGATTACCACCACGCCGTCCGCATCGCCCACGATCACGTCGCCGGGAAACACCGCTACACCGCCGCAGCCGATCGGCACATTGATATCCACCGCGTGATGCCGGATCAGATTCGGCGGCGCGCTTGCGCCGGCACAAAACACCGGCATGCCAAGCGCGGCGATTGTCGTGCTGTCGCGCACCGGACCGTCGGACACCATGCCCGCTACGCCGCGCACCTGCAACCGCTGCGAGAGGATCGAACCGAACGAGGCGCTGCCTCGCTCGCCGCGGCAATCCTGCACGAGCACATGGCCGGCCGGAATGGTCTCGACACATTTGCGCTGTGCGTACTCGGGATCAGCAAACAGTTCGAGCACGTCGATGTCCTCGCGCGAGGGAATATTGCGTAGCGTGAAGGCCGGCCCGACCAGATTCGTGCCACTGTGCGCGGCGAGCGGCGCTACGCCCTGCATGAACGCATTGCGCAGGCCGCGCTTGAACAACTGGGTGGTCAGCGTGGCGGTGCTGACATGACGGAGTGTTTCAAGCGTGGCGGAGTCGAGATCGGACATGGTGTCGGGCGGCCTCAGGTTTTAGGGGCGGAGAGATGGCGCTCATATGACGTGCTGCGTCGCAGCGGCAGAACATAACGCAGCCGCTGCGATCTCGCGCACACGATCATAGCGCCGCCGTGGATCGTGCGGCAGGCTCGCGCAACCATGCTGACGTAACGACGAATCTGGTGAAGCCGGCGAGGCACGCAACGTGCTACCTGAGGAGTGGATTTGAACGCCGTGCGAGAGGCATAACCGCGCCGGCGTCGCAATAGAACATGAATGTCGGAGCAGACGCTGAGGCGGGCAAGGCGATGGACGTGGGTTTGCAGCAGCCACCGCCACGGCGAATCGGGTGTCGGCATTGGTCAGCCAGGGCAGTGGAGCCGAGGGTCGGTTTTTCATCGGCGTGCAATTTTGGCGCGTTACTGTGCGCACGCGTTGCGCCGGGGCCATGTTTTACAATCGCGGGCCTGCATGCAACTCGACGCATGAAATCGAGTCGGAACCATGGACAGCAATACCGCAGCCGCGCAAATCGGCAGCAAACAGCAGGGCGATACGTTGGCCGAGTCTGATGGCCTAACCGGTTTTTTAGAGCTACAGCAGAACATGAACGGAGCATTGAGACTCGATCAGGCCACGATCGTGCTCGTCGAGGACGACCCGGATAGCCGGGAATCACTGGCCTTGTTACTCGAGGCGGAAGGTGCGCATGTCGTCGCAGTGGCGGATGCGGAAGAGGGCGTCGAAGCGGCGCTGCGGCTGTTACCTGACGCCGTGGTGTGCGACCTCGAATTGCCGGCCATGGACGGCTTTTATCTGATCCAGCGGCTGCGCGATCACGAGATTCGCGGTGACCATGCACCTTCGGTGGCCGTGGCGCTCACGGGTCATACCGACGACGCTTACCGCTTACGCAGCATCGGCGAAGGCTTCCAGCATTTCATGACCAAGCCGGCATTGCCGGAAGACCTCGTGACACTGTTGCACGACGCGATCGACGCCCGCGCGGGCTGAGGAGCGGCCTCGCGGCCGAGGGCGGTTTCTTGCCGCCGCATCGTCGGCGGCAAGCTTTCGTCTGGCGAAACGGTCCGCAATCAGACTGCAAACCTGATGGCAGGCGCCGCTGTTATTTGGCGACGGCGACCGGTGCGGCAGCGCTGGCGCTGGCCGCTTCCGCTGCCTGACACGCGGAACACAATCCCTTCAATTCGATTTCATCGCTGGCAAGGCGGTAACCCGCGTCTTCGATTTGCGTGACGAGCGCCTGGCGCAGCTTCGGCTGATGCAACTCGGTGACGTTGCCGCATTGCTGGCACACCACCAGAATGCCGTGCTGGCATTGCGTCAGGTCGTGGCAGACGGTAAACGCATTAATCGATTCGATCCGGTGCACGAGCCCTGCCGAGAGCAGAAAATCCAGCGCCCGGTAAACCGTAGGCGGCGCCGAGCCCGGATGGATCTGGCGCATGTCGTCGAGCAGCGAATAAGCTTTGGTGGCGCGCCCGGAATTCAACAGCAATTCGAGCACTTTGCGGCGGATCGGTGTGAGTTTTTCGCCGCGTTCGCGGCAATATTCTTCCGCGAGAGTCAGTGCGGCTTCCTGCGATTCACCGTGCGCAATGTGCGTGTGCCCCGGCTCATGATGATGAGCGGAGGCGGCAGGCGTGGTTTTGTCGGCGGTCGCGGCGGGCTTGGCGGTCTTCATGCGTGGATTATAAAGGCCATCGGGCTTGGCTGTGCCGGTGTGCGGCGCACCTGCCGGTCGCGGCTGGACGCCGCGGCGGGGCATGAAGTCGCTCATCAAGCCGCCCAATGGCTGCCGGATCGTTCAAGTCAGCGGGAAATCGATGTATTTCTTGAAACCCGGGCGTGTCGCAAGCCGCGAATACCAATGCTCCAGATTCGGCAACGGCGGGCGTTCGACGCCGTCCAGTCCGAACCAGCGTTTCGCGTACGCGCCGATCACGATATCGGCGAGCGTGAACTTTTCGCCTTCGAGAAAGAAGCGGCCTTGCAGATGGTTATCCAGCAGGCGCCACAGCAACGTGACCGCGCCGAAGTCGGTAGCGAGCTTGTTGGCGTCGCGCTCGGCGGCAGGCGTGCGCACGAGAGTCCAGAAGACGGGCTTTTCCGCGGGTTGTAGCGTGGTGAGCGACCAGTCGAGCCAGCGGTCGACGCTGGAGCGCAATTTCGGTTCGGACGGATACAGGAGACTCGATTCGCCGTATTGCAGCACCAGATAGCGCAGGATCGAGTTCGATTCCCACAGCACGAAGTCGTCGTCGACCAGCGTCGGAATTTTACCGGTCGGGTTCATCGCCAGGTAGTCGGGCTCGTTGTTGCGGCCGAATTTCAGGCCCGCGTCGATGCGTTCGTACGGCAGCACCAGTTCGTCGCAACACCACAAGACTTTCTGTACGTTGACCGAGTTGGCGCGTCCCCAGATCGTGATCATCCGGTAAATCCTTTCTTTATATTGACAGTTGGCAAGCCGCGCGTGGCGCGCGGCGTTCAGCCAGTAACGATACACGATGCGCATGGATTTGCGCGCCGCCAGCCCGCAATCTGCTGCGTGAAGTGTTGCCCGGAGCCTGGTCCGAAGCACCTTGCCCATAGAGGTCCGTGTATCGCCCGACGTGCCATGCCGGCAACGCACGGGCGTTGCGTACAATGTGCGCACCCGAACACGACGAGGCACCGCATGGCCCGCATTGTCCCCGACGACTGGAAGAGCCTCGCCGCCACCGGTGCGGCGGCACGCGAACGCGAGACCCTCGCCTTGCTGGAAGAAGCGCTTCCCGATGGCTACACCGTCTATCACGGCGTGCACTGGACCCGTCTGAACCAGAACTTCTCGGTGTTCGGCGAGGCCGACTTCGTGATCGTCAGCCCGGCTGGGCGCGTGATGATCGTCGAACAGAAAACCGGTTTCCTGCGCGAAACGCCCAAGGGGCTCGTCAAGGTCTATCTTCAGACGGAACGCAATGTGGCGATCGCGCTCGCGCATACCGTCGAAACGCTGCACCGGCGCTTCACCGCGGCGTTCGGCGCGGGTACATATTTCATCGAAGAACTGCTGTATTGCCCGGACCACATCGTCAAGGACGCGGCGATTGCCGGCGTGAATCCCGCGCGGATCGTCGACGCGACGCGCAAGGACCGGCTTGCCGCGATCATTCGCGAAGCCTTGCCGGCGGACGAAGCGCGCCTCGCCTGCGCACCGAAAATCCATCACTTTCTCGCCGACGAACTCTCGCTTACGCCCGACGCCAGCGCGCTCGTCGGCCAGGCCGGCACGCTCGTCACGCGTCTGGCCGGTGGCCTCGCGACCTGGGCGCGACGGCTGGAGTTTTCGCCGTTCCGGCTGCGCGTGATCGGCACGGCCGGCTCCGGCAAGACGCAACTGGCGGTGCAGGTGATGAAGGACGCGGCGGCGCGTGGTCAGCGGCCTTTGTACGTGTGTTTCAACCGGCCGCTCGCGGATCACATTGCGCGGGTCGCGCCGCCTGAGGCAAAGGTGGCGAACTATCACCAGCTATGCGACTGGGTCGCGCGCGACGCGGGCCGCGAGCCGGATTTTCAGTCTGGCGACGTATTCAAACAGCTTGAAACGACTTTCGCCGAAACGCCGATCGACGCGCGCTGGCAATTCGACGTGCTGATCGTCGACGAAGGGCAGGATTTCCAGCAGCCGTGGGTGGCTGCACTCGAGCGTCTGTTGCGGCCGGGCGCCGCGTGGTGGTGGCTCGAAGATCCGCTGCAGAATCTGTATATGCGCGAGCCTGTCGAGTTGCACGGCTGGACCACGCTGAAAGAGACTACCAACTACCGCAGCCCGCGTGACATTCTCGATTATGTGCGGGACGTGGTCGGCGCCTCGGTGCCGGTCGCGGCGGGTTTGGCCTCGGGCAGTCCGTTCGACGGCTCCGATATTTCGCTCTCCGTCTACGACGAAGCGAACGCCGCCGAAGGCAGCATCGAGGCGACCAAGCGGGCGATCACGCAGGCCTTGTCGCTCGGCTTTCGCAAGCAGGATATTGCGGTGCTGTCGTTTCGCGGCCGCGAAGGCTCGGCGATGACCGCGCAGGATCATCTCGGACCACATCGGTTGCGCAGTTTTACGGGTAAATACGATCTGTTCGGCAACCCGGAGTATCGCGAAGGAGATGTGCTGTTCGAGTCGATCTACCGCTTCAAGGGGCAGGCGGCGCCGTGCGTGATTCTCACGGAGGTCGACTTCGAACTATTCGACGAACGGATTGCACGCAAGCTGTTCGTCGGCGCCACGCGTGCGACGATGAAGCTGATCATCGTCGCCTCGCAGCGGGCCGCGCAGCATCTGCATCTGCGTGATGGTAAAGAGCTCAGAGAAACCAGAGAACTCAGAGAGGCGAAAGAAGCCTAGCCGCCGCTCACGTCCACGCGCGCGCCCCCACCAGCATCCCCGTTTGCGTAAGCGCGTCCCACCAGATCACGCGCAGTAACGGCGCTTGCTGCGCGATCAGCAGCGCCTGCACCGGATCGCTCTCGACAAAATGCGTGACACCGCCGCGCAACGCCGCCGCAGCCTTGTGAGCGGCGGCGCCGGCGGCACTTTCGTCGTGCGTCCCGGGCGTGCGCATCACCAGTTGCATATGACCGAAGCCGTGCCGCGCGAGCCACGCTTCGGTGCGCGCGCGATCCAGTTCCGGCCGGCCGGTGATGATCGTGCGCACGCGTTGCAGATCGATGCCCGGCAGCACCTCGAACGGCAGCAGCGCGTCGCGTTCGGCGAGCGCCGCGGCCAGATCCTCGTCGTAGCGTGCGAGCGGCACGTCGGGTAGCAGAATGCCGTCGAGGTCGATTGCGTAGGTGGCGTATTCGTGATCGTCGGCCATGGCGGACGCAGCGCCCGCTTCAACGCGCTCCCAGTCTTCGCGATAACGCTCGGTGTAGGCCTGGCGCTCCCACGGAAACAGCGCGAAGTAGCCGCGGGCGTCGATCGCGTAGTCGGGTTGCGTGCGGCTCAGGTCGTCGACCGCGGCGGTCAGCGTTCTGACGTCGAGGCCATGCTGCTGAAGGAAAGCGATGCAATCGGTCAGCGTAAAGCCACGCCCCGCGATGTCCTCGCACAGCAGCACTTTCGAGCCGGCGGGCGGGATCGGCAGCGTCGAATCCCAGGCGACCGTGCGCGACTGGCGGTCGTAACGCAGAAACGCCACCGGCGTGCCGGCCGCATGCGAAACCATCAGCGCAAGCGGCGCGCCGCCACGCAGAATGCCGATCGCCATGGTGAAACGCTCCGCCAGCAACGCGGGTTGCAGCGATTCGATCCAGCGATCGAGTTGTTCGTACGTCAGGGGC
This sequence comes from Paraburkholderia sp. GAS32, assembly GCF_050434225.1. Lineage (NCBI taxonomy): Bacteria > Pseudomonadati > Pseudomonadota > Betaproteobacteria > Burkholderiales > Burkholderiaceae > Paraburkholderia > Paraburkholderia sp. GAS32. Next base: position 61,320 of record NZ_JBNPVS010000041.1, on the reverse strand, counting down.
AAAACCGGCTTGTTCATGACTCTCGGGGCGTCGCGGTGCGCGGGTCGGGCAGGTGTCCCGTAGACGGAGAGCGGCGCGCGGCGCAGCGCGGCGGCAGGTCCCCGTTTTTGAGACAAAGAATTTTGGCGATATTATGCATGCGGTTCAAAGATCGCGCGTCGGGGTGACGCGCGCCGCCGGACGGGGCGTGTCGCAAAGACCGCCGCCGCGGCGGCAAACGGGCAAGGGCAACGGCGAGGATGCTGCAGGTCCGCTGGCCGGTTGAGCCGGCGCAGCGCAGCCGCCCGCAAAATAACAAACGATGGAATGACCAAACAGATGAAGATGACCAAGGCGGGCATAGCGGTGAATGGCAGGAAAGGCGTGGTCCGGGGCGCATGGTGGGGGCTGGGTCTGCTCCTCGCTTTCGCCGCGTGGAGCATGCAGGCACAGGCGCAGGCAGAGTCGTTGCCGCTATCGCTCGATGTGAAGGGCAAGATCAGCAAGACCAACGATGCGACGCACCAGTTGTATCACTTCACCGACGCGCAACTGCTCGCGCTGCCAGCTCATTCGATTACGACCGCCACCACCTGGACTCCGCGTTCCACCTTCACAGGACCGCTGCTCGCGGATATCCTGAAGACAGTCGGCGCATCCGGCAGCGCAGTCGAGATCCATACGCTCGACGACTATACGTACACCATTCCGGTGACGGACTGCGATCGCTACGGCGTGGTCGTTGCGTACAGCATGAACGGCCGGCGCCTGAAGATCAGCGACTTCGGGCCGCTGTTTCTTATCTATCCGCGCGACGCGTTTCCCGATGAACTCATGGGCGCGGCGGGCGATTCTAAATTCGTATGGCAGATCAAGGCACTCATCGTCAAATAACACGCCGCCCCTTGCGTCGTGTCCTCTATGTGTTGATCTGGCTGACCGCGCTGGCGGCGCCGGCAGGCGCGATCGGCTATCTGTTGTACGCGAACCTGCTCAATCCGCGCGCCACCGAACAGTTGACCGGTCAGTACGATGGTTTCTATTGGGACGCAGCGCAACTGCAGATCGCCTACGCGCGTTTCGAGAACCAGTTGCTGCTGTATCAATCCGGTGTCGACGACGACTATCCGCGGCTCATGCTGCGCTACCAGTTGCTGCAATCAAAGCTGCACGTGATGGCCGGTTCGACACGCAGGCTGACTACTCAGCTCGCGCTGCTGCAACGGCAACAGGACGAAATCCAGTCGCTCGATCATTTGCTGGATGGGATTCAGCCTGAGGTGGATGCGTTGCCGAAGGACCGCAGCCGCGCCGACAAGATTGTCGTGGAGTTGCGTCAGCATTGGAACGAGGTCAACGATCTCGCGTTGAGCCGCCGTTTCGCCGACGTGGCCGATCGTGAGGCGATGAACCGCGATTTCATCGACAAGCGCCGTATGCTGTTCGCAGGCGGCCTGTTGCTGCTGTTGTTGTCCGCGGCCGCGACCACACTGTTGGTGCTCAACGGCCGGCGCCGCATGCGCCTGATGCATCAGCAGCACGCGGCGCTTGAAGCGGAGCATCAGGCGAGCCGCGCGGCACGCGAGGCGAGTCTCGCGAAGGATGCGTTTCTCGGCATGATCAGCCACGAACTGCGCACGCCGTTGCATGCGATCGTGTCGTCGATCGAATTGCTGGGCTTCAACTATCACTCCGAGGCCGACCGCAAGGTGATCCAGCGTCTCGAAACCGCGGGGCGGCATCTGGAAGCACAGATGAAAGACCTGACTGACTACGCGCGCCTCGGCGCCGGCAAGCTCGAGTTGCGTCACGAGCGTTTCGAGCCGCGCGAGCTGCTGGCGTCGATCGTCGACGAACACGCGATGTCGGCCGCCGCGCGCGGGCTCAAGCTGGAAAGCGAGGCAAGCGGCATGAGCGGCCTCGTCGATTCCGATCCGCACCGCATCCGCCAGATCGTCAACAACCTCGTCACCAACGCAATTCGCTACACCGAAACCGGCACGGTCCGCGTGCAACTGAGGCAGCGGCCGGCGGTCCTGATCTTCGTCGTCAGCGATACGGGGCCGGGCGTGCCGCATGAGCAAATTCCGCTGATCTTCCAGGAGTTCACGCAACTGGACGCGTCGCGCACGCGCCGCTTCGAGGGCGCGGGGATGGGGCTCGCGATCGTGCAGGGGCTGGTCAGGCTGTTCGGCGGTGCCGTCGACGTGGCGAGCGCGGTGGGCGAGGGCACGACCTTTACGGTGACGATCCCGGTCACGCCGGTCGCGGCAACCGTGCCGCCCGGCGTGACGGCGCAGGCCGAACCAGGCGGCGCGCGCCCGTGCGTGTTGATCGTCGACGACAACCGGCTGATTCGCGAGTCGCTCAGCGAAATGATCGCGCACATGGATTTCGACGCGCACGCCGTTTCCAATGCCGACGATGCACTCGCGTGGCTCGACGCGCGTCGCTGTGACGTGGTGTTGCTCGATCTGCATATGCCGGATCGCGACGGTTATACGTTCCTTGCGGATTTCGCGGCACGCGGGGGGCCATCGTCGGGTGTTCCAGTGATCGTGGTGAGCGCGTATGCGCCAGAGGCGGATAGCGTAGGTAGTGCGGGTGGGGCGGCAGGGGAAGCGGGAGAAGCCGGCTTGCAGCCGTTCTTTGAAGCGTTATTAAAGCCAGTACATTACGAGGAACTGCGCAGTGCGTTGCAGCGAGCTTTGGCTTCGCGGCATACGGTGTGACGTGACGCCTTGAGGAAACGCAGTTGGAGGAGGGCTCAACCTGAGCACGCACCTTCAGCCGCTTGCCGGCGTATGCATCATCAAGGCCGGTTGAGGCGCTTGGACAGATCGGCGACCAGGATCGCCATACGCGCGGGCTTTTCATAGCACGCAACGTCGTAATTGCGAATGACCTCGCTGATCTCCGATTCGCTGGCCTTGCCGGTCAGCAGTTCGCCGGTCAGCACGAAAATCGGCGCGTCCGGATTCTCTGATGCCCGCACTGCGCGGATCGCTGCCGCCGAGGTCTGTGAGCCGAACAGCCAATCGATCACAACGCCGTCGAAGATCTGCGTTTGCAGTTGTTCGGCAAACGCCGCGAGGCCGTAGATCGCCACCGCCGCGAAACCGCTGCCCTCGAGATAGTCGCGCAGGTTGTCGGCGGAGGCCTGATCGTCGTCCACCACGGCGATGGTCGGCTTGTCGGTCTCGGCGCGGCGCGGATAGATCTCGATCTTGTGGACTTCGTAGGCGCTTTGGTAAAGCGTGCCGTCGTGGCGCGCCACGCGCCATTGGCCGAGCTTCGAGTACGCGACAAATTCAGGGCGGCTGCCCGGTTCGAGCGCGGCGCCGACCCATGCGGTGCAGGCCAGCTCGATCGCGCCGACGCAGAACACCGCCTCCTGGGCGATGGCGCCGACCATGCCTGGATCGAGCGACTGTGCGCCGAATAGCTGAGCGGCAGGTTCGCCGAACACCTCGGCAACCTTCTTGATCTGCGAGAGAGTCCACGGGCTGTTGCCGCGCAGCTTGCGGTGTCCCTGCGAAAAACTCAGATCGAGGATGCGGCATAGCTCAGTGGTCTGCTGGCGTTTGCCGATTCCATGCCGGCTCATCAACTCGCGCACGCGCTCGGCGACGGCAATGGAGTCAGGTGAGTTTGTTTCGTTGGTCATACTGCGTGAGGATCTGCCTTCTTGAAGGGTGGCTGGGGGCATGCGATATGGCACGCGCAGCGCGGCCACGCACATTGGATGCGCATTGACGCGGCTACGCGGGGGACAGCAAATGTACCGCAAAAAGTCTCACGGCCTGTGTTTTGGTATGACTGCCGCCAAACCTGTCGGTGCGAGGTGCGAACGGACACATTCGGCGATCTGTTTATGCTTTTAGCATCGAATGTATTTTACCGATTAAACCGGGCGGAATCTGTAAGTAATTCCGATTGAATTTACCCTCACCCGCCGTTACGCGGGCGGCATTGTGTCGAGCTTGGCCGCCGAGTTTTTCAGGCCTTTGAAAATCCGCTCGGCAACCTTGCCCGGAAAGCGCTCGGGCAATTCGGCCGAGACCCGCGCGATGACCGCCGGCGTCTGTTCGATCAGCCGCTGGATCAACGGTTCGGCGTTCGCACCGTATGAGCACCTTGGCGCCATGGTGTTGAAATGGCGCCGCTGCACGTCGCGGAAGGCGTCGTGTTTGCTGCGCGACCACATCGCCATGGCGAGCCTGGCCTTGAACCATGACCACTGGTTCGGGCCGTTACCCTCCACCGGCCAGATCGACATCACGTCGTAAAGCGGCGTGAGACGGTACTGACCGCCCGCCAGCAGGCGAATGCTGAAGTTCTTGGCGTGGCCGTCCGGCGCCGCCAGCATCCAGAACAGGATCTGGCTTGCCAGCAGCGTTTCGATGTCCTGTTGCGCCGACACCGATTGCTGGAGAATCCGCGCGAGGTCCAGCAGGCCCGGACCGCCTTCGTTTTCGTACTTGCGATGCGACGGCACGCCGTACACCTGGCAGAAGTCCTCCTGCGGCAGGCGCAGCAGCCATTGCCCGCTCGAATGCAGTTGCCGGTCGAAGCGTTCGACGCTCAGCACCCGCTGCTTGCCGAACGTCATGATCTCGGTGTTGGCCACCGGCAGGCCATAGACGCGCAGAATCCGCAGACACAGCCATTCGTTTTCGACCGAGGTGCTGAGGTCGGCGAGCTTGTTGCCGACCAGCCCGAGCGGCAGCTTGAAAATGTGCGTGGTAGGCGTGGCGCCATGCGGGCGCTGCCACTTGCCGTCGTGCCACAGCAGGGCGGTTTTCTCCTGCGCGCCGGCGAGCGAGATGCGGAAATCGTCTGCTTCGTCGGCTGCGCCGAGGGCGGGGTTGCTGACGGTGCGCGCCAGCATGGTCTCGATCTCGCTGTCGGAGAGCGGCGTGCCCTCGATGCGTTCGACGCCGGCCGGCGCGTCGTCTTCGGCCAGCAACTGGACGGCGCCCACGCAATCGCGGCCGATGGCTTGCAGCAGATCGAATGCATCGAGCGTATCAGTCTGGTAGCGCTGGGCGATGCGCTTTCTGATGGCCTCGCTGTCGGGCAGCAGATTGTCGAAATAGTTGAGCACCCGTGGCCCTTTGTTCGCCACGTTGCTCGGCGCGAACGGCAGCGAGAGCGAAAGCGGCCGGCCCGCGGGCGAGGCGACCCATGCGGGGTCGTAAGCGAACTCCATGGGGCCGCGGGTGGGCAGGCGCCAGACGCCGACGCGCTCGCCGTTGGCCCACACCGAAAGCGCCCGCGAATGCGTTTGGCGGCCCATGCTTACCACTCGACCAAAGGCGCCGGTTCAGGCACCGGCTGGTTCTTGTCGCGTACCTGCAATTGCAGGCCGTAGGCGCCGCACAGCGCCAGCAATTGTGCGAGGGTAAGGGCGGTGGCGTCGGTTTCCAGCGCCGAGATGCGGCTCTGGCTCACGCCGATGCGCGCGGCGGCGTCAGCCTGGGTGAGGCCGGCCTGGCGCCGACCGGCAGCGAGCAGTTGGGCCATTTGGTCCGGCGTGGCGACAAGGTGGATCATGGCAAATTATCCGCGAGACGAATAAACACACTTTATGCGTCACACAGATATTTGTCAAATATTCGTGTGACGCATATTCGACAAATATCTGTCTGGCGAATAAACGGCAAATATCTGCATGACGAATAAATTCCGTATGCGTGCGCTCCGCTGGGCCGGCCGTGTAGCATGCTGTGAAAATATTTGCCACCGACTCCGCGCGATTCATGAACCAACCGACACTACGCCACACCGAGGTGCCGTACCACACGCAATGGGGCAGCCCCGAATGGGTGCGCCACATCGTCGAACAAGAGGGCGACCCATGCGACGATCCACACTGGCAGCAGAGCGGTTTTGCCGACCCGGAGCGTTACCGTTTCTGGGCGAAACGCCTGTGCGGTCTGACCTGCCTCGAATCCGCGCTCGATTACTGGCGCATCGAACACGCGCCGCGCGCCGCGTTGCTGGACGAAGCGTTGCGCCACGGCGTGTACCGGCTGCGTGACGACGGTGGCGTCGACGGTTTGATCTACCAGCCGTTCGCCGACTGGCTCGGCGAGGCATTCGGTATTCAGGTCGAAGTGCTGCCGCAGGCGCCGCTCGAAGAGATCGCCGTGCGCATCGACGGCGACACGCTGGCGATCGTTTCCGTGAGCCCCGAGATCCGTTATCCGGAGCGGCCGAATCAGAGCCAGGGCGGGCATCTGATCCTGCTGCACGGGCGCGATCGCGATGGCGTATGGTTTCATAATCCGTCGGGCATTGCGCCTCACCAGGCGGATGTCTATTTGCCGTTCGCCACGGTGGCGCGTTTCTACGCAGGGCGTGGCATGACGCTCACCCGCAGCGTGCGCTAGATACGGCAACCGGCAAGCCGCACGGCGAACGCAATGATCGGGCCCGTTTTCTGCTGAGGAGCTTCACGCCGACTTTTGCGATACCGGAGCCCGTCATGAAGCGAACCTATGCCGTGCTTGCTGCCGGCCTCGTCGCGCTCGGCGCCGTCACCGCAGCGCATGCGGCTACCCAGGACGACCGGGCCAAGGCCTGTCGCAGCGACGCGATGCATTTCTGCGCCGCCCACATCCCGAGCAAGGCAAAAATCACCGCCTGCATGAAGCAGCACCTCGACGAACTCAGTCCGGCGTGCCGCGCGATGTTCGAGGACGGCAAGAAAGACGACGCCAAAGACGACGCCGTTTCGCAATGACCCTAGCGGCGGCGCGCCGCTGCTTTTCGGTAAGGCAGGCCAATTCCTGCGCTGCAGCCGCGTGCCCGCGTTCCCGCGATCCGGCCCCACGGCGCGCAGCGCGTCGTAGAATCGCTTGTTCCCGATTCCCGGAACAGCCGCGTGTCTGGTGCGCTGAATCGAACGCATCAACTCGCCTGGACAGGAAAAGCCCGCATATGACCCGCCCGACCACACAGATTTTCGACGCTGCCGCCACCGCGCGGCTGATTCCGTACGCGACGCTCGTCGACGCATTGAGGCGTGCGAGCATCGACTACGCACAGCAACGGGTTGTGAGTCCTGAACGGCTCGTCGTGCCGCTCAACGAGGGCGGCATCATGCTATCGATGCCGGCCACCGCGCCCGATCTCGCGATCCACAAGCTGGTCAACGTATGCGCGAGCAATCGACCACGCGGCATCCCGACGATCCACGGCCAGGTGATGGCCTTCGACGCCGATACCGGCGAGACGCTCTTCATCCTCGATGGCCCGACGGTGACCGGGCGCCGCACGGCGGCGATGTCGATGCTCGGCGTACGCACTTTCGCGCCGGCAAGGCCGCGCGAATTCCTGCTGATCGGCACCGGCACGCAGGCGGTGAATCATCTGGAAGCGATCGGCGAATTGTTTCCCGACGCTCGCGTGTGGGTGAAGGGCAGTGCGCCCGCGCGGGCCGAAGCGTTTTGCGCCGCACATGCTGCGCAGGGTGCGCATGGCGGCAGCGCGCACGAACTGCGACCGCTGGCCGACTCCAACGCGGCCATCCCTGATTCGATCGACGTGGTGATTGCGCTGACCACCAGCAAGCAGGCCGTCTACGACGAAGCCGCGCGCGCGGACCGGCTCGTGATCGGCGTCGGCGCGTTCACACCGGCTATGGTCGAGATCGGCGCGCGCACGATCGCAGGCAGCGCGCTGTTCGTCGACGACGAAGCCGGCGCGAGGCATGAAGCCGGCGATTTCATTCAGGCCGGTGTCGATTGGGCGCGGGTCGGTGGAATTGCCACCGTGGTGGACAACGCCGCTTTGTTGCCGTCGAAACAACCGATTGTTTTTAAAAGTGTCGGCTGCGCGGCGTGGGATCTGGCGGCCTGCCGCGTGGCGCGCGAAGCCTTGTCAGGCGCCTGATCGCGGACCGTTCGCAGCGTCCGGCACGTTGCGGTTCGCAGGTCCTAATTGGCATCTTGCGCCAACCTGCGGCACATGTTGCCGTGCAAACAATCTCAAAACGTTGCACCATAGGCGTTTGCCAGAAAAAAGCGCCGGTCCGCCGGCGTTTTTTGCCCTTTGTCTGTTGACTTGACGCCTACCACGACGCTGCGATCGCGCTATGACGACCCAACACGCTTCAGCCACTCCCAACCTGCCGCTCGACATGATCATCTTCGGCGGCACCGGCGACCTGTCATTTCGCAAGCTGCTGCCCGCGCTCTACATGGCGCATCTGCACTGCAATCTGCCGCCGGACACCCGCATTATCACGATCGGCCGCAAGCCGTGGTCGCGTGAGGAGTACATCAGCGAATTCATGGAAGCGAAGGCGAAGCCCTTCATCGAAAAGAAGGCGTTCGATGCCACCGCCTGGGACAAATTCCTCGCGCTGTTCGAGTACGTGCGCATGGACGTCGATTCGGTCGAGGACTACCAGCGTCTGAAGGAAGTGTCGCGCGAAGGCGTGCGGCGCGTGTTCTATCTCGCGACCTCGCCGGATCTGTTCACGAATATCTGCGAAAACCTTTCGGCGGCGGGATTGGTCGACGAGAATTCGCGGGTGGTGCTCGAGAAACCGCTGGGCCACGATCTGGCGTCCGCGCAGGAGATCAACACGGCGGTTGGCAAGCATTTCAGCGAGGCGCAGATCTATCGGATCGATCATTACCTCGGCAAGGAAACCGTGCAGAACCTGATGGTGCTGCGCTTTGGCAACGCGATTTTCGGTCCGTTGTGGCAGGCGCCGTATATCAAGCGCGTGCAGATCACCGTGGCCGAAGAGGTCGGGGTGGGCAGCCGCGCGGGCTTCTACGATAAAACCGGTGCGCTGCGCGACATGGTGCAGAACCACTTGCTGCAGTTGCTGTGCATCGTCGCCATGGAGCCGCCGGTGTCGCTCGATCCGGATGCGGTGCGCGACGAGAAGCTCAAGGTGCTGCGCTCGCTGCGCCCCATGACGCCCGAGGATATCGCGCGCGATACCGTGCGCGGCCAGTACACGGCCGGCGCGGTAAACGGCGAGCCGGTGAAGGGCTACCTCGAGGAAGACAATGTGCCGGCCGGCAGCCGCGCCGAGACTTTCGTCGCGCTGCGCGCGCATATCAACAACTGGCGCTGGGCCAACGTGCCGTTTTACCTGCGCACCGGCAAGCGTCTGCAGAAGAAGGTATCGGAAATCGTTATCGAGTTTTCCGAATTGCCGTTCTCGATCATTCCGAGCGGTGGGCGCAATTACGGCAACCGTCTCGTGATCCAGTTGCAGCCGGAAGAGTCGATCCAGTTGCAGATGCTCGCGAAGGAACCCGGCAGCGGCATGCACATGTTGCCGGTGAATCTGAACCTGGACTTGCAGCAGGCTTTCACCGAGCGTCGCGCGGAAGCATACGAGCGTTTGTTGATCGACGTGATTCGCGGACGCCTCACGCACTTCATGCGCCGTGACGAACTCGAAGCCGCATGGGCGTGGGCCGAACCGATTCTGGATGGCTGGGCCAAGTCGGGCGACAAGCCGCGTGGTTATACGGCAGGCACGTTTGGGCCGGCTGCGTCGACGGCGCTGATGGCGCGTGAAAACGCCGTGTGGGCGGAAGAGTCGCAGTAAGCGGAGCAGGCAGTCAGGCGTCGGCGGTACGTCGACGCTTCGAAGCGTTCGTCTCGCACTAAAAAAGGCGGCCCGTTTTCACGGGCCGCCTTTTTCGTTACGCGTTGCCGTTCTGATTTACGGCAGCGAAATCGTCAACGTGGCCGATTGCGGGCCGAGCTTGACCACCTGCGAATACGGAGCGAGCGTGCGCAACGTCTGATCTTTCAGGTAAGTGTTCAGGCCGAGATAAGCGAGCAGCCCAACCAGCGCGAACACCGCGCCGATCGACCACAACGGCACCTCGCGCTTGAGCCGGTGCGCCACCTGATCCGGCAGCGGCCAATGCGGCGCGAACGGTGCGCGCTTGCCTTTCATATGCGCGATTTCGTCGCCGATGCGTGCGGTCAGATAGGCGAGCTTCTCCGGTCCTTCGAGCAGATACTTGCCCTGGAAGCCGAGCAGCAGGCACATGTGGAACACTTCGAGCGACTGTAAACGCGCGGCACCCTGCGCGCGGCATTCCTCGAGATACTGGAAGAATTTCTCGCCTGCCAGTTGCTCGCCGAACAGCACCAGTTGCAACGGCCGACGCTCCCATTCCGTGCGGATCTTGAAGGTGGATGACAACACCGATTCGTCGATGGCGGCGCAGAACGCAAACTTGGACGCGTAGACATCTTCCGCCGACGCGTTGAGCTTTTTCGCACCGCGCTCGAAGTCGCCGAGAAACTGCTGGATGCGCTGGCTGAATTCGTGCGCGTCGCCAGGCTCGCGGCCGTTCTTCAACAGAAACAGCATGAAGAAGCCGTCGTAGAGCAGATCGAGCAGCGAGCGGACCTGATAGCTCGGCTCGGTCATGGGGGCGGGCGTCGCGGCAGGCGTGCTGCCGCCAAACAGGGAAGGCGCGTAGCTCATGATGTGACGGCGATCAGTTCGAGTTGAAGATCGTTGATGCCCGACGGCGCGTAGATCATTGCCGATTGGGCCTGCAACATGCGGTCATACAATGCGCCGCGCGATTCGCAAGAGAAGTAGCATGCGCCCGGCCGCACCGGAATGGCGGGCGGCACTTGCGGCGTGTAGACGAGGCGCACGCCCGGCATGGCCGAGAGCACCAGCTTGTCGACGTCGTCCGGCGCGCCGACCTTGAAGCGGGCGGGTACGGCTTCGACCAGTTCAGCGGTTGGCATGTCCGCGGACACCGCGATGTAGAACATCGTTTTGTCGTCGATCTTGCCCGAGTCGAGACGGCCTGCATGGAACGACGGACGCACTTCTTCGAGCGCGATCGCGAAGTAACGCGTGGAGATCACGGTTTCGAGCAGATCGCGCAGGATCGTGTCGAGACGCGCAAAGCCGGGGCCGGGATCGTCATGCCGGTAAGCCGGCAGGTCGGACAGCGCATAGCCCTTCGAAAACGTCATCAACTGGCCGGCCAGACGCAGCAACTCCTGGAACAGGCGTTCAGGATGCAGCGCCGAATGCTGATAAAGATGCGCGAGCGAGGCAAACGCGGCGCTCGCGGTGTGCAGCAGCCAGAACGACGCGATGTCGCCGGAGCGGAACTCGATGATGTTCTTGGTCGGCTCGCGGTGAAAACCATACAGTGCGTTGACCTTGGCCTGCAGCGCGTCGATCAGTTGACGCAGCCGTTGATGCAGGATCGGCGACGCATCGATCGCGAGGCAGGGCGGCACGAACGTGTCGTCGATTTCAAAACCCGAGGTGGCGGTGCGGCGAACGCGCACGAGCGGCACCGACAGCAACTGGTCGCGCGGCTCGCTATGCGCAATGAGTTTGACGCTGGTCTTCAGGAAGGTGATGTCGGCTTCGGCGGCGTCGGTGAAATGATCGGCCACCGGTGTTTGCTCGCTGACGTAACGCGATACGAAGCCTGCATTGCTGTCTTGTGAATAGTTCGCGCCGGCTTCGCGCAACGGATGCAGCGCGAGATAGAAGGTAAATTCGTTGATGCCGTCTGGCAGCGTGTCGAGCGCGATCGGCGGTGGCAGGCCGTCGGCTTGCGGCGCTGAGTAGAGCGCGCCATCCGGAAACACCAGCGAGAGTTCGCTCACGCGCAGCACGTTGCTGCCGAGTGCGTCGCGGTCGAAGCGCGCCGAACGCACGCCCCAGTTGTACGGCTGGATCGCCTGGATCGATTCGAACAGGCGCGCCTCGTGATAGGCGTCCTGACGCTGAAAATGCTGCGGCCTCAGAAACAGGCCTTCCCCCCAGAGCACTTTTGCTGAATAACTCATCTCAAACCTGTTATATGCGTTCAGCGTGTGACGCGTCCGGAGATAAACGATTCGAACGCCACATTGTTAATTCTCTAAAAACTGTTAAATCGTATTTGCACGGCATCTTTAGCCGCAGCTTACCGAAGAAAGCATATTCAACGGCTGGGCGGGCAATCCCTGTTCTGGCGGGATCACAGTGCCGTTGGTCACCGTCATTGCACAGTTATGCAGGCCGATCATTATGCCGGATTTCTCCGACTTCGCCGGGTCGAAGGCGAATTTCCAGCGTTGCATGGCCGGATCGCGGAATAGAGCGACGATACCGAATGCCTGCGCTTCACGCGAGACTTTTTCGGTGACGACGTAACGTTGACCGGGGATCAGTGTCACTTCGCGCACGCCCAGCAGATCGCCACCCAGTATGGTCTTTTCCTTGGCCGGATCGGTAAAGGCGTCGAATGGCGCCTGCTGGAATGAAGTGGGGTCTTTCAGCACGTAAAGCCGCACGACCAGCGCCAATGGGCGGTTGTCATTGGCGGCATTCAGATTTGACGCGGCGTATAACGTGAGGCCGACATTACGTGGTGGCTTTTGCGCATCGGGTACGTCGGGCTTACCGAGGCCGCTCGCCTGCAAAACCGCGTTGGCAGCGGCTCCCAGCGCCGGCACGGCGGCCGCGCAGCCGCCCAGCAGCGCGCACGCCGCGGCGGTTGCAATCAATAGCGATGCATGGCGAACAAGACGCGAATTCATATACATCGACCGGCTCGGCGCCGTCCCCCGTCAAAACATCAATAACGAATTCAATCCCGCAAATTTGCAGCAACGCTATGCCGCGTAATGCCGCTTTATGCAAAGTGCATTGTTCTATGGCACTCGCGTGTTTGCAGGTCGGTAGGCGGAAATTTTTTCCGCTCTCCACAATGCGGCTATTGCGCCAGGAAACAATTTCTGCATGTTTCGTTTAAATCATCCACATGCATTTTTTTTGTGCAATGCTTCTTCACACGAAAGTTGAATTATCGAAAATTGGCCTGTACTATACCCGCGCAGTTGAAGCAAAGCAAAACTCCGGTTTCTCCTTGAATTAAAAAAATCGCACGTCGGTGAAAAACGATGAATGAGCGTCTGTTAGTAAAACTATCTGGGGTAGTGTTGGCATGCGGCGTGATTGCCGGTTGCGCGACACAGGGCAACAACACAGCGACCACACCGGAGGCTTTTAATAAGCAACTCGCGGACGCGGATACCGTCGCCAAGGGCGGTGATCAGGATCGCGCCATCGCGCTTTATCAGCAATTGTCAAAATCCGATCCGACCCGTGAAGAACCGTGGTCGCGCATTGCGCAGATCCAGTTTACTCAGGGTCACTACGGTCAGGCCATCGTCGCCGCGCAAGAAGCGCTGCAGCGCGACCAGACGGATCGTCAGGCCAAGAGCGTGCTGGCGGTAGCCGGCCTGCGCGTGGCCACGCAATCGCTCGGCGAACTGCGTCAGGATGCGTCGCTCGCGGGTGATGCGAAGTCGGACGCGCAAGCGCTCGCCAAGCAGTTGCGCGACACGCTCGGCGAAGCCACGTTGTTCCCGCCTGACCCGAACGACAAGCCGGCCGTGAAGAAGAAGCGCATCGTTCGCCACGTCGTTGCCAAGGGCAAGGCCGGGGATACGCCGGATGCCACCACCAGCGCAGCGGCTCCGGCCGCTACGCCGGCGGCCCCCGCGGCGCCTGCCGCCCCGGCTGCGCCTGCAGCACCCGCCAAAGCCGCACAAAGCGGCGGCGCGTCCGACCCGTTCAGCGCGCTGCGCTGATCCACACGCCTGACCTATCTGCATCCGGGAGCCGACGATGGCGAAGAAAGAAAGTATTCAGAAGCGTTTGCAAAAAGTGCGGCCTCCGCGCGTTCAACTGACGTACGAAGTTGAGCGCGGCGATGCGATCGAGATAAAGGAGTTGCCGTTCGTCGTCGGCGTGGTTGCCGATCTGGCAGGGCAGTCCGAAGTCGAGCAGCCGAAGTTGCGCGATCGTAAGTTCGTCAATATCGACCGCGACAATTTTGACGACGTGATGAAAGCGATCGAGCCGCGCGCTGCGTTTCAGGTGGAAAACCGCCTGAGTGAGGCGGGCGGCAAATTTGCAGTCGACTTGCGTTTCAAGTCGATGGCCGATTTCAATCCGGATGAGGTGGTCGCGCAGATCGAACCGCTGCGCCGTCTGCTCGATGCGCGTTCGAAGCTGGCCGACCTGCGCAACAAGCTGGCCGGCAACGACAAGCTCGAGGACCTGCTGAGCGAAGTGCTCAACAACACGCAGCAGTTGCAGACGCTGGCGAAAGATCAGGGCAACGCAGCAGACCAGCACGCCGGCGCGCCGGATCACGACAAGCAGGGCGAATAAGTACGTACGGGGTGTGAGATGAACCAGCAAACGGCAGCAGCCCAACTCGCCAGCGTGCAGAGCGGCACGGAATCCATGCTGCTCGACGAAATCGTCGAGAAAAGCCGCGTGGCGAAGTCCGATTCCGAACACGCGCGCGCGAAAGACCTGATCGGCGAGCTCGTCCACCAGGTGCTCGACGGCACGGTGGTCATGTCCGACAACCTGTCGGCCACCATCGACGCGCGCGTCGCGGAACTCGACCGCCTGATCTCTGCGCAACTGAGCGCGGTGATGCATGCACCGCAATTCCAGCGCATGGAAAGCACGTGGCGCGGCCTCGACTATCTGTGCAAGGAAAGCAATACCGGCTCGACGGTCAAGATCAAGGCGCTGCACGCGCCGAAGCGCGACCTCGTGCGCGACTTCAAGAACGCGATCGAATTCGACCAGAGCGCACTCTTCAAGAAGGTGTATGAAGAAGAGTTCGGTACGTTCGGTGGCGCGCCGTTCGGCACGATCATCGGTGACTTCGAAGTGACGCGTCAGCCGGAAGACGTGTACTTCATCGAACAGATGGCGCATGTCGCAGCTGCGGCGCACGCACCGTTCATCGCATCGGCGTCGCCTGAACTGATGGGTCTCGAAACGTTTGCCGATCTCGGCAAGCCGCGCGATCTCGGCAAAGTGTTCGATACCGTCGAATACGCGAAGTGGAAGTCGTTCCGCGACTCCGAAGACTCGCGCTATGTCGGCCTGACCTTGCCGCGTTTCCTCGGCCGCCTGCCTTTCAATCCGAAAGACGGCGCCACGGCGGAAGGCTTTAACTTCGTCGAAGACGTGGACGGCACCGATCACAGCAAATACCTGTGGTGTAACGCAGCGTGGGCATTTGCCGCCCGCCTGACGGCTGCATTCGACGACTTCGGCTGGTGCGCGGCGATTCGCGGCGTGGAAGGCGGCGGTCTGGTTGAAGACCTGCCCACCCACACGTTCAAGACCGACGACGGCGAAGTTGCGCTGAAATGCCCGACCGAAATCGCGATTACCGATCGCCGCGAAAAGGAACTGAGCGACCTCGGTTTCATTCCGCTCGTGCACTGCAAGAATTCGGATTACGCCGCGTTCTTCGCCGCGCAATCGGTGCAGAAGCCCAAGAAATACAGCACCGATAGCGCGAATGCGAACGCCGTGCTGTCCGCGCAGCTACAGTACATCTTCTCGGTATCGCGCGTCGCGCACTACCTGAAGGCGATGATGCGCGACAAGATCGGCAGCTTCGCATCGGCGCAGAACGTCGAAGTATTCCTGAACCGTTGGATCTCGCAGTACGTGCTGCTGGACGACAACGCGACTCAGGAGCAGAAAGCGCAGTTTCCGCTGCGCGAGGCATCGATACAGGTCTCGGAGATTCCGGGCAAACCTGGTGCGTATCGTTCGGTCGCATTCCTGCGTCCGCACTTTCAACTGGACGAGCTGTCGATCTCTTTGCGGCTTGTCGCTGACCTGCCGAAACCGGCAAATTCATAAACGAAGTCAGAAAGCCCGTGCCGGCCGCACGGGCAGGCTGTTAAAACCACCTCTTTGGGGAGTCGATGAGTTATGAAGGACATCTATTTAAAATTCGGCAATCCGGCGATCAAAGGCGAGTCTGCCGATAAAGATCATGCTGGCTGGATCGAAATCGATTCGTGGAGCCACTCGATTACGCAACCGCGTTCGGCAACGGCTTCAACGGCGGGCGGTCACACGTCCGAGCGTTGCGAGCACGCTGACATGCAGTTCACGAAAGACATCGACGTGGTCAGCCCGCTGATCTATCAACACGCATCGGGCGGCACGACGTTCGACGAAGTGACGATCGACTTCATGCGTTCGGATGGCGAAGGCAACCGCATCAAGTACCTGGAAGTGAAGCTCAAGTACGTGATCATCTCGAGCGCTACGCCAAGCGTGGTGGGCGAAGGCCTGCCGACCGAACAGTTCTCGCTGAAATACGCTGCAGTGCAGTGGAAGTACACGCAGCAGAAGATCGGCGGCAACCAGGGCGGCAACGCGCAAGGCGCATGGAGCCTGACGAAGAACGACAAGACGTACGCGGTCTGATGCCGGGGCGCACGCGGCGCGCGCCTGAAAAGGCTGACGCCCGCCGCGCGCGCCTCGCATCGAACCGGTTTTTCGGACGCTGATGAAACGCTTCGAACCCAGCTTTCTCGACAAGCTGTTCGACGACGAACCGCATCTGCCGGCTTCCCCGGCGATGCGGCAATTGTCGTTGGACGAGCTGAAGGCCACCGTTGCGCGCGACGTCGAGGCAATCCTGAACACCCGGATTGCCCTGACCGAGCACGAGCTGGCGGCGCTGCCGGAATGTCAGCGCTCGGTGCTCACGTACGGGCTGAACGATTTCGCGGGCTTGAGCCTGGCGAGTCACTACGACCGCACGTTTATCTGCAAATCGATTCAACAGGCCATCGCACGGCATGAGCCGCGCTTGCAGCAGGTGGCGGTCACGCTCGAATTGAACGAACAATCCACCAACGCGCTGAACTTTGCGATTCAGGCGTTGCTGGTGGTGCACCCGGCGGAAGAACCGGTGAGTTTCGATGCGATGCTGCAGCCTTCCACGCTGCAGTATTCGGTGACGCGCGCACGCGCGAAGCTTTAGTACCTGCGTTTTAGTGTTTTGAGTACCGCTTTGTCGTCGCCGTTAACGCGCAACGGCAGCGACTGATCAGGCGGCGATGGTTCAGGTTCGGGGATAGATCGATGGAAGAATTGCTGCCGTATTACGAGCGCGAATTATCATTTTTGCGGCGCTATTCGCGCGATTTCGCCGAGCGCTATCCGAAGATCGCAGCGCGCCTCGCGATGTCGGGCGAGCACTGCGAAGATCCGCACGTCGAGCGGATGATCGAATCGTTCGCGCTCCTGGGCGCGCGTATCAACAAGAAGCTCGACGACGATTACCCCGAATTCACCGAAGCGCTGCTGGAAGTGCTGTATCCGCACTACTTGCGGCCGTTTCCATCGTGCTCGATCGCGCAGTTGGGCACCTCGGCCGCGCTCAGCCATCTGACCGAGCCGGTGCTGGTCGAGCGTGGCACCGAACTCAAGTCGCGACCGATTCGCGGCGTGCAATGCCGTTTCCGGACCGCCTACGACGTGACGCTGGCGCCGATCCGGATCTCGGAGGCGAAGTACACATCGGTGGCCATGGCGCCGAGCGCGACCGTCCTGCCAGGCAACGCTACGGCGATCGTGTCGATCACGTTCGAATCCACGGCTGCGCAGCTCGATCTCTCCGCATTGAAAGTCGGCACGTTGCGCACGCACCTGCACGGCGAACAGTCGTTTATCGCGGCGCTGGCGGACTGCCTGTTCGTCAACGCGATGGCCACTTATGTCGAAGCCGACCGCCGCGGTGTGTGGACGCAACTGCGCGAATCGCCGGTCGTACAAGCCGGTTTCGATGAAGACGATGCGCTGATCGACTATCCGGCCAAATCACATCCGGCGTACCGGTTGCTGACCGAATACTTTGCTTTCCCCGAAAAATTCAACTTCACCGATTTCGATCTGGCGGCGATGACGCGCGCGAGCGGTCGCTGCCAGCGTCTGACGCTGCACATCGTACTCAAGGAAGTGCGCAGCGATTCTCACGTCGCGCGCTTGCTGGATTCGTTGTCCGCGCATCATTTCCGCTTGTTCTGCACGCCGGTCGTGAATCTGTTCGAACAGCACGGCGAGCCGATCCGCGTCAGTCACCAGGCGATTTCGTACCCGGTGATCGCCGAAGCGCGCCGGGCATTCGCGTACGAAGTCTATTCGATCGACTCGGTGAAACTCGTCCGGCAGCAGGCGCATGAGGAATCGGTGATCGAATTCCGGCCGTTCTATTCGCTGCATCACGGCGAAGCGGCGCGTGCGGGACACTACTGGTTCGCGTGTCGCAACGATTGGGTCGCGCAGAAAAGCCCCGGCTACGAGACCGAAATCTCGATCGTCGATATCGACTTCGAGCCGGCCGCGCCGCAGACCGATACGCTGAGTCTCGATCTGACGTGTACCAATCGCGACCTGCCGGCCGGCCTCGCCGTGGGTCTTGAAGGCGGCGATCTGTTTCTGGAAGGCGGCTCCTTGACCGGCAGCATCACAATGCTGCGCAGGCCGACGCCTAGCGTGCGTTTCGAACGCGGGCGCGCCTCGCACTGGCGGCTGATTTCGCATCTGGCGCTGAATCATGTGTCGCTCGCCAATAGCGGCCTGTCGGCGCTGAAGGAAATGCTGGTGCTTTACGATTTGCGGCGCACGGCGGTGTCGGCGCGGCATATCGACGGTCTGGTCGGCATCGAACAGCGCGCAGCGGTGCAATGGTTGCCGGGCAAGCCGTTTGCAACTTTCGTGCGCGGCATCGAGATTCGTTTGACGATCGACGAAGAGCATTTCGTCGGCACGAGTCTCGCTTCGTTCGTGCGGGTGATCGATACGTTTTTCGGGCTGTACGTGCATCTGAACAGCTTTGTGCAACTGGTCGTCGTGTCGAAGCGCACCGGCGAGGAGATTCTGCGATGCAAACCGCGCAGCGGCGAATCGATCCTGGCGTAGTCGAGCAACTTCTCGACGAACCGCATCGCTTCGAATTTTTTCAGGCGGTGCGGATTCTCGAGAAGTGGTTCGCGCAACAAACGCCGTCGAGTCATGGACGCCCCGGCGAAATCGTCGCGCAGCGGATTGCCTTTCGCAATTCGCTGTCGATGTCTTTTCCGCCTAGCGAAATTCACAGCGCACAGTCTTACGACGATGAAGGCACGGCGCTGAAAGAGAAGCCGCAACGCACCGCCGCGCTCGAAGCGGGTTCGCTTCACAAGGTCGATATCACGCCGGCGTTTTTCGGTTTGCTCGGCGGGCAGGGCGCGTTGCCGCTGCATTACACCGAGCAGATCATCGCGCGTGAGCAGATCAAGCGCGACCGGGCCGCACGCGAATTCTTCGACGTGTTTTCGAATCGCGCGACTGCGCTGTTCTACGCGGCGTGGAAGAAGTACCGGTTGCCGTTTCACTACGAACTGGATCGCGACGAACGTTATCTGCCGCTGTTGCTCGCGTTGGCAGGCGTCGCCGACGACGACACGCGCAACAGTCTGCAAAGCGGCGACGGCGCGCTATTCGACGAAGCGATTGCCGGTTATGCATTGGCCGCACGGCACCGGCCGGTTTCAGCGGCCTATCTGCAGCGTACGCTGTCCGAGTACTTTAAGGTGCGGGTGCGGGTCGAGCAGTTCGTCGGCAAATGGTACGACGTGCCGCGCGATCAATTGACCGTGCTCGGCGGTGTCAACGCGACGCTCGGCGCAACGGCGCTGGCGGGCGAGCGGGTCTGGCAACGCGACATGCGCGCGCGGCTCGTGATCGGGCCGCTCGACAAGGCCGACTACGAAGCGTTTTTACCTGGCGCCGACCGCGCCGTGGCGCTCGAACGCATGCTGACGCTGCTCGCCGGCGTGACCCTCGAATATGAGGTCTCGCTGGTACTGCGCCGCAAGGAGGTGGGACCCAGCATGCTGAGCGGCGGTGCGCGCCTCGGCTGGGACGCATTCCTGTGCACGAGAGAAGGCGACCGTGACCGTGCGGATGCCCGCTACGAATTGCATGTGATTCACTGACTACAACGATAGAACCTGGACCCGGATCGCACGACATGAGCACGTCCCTCAATACCCTGATCGCCAAACTGAATCCGACCTGCCGGCAAGCGGCTTTGCTCGCGGCGAACAACTGTCTCGCGCGCGGTCACTATGAGGTCGACCTTGAACATCTGTTGCTGGCGCTGCTGGATGAACCGGCGAGCGACGTCACGCTGGTACTGCGCGCATGCAGGGTCGACGCACATGCCTTGCGTGCTGATATCGAGCGCGAATTGCAGCGATTGAAAACCGGCAATACGCGCACGCCTGTGTTTTCGAAGCATCTGATCGATTTGCTCGAACAGGCGTGGTTGATCGCGTCGCTCGATTCGCAGATTGGACGGATTCGCTCGGGACATTTGCTGCTCGCGTTGTTGACGGCGCCGGACCTCGCGCAGTTCGCCGAACGCATGTCGCCGCTGCTGCGCGACGTGCGGGTGACGGATCTGAAGCACAAGTTCGACGAAATGACCGCGGGGTCGCGTGAAGTCGAACGTAGCAATGCGGCAGAGAACGCCGCAGAAGCCGTAAGCGATGCAGCTGCGACCGACTCCGCACCCGGTGCGCCTTCTAAAACCCCCGCGCTGGATACCTACACCAGCAATCTGACGCAGCGTGCGCGTGAAGGCAAGATCGATCCGGTGATCGGCCGTGAGGGCGAGATTCGCCAAACGATCGACATCCTGATGCGCCGCCGGCAGAACAATCCGATCATGACGGGCGAGGCGGGCGTCGGTAAAACGGCGGTGGTCGAAGGCCTCGCGCTGCGCATCGCGGCCGACGACGTGCCCGCACCGCTGAAAGGAGTCGCGTTGCACGTGCTCGATATGGGGCTGCTGCAAGCCGGCGCAAGCGTCAAAGGCGAGTTCGAGAACCGCCTGAAGAACGTGATCGACGAGGTGAAGAAGAGCCCGCATCCGATCATTCTGTTTATCGACGAAGCGCATACGATCATCGGCGCCGGCGGCCAGGCCGGGCAGAACGACGCGGCGAATCTGCTGAAGCCCGCTTTGGCGCGCGGCGAATTGCGCACCATCGCGGCGACTACGTGGGGCGAATACAAGAAGTACTTCGAGAAAGATGCGGCGCTGGCGCGGCGTTTCCAGGTTGTAAAGATCGAAGAGCCGAGCGAGACGCTCGCGGCGGCGATGTTGCGCGGCATGGCCGCGTTGATGGAAAAGCACTTCAATGTCCGCGTGCTGGACGATGCGATCACCGAAGCAGTGCGTCTGTCGCATCGCTACATCAGCGGCCGTCAACTGCCGGACAAAGCGATCAGCGTGCTCGACACCGCCTGCGCGAAAGTCGCGCTCGCGCATAGTTCGACACCCGCCGCGATCGACGACACGAAGAAACGGCTCGAGCGCATCGACGCCGAAATCGCGGCGCTGGAGCGCGAAGTGGCGAGCGGTGCGTTGCACGACGAGCGGCTCGCGGAACTGCGCAGCCTGCGTGAAGAAGACGTGAAAGACCTGGCCGTTGACGAGGCGCGCTACGACAAGGAGCGCGCATTGGTAACGGAGATCGTCGGCTTGCGCGCGGAAATCGACGCCGCGCGCGTAAGTAGTGCAGACGCCGCGCAGGCCGACAAGGCTCAGCAGGCGCGCGAAACGCTGGCCACGCGTGTTGCGGAATTACATGCATTGCAGGGCGGCCAGCCGATGGTCCCATTGCAGGTCGACGGCCACGTGGTCGCCGAAATCGTCGCTTCATGGACCGGCATTCCGCTCGGCCGCATGATCAAGGACGAAATCCAGACCGTGCTGAATCTGCAGCCGTTGCTGGCCGCTCGCGTGATCGGGCAGGACCATGCGCTCGATGCGATCGCGCAGCGCGTGCGCACCGCCAGCGCGAGTCTCGAAGATCCGAACAAACCGCGTGGCGTGTTCATGTTCGTCGGACCGTCGGGTGTCGGCAAGACCGAAACCGCGCTGGCACTCGCCGACGTGCTGTACGGCGGCGAACGCAAGATGGTCACGATCAACATGAGCGAGTATCAGGAGGCGCACAGCGTGTCGGGCCTGAAGGGTTCGCCGCCGGGCTACGTCGGTTACGGCGAGGGCGGTGTGCTGACCGAAGCGGTGCGTCGCAATCCGTATTCGGTAGTGCTGCTCGACGAGGTGGAAAAGGCACACCCGGACGTGCTGGAAATGTTCTTCCAGGTATTCGATAAGGGCACCATGGACGACGCCGAAGGGCGCGAGATCGATTTCCGCAACACGCTGATCATTCTGACCTCGAACGTCGGCTCGCAGGCGGTGATGCAGGCATGCCTGAACAAGAGCGCCGAAGAACTGCCCGATCCGGACGAACTCGCGGAGACGTTGCGCCCGCAACTGTACAAGACGTTCAAGCCGGCGTTCCTCGGCCGTATGAAAGTGGTGCCGTACTATCCGATCTCCGACGACGTGCTGGCCGAAATTATCGACTTGAAGCTGGAGCGGATTCGCCGCCGCATCGAATCGAATCACAAAGCGGTGTTCGAGTGGGACGAGTCGCTCGTCGACGCTGTGCTGGCGCGCTGCACCGAAGTGGATTCCGGCGCGCGCAATGTGGACCACATTCTGAACGGCACGCTATTGCCCGAAGTCGCGCAGCAGATGCTCGAGCGTATTGCCAACGGCACCGCGATCGAACGCATCGCGGTCCGTGCGAGCGAGGCGGGCGAGTTCGAATACACGGTTGCGTGAACAGGCAAGTCCCCGCCTGCCTGCCAATCTGTTTTAATGCCGTACCGGATACTTATTGCTTTCTGTCATGCCGACTAATCTGAACACGCTGCTGGCGCCGATCAGCGAAGCCTCGCCTTGTGGCGACGACCTGCTGTTTTCGGCGGATTTCGACGCGATTCAGCACGCGCGCCGATTCGAAGACCCGTCGCTGGATCAAGGCGAATGGGTCACGGATATCAAGGAGGCCGACTGGCCATTCGTGGTCGAACGCTCCAGCAACCTGCTGCAGACGCAGACCAAGGACCTGCGCCTCGCTGTCTGGCTCACCGAGGCGTTGGCCATCGAAGAGGGCGTGACCGGTCTCACACAAGGGTATGCGCTGCTGACGGGGCTGTGCGAAAAGTACTGGGATTACGTGCATCCGTTGCCGGAAGGCGACGACACCGAGTATCGCCTCGGCAACGTTGCGTGGCTGATGGGCCGCACCGGTGATCTGCTGCGGGCGATGCCGCTCACGTCGTCGCAAGGCAGCTCGTACAGTACGATCGATTGGGACGTGGCAACGCACGTCGCGCAAGCGGTCAAGCGCGATCCGGATCACGCCGACGACATCGCGCGCGGCAAGCCTTCCATCGAGCAGATCGAGGCGTCGAAACGCGCCACGCCGCCGGCGTTCTATTCGACCCTGCTGGTGGATCTGAAAGCATTCGAAGCGGCAATGCTCGCACTCGAACAGCAACTGGACCAGCGCGCGGCCGATTCAGCACCGAGTTTCCGTCAGGCGAAAGATGCGTACGAGAGCGTCTACCGGTTGGCGGAACGCTTTGCACGCGAACTGGGCGTCAGCGCTGAAGCGTCGCCGCCGAAAGCGCCGAAGCCGGAAGAACACGAACGCGCCGAGCCTACCTTCAAGACTTCACCGCAACGCGAGGAACCCGTGTTGACGACCATGCCGACCACGATCAGCCCGATTGCAGGAATCCAGAGCCGCGCGCAAGCCGTCGCGCAGTTGCGTGCCGTGGCCAAGTTCTTTCGCAGCACCGAGCCGCATAATCCGGCTGCTTACCTTGCGGACAAGGCGGCGGAGTGCGCGGATATGCCTTTGCATCAGTGGTTGTCGTCGGTGGTGAAGGACGATGGGTCGCTCGCGCATATTCGCGAGTTGTTGGGCGTGAAGCCCGAGGAAAACAGCTAGAACTTCCTTGAACACAAGCAAAAAAGCCAGGCATCGAAATCGGTGCCAGGCTTTTTCAATTCATAAGGTCAAGCAAGCAGCAACTCAAGACCCCGCGCGAAACTCAATACGCCGATTACGCGCCCGCCCGTCGGTCGTATCGTTCGATGCGATCGGCTGATCCGGACCAACCCCTGTGGTCGTCATCTGCTCGGGCGGAATGCCTCTCGCGACCAGATAACCCTTCACCGCATCCGCACGCGCCTGGCTCAGCGCGATATTCGAGGTGCGATTGCCCGAGTTGTCGGTATGGCCGATGATCGCCACCGTCTTCGTCTGCATCTTCGACAACACGGCCGCCATCTGATCGAGAATCGCGCGGCCTTGCGGCGTAAGTGTCGCGCTGCCCGTCTCGAACTCGATTGTGCGATTCGCCAGCGTCTGGTCGAGCAGGCCCTGTTCCGATGCGCTCACGCGCAGGCCGTTCTTGATCGTGTAGGTCGGATTCAGCGCGTTCGCCATATCGCTTGCGAGTTGCTGGCGCTGCGATTCGTTATGCACCTCGCCCTTCACGTCGATCTGCGTGCCGTCGATCTTCAACTGGCCTTTGCTGATCTGCTTCAACTGCGGGCCGATCAGCTTTTGTACGTTGGCGGACCAGTTCGGCGGCGTCGCAACGTCGGCGACTTCGATCTGATCGACCACGTTGGCCGCGCCGTAGGTGTCGCGCAGACGTGCGAGCACGGCCGCTTTGGTCGCTTCATCCGGCACCTTTCCGCCCACCACCACCTGGCCCGGCGTTGCATTGGCGGGCGGCGGCGCTGCGCTGATCGCACCGGTGCCGCCGCCCGTCGTACCGCTGGCGAGGCCGGCCGTGCTGACCGCAGGACCTGCAGTGCCCTGCTGAGCCGAAGAAGGCGCGGGCAGAACCGTCGTGCGAATCGCCATGCCGCTGTTGTCGACCGGCGTGACGCGTGCCGGGCCGTCGTTGTCGGCATGGGCGAGTGCGCAGACGAGAAGGCCCGCCAGCAGCGAGGCAATGCGCGTGTGTTTGCTCAACATCGTGTCACGCTCCCGTGAATGCTTCGCGGAACGTGTCGATGCTGACACGCAACGACAGTTGCGGTTGGTCGAGGTAGCTGACGAGCTTGCTAATGCCATGGTCGTTTTGTGCGTGTTCGTCGATCCACTCGGGATCGTCGATATCGATGTTGTGTGCCGCGTACGCCTGCGGATCGACCACGCTGTGCAGCGTTTTGGCCGAGGCACCGTTAAAGCCGATGATGAGCCGTTCGCGTTCGGCAATCGTGCCGATAAAAATCGCCAGTTCGAAATCAGCCTGCGAGACGAACGGTGCGATCAGTTCGAGCCAGAAAGCGGCGACGAGCGAGCGATAGAACGGATCGTTAGGTAGCGGCAGTGTGAGCCCGCGTTCGAGATGCGACGAACCGCTTTGCATCACCGGACGCAGCAGCGAACCGAGCGCCAGCATCGCGCCACGCAAGCGCACCGGATGGCCGCTTGCAAGCAGCATCTGTTCGAGGCCGGAGAGGGTCTGATGCTCGACGAAGTCGTTGAAGGTGCCGTCGTGCGGATTGCCCGGACCGCCGCCGATTTCGATCGGCACTTGCGTTTCGCCGAGCGCGTGCAACGCGCCGGCTGGCTCGCTCACGCCGAGCAACGGCTTCATCTGCGAGGCGATACGCGACCACAGGCGCGCGAAGGCCAGCGGACTGTGCGCGAGGAACGTCAGCGGCTTTTCTACTTCCAGCGCGGTGGCGGCAAGAAACGGAAAGCGGCGCGACGATTGATCCTGGCTCGCCACCATATGCCCTGCGATCGCTAGCTTGCTGCGCGAGCCGAGGAACGCGAAGTGCATCGGCTTGGCGTTTTCGTAGACGATCTTCCAGCGCGGATCGTCAGTGAGCAACTCCATGGCCTCGGCGATCCAGCGGTCGAGCGTGGCCAGCAATTGCGGGTTATGCGCGCTTTTGACGAAGTCGCCGCGCGACGGGATCTTGCCGAAGTAGGCGATTTGCGCCTGCACGGTTTGCGTCATTGCGCACCTCCTGTGTTCGAAACCGCGGCGGCGGCCGTGGCCGGCCGTGCCGCTGGTGAGGCCGGTGCGACAGCGGGCACGGTGCCCGCTGTTCCTGTTGGTCCTGGCGCACCCGCGGCTGTCGCATTGACTGAATTCGCCGCGGCGCTCACGTCCGCTACCGACGACGGCAGCCGCAAGCCGCGCAGGCTTTGCTGTTGCGGTGCATCGCTGCTGGCACCGCCCGAGGCCTGCGACGTGCTGATGATGCGCATGCTGACCGCCACCGTGACATTGCCTTGCGTCCACGACAGATCGAAGGTGCCATCCGGACGGCGTTTGCGTTGCGCCGAGTTGATCAGTTTCTCCAGACCGTAGCGGCCCGGCTCGTTGACCAGTTGCAGCGTGCGGCCGTCGAAGGTCGTGGCATTCAGCGTGGCGCCCGGCGAGCCCGACGGATTCGGCCACACGAAGTTGGTCCACTGCGGCGGCGTATTGCGGTAACGCATCTGCTGGCCATCGATCGCGAGCGTGTATTCCGTGGTGCCGCTGCTTGGTTGCGGCAGGATCTGGAATACGGTCTGCGGTTCGGCCGAGCTTTGGCCACCCGAGGTCGCCGCGCCGCCGGCAAGCGGCGCCACCCAGCGCGCGAAACCGCTGGTGAAGTCGGGCGTCAGCGCGAGACCCATATCGCCCCATGTGCGTGAGGTCAGCGTGTCGCCGCGGCGCACCGCGAGCGGCCCGAGCGTCGTACCGACGAACTTGGCGATCGCGCCGTCCGGCCCGAACACCTGGGCGATTTCGCCGGCGCCGGCCTCGACCTTCGCATCGCCTGCAAACGGATACTTGTTCGCGAGCGCCCCCTGGAAGGTCTGGTAGACCTGTGCGTTCCACACCTTGTTGACTTCGACGCTGGCCGGCTGGATCACCACTGCATACGCCGCCATCAGCGGACGCACCAGCAGCGGGCGCAGTGCCTTGCGTTGCGAATCGGTGAGACCCGTCAGCATCTGTTCGTCGACGTACTTCAGCGAATCAGCCAGTTCGGAGCCGCTGCCGTCGAGTGTCTGCTGCATCAGCTGACGCGCGCCCGGTCCCGGATCGCCCTGATTCTTGATCACGTTGAAGCGCGTACGGACCTTCGAGAGCGTGTCCATGTAGCCCTTCAACATCGAGCCGTTGTCGCCGGAGACGACGATGCGGCCCAATGCCGAGAACTCCTGGCCGATCGGGCCCATCGGCACTTCGACCGGATTGCCGTTGATGTCGATGTTGGCGTTCAACTGGCCGGTCGGCGCACGCGCGAACCAATTCTTGAACCAGCTGGTCATGCCGGTTTGCGCGCGCTTCAGGTTCGCGTTGAAGAGCGACGGGTTGTCCCACGAAGTCTGGTCATACGCGGTTTCGAGGACCTTGCGGATCGGCGAATCCTGCGGGTCGCCGAGACGGTTCATCGCATCCACCGCCTGACCGAAGCTGCCGAAGCTCTGCACGGCAATGCCTTGCATGAACTTCTGCCAGTGCATCGCGTACTCCGTTTTGTACATCGCCACGAGTGCTTTCTGGATCTGCTCGGGGCTGCCTTCGAGCGTCAGGTCGTCGTGCGCGGAGGTATTGAGCACCCAGTCCTTGGCCTGCAATTCCTTGGTGGCGGCATCGCGAATCGCCGGCTGCACGTACTGGAACCACGCTTCACGCGTGAAGGTGCCGGGAATCGCGTAGCTGCCGGCCACCAGCGCCGTATTGTTTTCGCCGACGATGCGCGCGATCGTCATCGGCGCGAAGCGGGTCGACGCACGCGCCTTGATTTCTTCGTAGACACGCTGACGAGCCGGCATGCCGCGCACCACGCGGCGCAGGTTTTCACGGGTCTGGTCGACGAGGCCGAGGTTCTGGTCGATCATCGGCCAGTCGTTGTCGGACACGCGCGACAGATAGAAGGTGATCATGCGCTCGGCGCTGCGGATCATCTCGTCGCGGGGCATGTTGCCGCGATTCGTTTCGAGCCAGCCGCGCCAGAAGCGGGCGACCTGATCAGTCAGGTGCGCGGTTTCCACGTGACGCTTGTCGCTCAGCATCAGGTAGGTCTTGAGCGCGTTGTACGCGTCTTCGACGTTGGTCGGCGACGCGTCGCTATACAGGCCACCCTGGCTGTTCGCCGCCATCGCCGTGTGTGCGGACACCGGAATCGCGGCGGCGTCCGGCGTGCGGTTCAGCGGCGCGAGATGATCGGGGTGCGCATTGACGTCCTTCAGGAACGACGCGAGATTCTGCGAGACCGGGTCGAGCAGGATCTGGCGCACGCCGTTGTAGTACTCGGTGAGCAAGTGCTGCTCGAGGCGGTCGCCCTGATACAGCCCGAGCGACACGGCTAGCGGCTTGTCGCGGCGGAACTGTTCGAGCTGGTCGATGCGGTCTTCCAGAATGTCCATGGCCTGCAAGCGCGATTGCAGGTCATTGCGGTTCTGCTGCAGGCGCACCACGTTGTCGAGGTCGGCCTTGACGTTGTCGGCGAGCTGCTCATTGCCGATCGTCGACCACGTCCAGCCGCCGAGCGCCAACGCGAGCACCGCGACGAAGCCGAAGAACGTGGCATAACGCATGCGCGTCTTGGCGGGACTGGCGAACTGCTTGACGGTCTGCCGGTCGGCGAAGATCACCTTGGAGAACAGGTCGCGCAGGAAGAAGCCGTTCTTCGAGAACGCGCTATGCGGCTTGGGCAGACTGTCCGCGGAGAGGCCAAAGCGGTTGGCGATGCGCGTGGCGGCGGCGCTGTTGGTTTCGCCTTCCTGCAACGCGCTGGTGAAGTAGAAGCCACGGAAAATCGGCTTGTGCTGGAACGGGTTGGTTTCGAACAGCGTGGCGAGGAACGCGCGCAACGCGGGCTTGATCGCCGAGAATTCGAGCGGGAAGCTCAACTGGCCCGGCGAGAGCTTGTTGCCGCGGTTGATCGACATCTGCGCGACGCTGATTTCTTTCAGGCCGTCATAGAGCTCTTCGAAGTGCTCGTCGAACAGACCCACCACGTCGCGCTTTTCGTCTGGCTCGTAGGGCAGGGTGGCGCCCCACACGCGGTCGTATTCGTGGCGGTCGCTGCCGCTGAAAAATTCGGTGAAGCCCGTGATCAGGTCGGCCTTGGTGAACATCACATACACCGGCGCGAACACTTCGAGCTTCTCGGTCAACTCCTGCACGCGCTGGCGCAGATTCTTCGCGAGATTGATCGCGAACTCGGGCTTGCTGCTGGTCAACTCGGCAATGCTCGCCGTGACGATGATGCCGTTGATCGGCGCCTTTGGCCGGAAGCGCTTGAGCAGGCCGAGGAAGCCGATCCATTCGGTGCGGTCTTCTTCGTGCACGGAATAGCGGCCGGCGGTGTCGAGCAGAATGCCTTCGGTCGTGAAGAACCAGTCGCAATTGCGCGTGCCGCCGATACCGTGAATCACGGCGTTGTTCTTGTCGGCGAAAGGAAATTGCAGACCGGAATTCAGCACGGCGCTGCTCTTGCCTGCGGCCGGGTTGCCGATCACGATGTACCAGGGCAATTCATACAGCGCCGAGCCGCCGGACATCTGACCGATCTTCGAGGTCTTGATCGTTTTCACCGCGTCGACGAGGCGTGTGCGCAGCACGTCGAGTTCGGCCTGGCGCGCGGGCGTTGGGGCGGGGCCGGTTTCGGTCTGTTTTTCGGCTTGCTGCTCGAGCATCTCGCCGAGCTTGTTGTTCGCGCGCCGTGCGCGCAGGCGGCGCACCACCCAGACCAGCAGCCATAGCGCGATCACCGCGCCGAGCACGATGGCAGGCCACATCAGGTCGATCTGCAAGGTATCGGCACCGATGAACAAAACAGCAGCGAGCGCGAGCAAGCCGATGATCGAGAGCGTGCGTGTATGGGTCAACACGTTAAGAATGCGTCGCATAAGCCGTTCAGGTCTTGGTGATGTGTGTTGTGGCGCGTGTGTGGCAAACAGCATGGCGCGAGCGCGGGCAAAGTCTGCCTGCGCCGCGTTTGAAACAATTCGAAAGCATATTCAGGCGAAGGTGAATGCGGCCGGATTGTTAAATCCGCCATGGAATGTTTCGCCGAGGGCGATGGGGCGAATGCCGTTATGCATGCGGCATTGCCGATTTTTGCCAGAAAATTTGCTTGAACGCCCCATTGCCAACCTCTTTATTGCCCACTTCGCCTTAATGACCACGCCCCAGGACGAAGCCGGGTTTGTGATATTCAACGTGCCCGAGATCCATCAATTTCCAACGGCCACCCCACGTCAGGCCGACCTGTTCGGCCGTCTGTCCGTATAACTGATAGCCTCGCATGGCCCAGGGATCTTTTTCTGAAATGACGAGCTTGCCGTCGCGCAAAAACGCATTGTCCGCGGCAAGTCCGTATTGGTGATAGCTTTGAAACGCTGCGGCATTGGTGACGTTGCCCCCCATTTGCGCCAGGCGGTTTTGCCGCTCCGGACTGCGATAACCTTCCAGCAATGCCATTTCATACCCGTACTGCTCGTGCATGATTTTGTAAACGAGCAATAAACGCGTTCTGAAATCGGCGTCGAGCAAATTCCAGTCGCGGCTCGCGTCTTTCAGCGCGGGCCGAATCTGCTCCACTTCCTGCGTTGCAAATACCTCGGGCGGCAGCGGCGGCGGGGGCACGAGCTGTTCGCCATTCAATAACGCGGCAATTTTCTCGTCCGGTACCCGTGCAGTGTCATCGAATTGGAATAATTGCCGACCGCGTAAAGCCAATGCCACCAATGGCGGCGTCGCAAGAATACCTGTGGTGGTAAAAATCAGCAAGCGCCGCTTTGCCAGTAACTTTTGCATATCGACTGCAGTCGATTGCGAAATTTTTGCCGAACGTACTAATTGACCGCGAGCACGTGAAGCACCTTGAGATGCTCCGCGCATAACGCGGCCATGAATGGCGAGTGCGGCGCCTAATAAAGAGGCGCGTACCGCCGGCAATAGCAGCATTGCGGCGATCACAACGGCGAAGGCGAAATAGGCGAGAAGTACTACGGCAATCAAAGTCGACCCCGGAAATTGGAAACAATTGTATTTTGTAATGCTTGCTCTTAGAATCAGGCCTGCTCGGAGAGGAGCCGGAACGGTATTATCACGGCGAAATAATCCAGGATTCAATGAGACAGTGAATGAGTGCGCCGGAAAGTTCGAATTCCAAAGCCCCACCTAGCCTGTTATCCGATAAGGCTAAGGGCGCCGATGGCAATGGTTCGCGAATCCTCGCGAATCTGGAAGGCCGTGTCGAGCCGCCTGCCGATAAACCACGCCGGTCGAAAACGCCGCTCCTGCTGGTCGCCTTGCTGGTGATCGCGGCCGGCGGTTGGGGTGCGTGGCATATGCAGCAGCGTGTGCAGACGGAGTCGTTGGCGTCGGCCACGCCCGCCAACCCAGGGAAAGCTGCTGTGCCGGCGTCCGCCGCGAGCGGTGCTGCGCAGGTCACTGCGAAAGCGGAGGCGCCGGCTGCAGCGTCGTCGCAAGCGGCCACGATCGTTGCTGACGACAGCGACAGCAAGGCGCCAGCGGCCTCCGCGAGTGCGCCTGCAAGTGGCGATGAAAGCCGCTTATCGCGCGCGCTTGCCGATGGCGCTGAGCCGAGCAACGCGTCTACGCCGGTTGCGTCCGCAGCGGCCGCGTCGGCGGTCACGGTGCCGGCGGCAAAGCACGCTAAGAGCTCAACGGCTGTCGCCAGCAATGCGAAACACGACGCGACGGCACACAGCAAGAAGGAAAGCGTGAGCGCAAGCAATCATCACGCGAGCGCGCCGACCGCGGTCGCTCAAACGAAGAAATCGCGTCCGACTGGTAATGCTTCGAAAGATGATTCGGATGCCGATCTATTGGCTGCGCTCGTGGCGCGCACCAAACCGGCCGACGCGAAAGCGGCAGACGGCAGCACGGCCACCAAGGTCAGCGCATCGGCTGCGCCTGGGAACGCCAAGCTGGCCGAACGCGTGAAAGAGTGCGGGCAACGCGGCTTCTTCGAAGACCAGTTGTGCCGCTGGCGCGTGTGCGATGGACATTGGGGTAAAGACCCGGCTTGTCCGGGGGCTGCGCCGCAGGCACGTCAGCCGTAAGTTCGCGTAATGCGCCGCTTGTCTTCGTGACTCGCGGCTACCAGGTCCATGGTCCGCGCGGCTGACCGCTGACGCTGGCGTATCTGATGCATCCGTCGTTCGCGACGCAGACGGTGGATGAATGGGTGGATGTGGATATGAGCTTCGGCGCCAATGACGGCAAGTCGACCGGTTACACCAGTTCCCCGCCGGCGGGTTTGCAGAAGATGACGGTGGTGAAACGCTTCGACAATCCGAGCTTTTTCAATTTCTACGTTGATCTGCTGACACGTCCGGTGCCGGTGACACTACCGAACTGACGTGGTGTTGCGGGCCTGCATGAAACCCGCCTCAAGCGGGATGGAGACCGCGCAACAACTGACGGACTCGCGACAGGTCCTGATTGACGTGTTCGGTCTGCTCGAATAACTCTGCGAGCCAGTCGACGAAGGCCCGCACGCGTGGGGACACCCGGCGGTTCTTCACATACGCGACGGAGACCGGCATCGGCACGGGTTTCCATTGCGGCAGTACTTCGCGCAACAGTCCTGAATCGAGGTAGGGCTGTGCCGCGATTCGCGCGGGCTGGATCAACCCCAGGCCTTGCAATCCGCAGGTGAGATAAGCCTGCTCGTCGCTGACTTTAACGAAGCCTCTGACCTTGACGTTTTGCGCTTCGCCGTCCACTTCGAAGTCGAAATCGACTTCGCGGCCGTTATGCGGCGACATGCAATTGACGGCGACGTGTCCGCGCAGATCGTCGAGGTCGACGGGCGTGCCATGTCGGGCCAGATAAGCCGGGCTTGCGCATGTCACGTGCTCGAGGGTGCCCAATTGCCGCGCGATCAGATTCGAGTCTGGCAATTCGCCTAGCTGGATACTGCAGTCGATGGCTTCCGAGATCAGGTCAACCGTGCGGTTGCTGATGCCGATGGCGAGATCGAGATTCGGATAGCGGGCGTGGAAGTCTTCCAGTGCTGGAAGGACGATGGTGCTTGCTACCGCGCCGGGCATTTCTATGCGCAGGCGGCCGGTCAGGTTATCCGTTGCGTGACGGAGGCTCGCTTCCATTTCGTCGATGTCGGCGAGGATCTGCGCGCAGCGTTCGTAGTAGGCTGCGCCTTCAGGGGTGATGCTCAGGCGCCGCGTCGTGCGGGTTAGGAGGGCGGTGCCTAGTAGGGCTTCCAGATTCTGGACGATGGTTGTCGCTGTCGCGCGAGGGATGTTGAGAGACTCCGCTGCGCGGGTGAAGCTGTTGGTGTCCACGATTCGGATGAATGTCCGCATTGCAGTTATTCTGTCAATCACGATGCAAACTCCTGTTGGTGAAATAAAGGTGTGGGTTTTGCCTGCGCGGCGCTTGTTTGTCAGTGTTCTTAGGCCTTTGGCCTTTCCTTGTTTTGTTAGTGGTCTATTAGTGTTGCCCCTGTGCGGGGCGGCACCTACTTCTCTTTGCCGGCTGCAAAGAGAAGTAGGCAAGAGAAAGCAGCTCAAACCACTCCTGCTAAGCGGGTCCCGTGGTCTGCTGCGGGTAGTGGTGCATCTGGAATCTGTGTTCGTGCACCTGCGTGCGCCAGTGACAAGGGCGTCATACTTCCGGCGGCGCTGCGCGCGCCGAAGAGTACTTCTTAAAACCGCCAGCTACGTTGGTCCTTGCGTTGGCGCTCTCGCGTTTAAGCCTTTGGGTTTGGGCTCTCGTGTTTTTCCGGCACCATGACTCGTTATTGCATCGCCACTGCCACCGCGAGTGATCGATCTTTATTTGAAGTGGGGTTCGCCTATGAGTGCGACGGCGCCTCGCCAAGGCGAAGCCGACGGCCCCCACAAACCTCAACCGAAGCCGCCGGTTTCCCATGCAAACCCGTCCGCGACGCACGCAGTGCGGAGTGGGAGCTGATGACACCTTTGTCACTAACGCGGAATGTGCGAGAACACGGATTCCAGATGCACCACTACCCGCAGCAGACCACGGTGCCCACTTAGCATGAGCGGTTTGAGCTGCTTTCTCTTGCCTACTTCTCTTTGCAGCCGGCAAAGAGAAGTAGGTGCCGCCCCGCACAGGGGCAACACTAATAGACCACTAACAAATCAAGGAAAGGCCAAAGCCCTAAGAACACGGCCAATGCCGCCGCTAAAGGCAAAAAACCAAAATCACTTCCGTAAGGAATCCAGATCAACAACAAACCGATACTTAACATCACTCTTAAGCATCCGTTCATAAGCCTCATTAATCCCCTGCATAGGGATCACCTCAATATCCGAAGTAATCCCATGCTCGCCGCAAAAATCGAGCATTTCCTGCGTCTCAGCAATCCCACCAATCAACGACCCAGCCAGCCTGCGGCGCTTAAAGATCAGATTGAACACCTGCGGCGACGGATGGTCATGCTCCGGCGCCCCAACCAGCGTCATCGTCCCATCACGCTTCAGCAAATTCAAAAACGGATTCAAATCATGCTGCGCAGCCACAGTATTCAGAATGAAATCGAAGCTGTTAGCATGCGCGCCCATCTCTTCAGCATTCTTCGAAATGACAACCTCATGCGCACCAAGCCGCTTGGCATCTTCAATCTTCGACGGCGACGTCGTAAACAACACGACATGCGCACCCATCGCACGGGCCAGCTTCACGCCCATGTGACCGAGGCCGCCCAGGCCGACAATCCCGACCTTCTTGCCGGGACCGGCACCCCAAGTGCGCAGCGGCGAATACGTCGTGATACCCGCGCATAGCAACGGCGCCACACCCGCCGGGTCGAGATTCTCCGGCACGCGCAGCGTAAATGCCTCGTCCACCACCAGTTGCGTCGAATAGCCGCCGTAAGTGATCTGACCGTCAACCCGGTCCACACCGTTGTACGTGCCGACAAAACCGTTTTCGCAATACTGCTCGAGACCTTCCTCGCAACTTGCACATGTGCGGCACGAATCGACCAGGCATCCCACGCCCACCAGATCGCCTGCCTTGTACTTCGTCACGTCCGGGCCAACCGCCGTCACACGACCGACAATTTCATGGCCCGGCACCACCGGAAAAATCGTGTTCTTCCATTCGTTGCGTGCCTGATGCAAGTCGGAATGGCACACGCCGCAAAACAGGACTTCCATCTGCACGTCATGGGCGCGCAGTTCGCGGCGCTGAATTTCGAACGGAGCGAGCGGCGCGGTAGCGTCGGTCGCTGCATAGGCGTAAGTCGTGCTCATGGGTAACTCCAGCAAAGAGGGTGGTGTCGCAAGGCGCCGGCGATGGGCGACGCGCGTCGCCGATGCGGCAAAACCTTGTCATGAACCGGGATCAGGGCGCAGGCGGTGGTTGACGTATTCACCGAAACGGTGAGCAGGTAACCGAGCCCGGCGCAGCGTGGAAATAGATGATCCGGCAGGGTTCCCATAGTAGGGGCCGGGAGCGAACCGGGGAATACCTGAATGTCTTGAAGGTTTGCCTAAAACTCCTGGCGGTGAGCGCAGTAGGTCGTTTGGTGCTAAATTTCAAGCATTATTCTCTTGCACGTCACTATACCGTCATGTCAACCCGTTCCGTTGAACCCGTCCCGGCCGCTGGCGGCCCCGCCGATCCTGCCCAGCAGCGTCTGGTCGATTTGTTCGATTTGCTCGCGCCCAAACCGGGCGTGACGCGTTCGAGTTTCGAAGGTGTCAACCTGTTGCGCGCCAATAGTCCGATGCCGCGTATGCCCGTGATGTACGAGCCGAGCATCGTGATCGTCTGTCAGGGCCGCAAGCGCGGTTTTCTCGGCGATCAGGTGTTCCAGTACGACGCACAGCAATACCTGGTGCTGTCGGTGCCGCTGCCGTTCGAATGCGAAACCGAAGCGAGTCCGGAAGAGCCGTTCCTCGCGATCTCGGTGCGTGTCGATCTGACCATGGTGGCCGAGTTGCTGATGGCGCTGAACGAAACGCAGGGCGCTACGCAGAACGAGCCGCTCGGCATCTATTCGACGCCGCTGGACCCGGCCCTGTCCAACGCCGTGCAGCGTTTGATGGACGCGTTGGCCTCACCGCTCGATGCGCGGATTCTGGCGCCAGGCGTGGTCCGCGAAATCTGTTATCGCGTGTTGACGGGCGAGCAGGGCGATGCGATTCGCGCGGCGCTCACGCATCAGAATCATTTCGGCCGCATCGCCAAAGCGTTAAGGCGTATCCACGCCGATTATCAGGGGCAACTCGACGTCGATACGCTCGCCTCTGAAGCGGGCATGAGCCTCGCCGTTTTTCATGCGCAATTCAAGGCCGTGACGGCGACCTCGCCGATGCAGTACGTGAAGACCACGCGTTTGCATCACGCGCGTTTGCTGATGGCGCACGACGGTTTGAATGCCGGTGCGGCAGCGGCACGCGTCGGTTACGAAAGCGCGTCGCAATTCAGCCGCGAGTTCAAGCGTCTGTTCGGCCTGAGCCCGGTCGATGAAGTCAAGCGCATGCGCACCGTGTACGATGCACCGCCGCCGCCGCGCGTGGTCAGGCCGGTCCCGCGTTATGTGACCGCGGTATAAGCGCGTTCCCGGGAAGCGTTATAGCCCGCTAAACCAGTTGTACCCCTGGTCTTCCCAATAGCCGCCAGGGTTCGTGTTGGTCACGAAAATCGCCGCGATGTGCTTCGGATTCTTGAAGCCCAGTTTGGTCGGTACGCGCAGCTTCAGCGGGTAGCCGTATTTGGCCGGCAGCGGCGCGTCGCGGAAATCGAGCGTGAGCTGGGTTTGCGGATGCAAGGCTGTCGCCATGTCGAGGCTCGAGTAATAACGGTCCGCACATTTGAACCCGACATAGCGTGCGCTCAGATCGGCGCCGATGCGTTCGAGGAACGTGCGAAATGGCACGCCACGCCATTGCCCGATCGCGCTCCATCCTTCGATGCAGATGTGCCGCGTAATCTGTGAAACCTGGGGCAAGGCGCGCAGTTGATCGAGATTCCACGTGCGCTTGTCCGACACCAGACCGGACACTTCCAGTTGGTACGTCGAGCCGTCGATATCCGGCGCGTCGAACTCCGGATAGAACGCGTTGAAGGGGAACGGGTCGGTGATTTCTTTCGCCGAGTAGGTCGGCGCGAGCTTGTTGCGATCGAACAGCCACCCCTGCACGCGATCGTTCCAGCGCGACATGGCCCACAACACCTTGTCGACCGAATCTCCGTCCTGCATGTTGCAACCCGAGAGCATCGCCAGCGCACCGATCGAAAGCGACGAGCGCAGGAACAAGCGCCGTTGCAATCGTTCGATTTGCGGTTTGTGGTCGGCGAGGACAATGCGCGTGCCGCGCGCGTCTTTGCGTTCTGCGTCGCTCATGCTTCGCTCCTTTCGTGCGTGGACAGTCGGGCGCGGCCGATCAACATCGGCAGCAACGTGCGCGGCACCAATAGCACCAGCGCCAGATGCACGACGACAAAACCCACCACGCCGGCCATCGCGACAAAATGCACGCGACGTGCGAAATCGAAACCACCGAACAGTGCGGTAAGCCACGAGAACTGCACTGGCTTCCAGATCGAAAGCCCCGACGCGACCAGCAGCACGCCAAGGAACAATACGAAGAGATAGAGCGCGCGCTGCACCGCGTTGTATTTGCCCGTATCGTGCGGCAGCTTGAACCGCATCGCTAATGCGGCATCGTGTACGACGTCGCGTGGATAGACAGGCAATAGCTTGCGACGAA
The DNA here is from genome assembly GCF_050434225.1 of Paraburkholderia sp. GAS32. Classification (NCBI taxonomy): domain Bacteria; kingdom Pseudomonadati; phylum Pseudomonadota; class Betaproteobacteria; order Burkholderiales; family Burkholderiaceae; genus Paraburkholderia; species Paraburkholderia sp. GAS32. The sequence goes on along the minus strand of NZ_JBNPVS010000041.1, from coordinate 23,838 downwards.
AATGCCCACGCCCGATGCCATACGCCAGATACAGCAGGCCGTTAGCGCACAGCAGCCACATGGCCGCAAAGTGCCATGCAATCGAGCCGCCCAGCCAGCCACCTACGGTCGCCCACACCGGAAACTTGAACGGAAAGAAGGGCGACGCGTTATAGATCGCCCAGCCGCTCATCACCATGCAGACCATGGCAAACGCGTTGATCCAGTGCGTAATTCGTACGACGAATGGGTGGACGATGAAGCGCGCTTGCGGTTTGGGCATGGTGAGCGGTGATGAAACAAGGAAAAATCTGAAAGCCGCGTCATTGAGGCACGCGGCTGTTCGAGCAGCTAAAAAGGGCGAACGGTTGAAGAAACGCCGTATTACATCGGCGGCGTTACGCCGTGCTCACCTGCGGAGATGAAATTCGCCGCCATCGAGCCATCGGCTTCCTTATGGGCGAACAGCACGACCTTCGCGCCCGGCACCAACAGTGCGCGGTCACCCGGTTCGAGCGCGACGATAGGCACGTCTTGCGGAATCACGATTTTCTTTTCACCGTCCTTGTACTTGACCGTGATCGTGCGGCCGTTGCTGACCACGAGCGAGCCCACCGTGCCGTTGGTCATCGTGCTGTTCGAGCCGAGGTCCCACGGGCGGTGACCTTCGCCGGAGCCACGCATGCTGGCCGGGAATACGTGCACTTCGAGCGCCTTCAGCGAGCCGTCGGGCTGCGGGATCGCGGCGGTGCCGACATAGCTGTCCGGCTTGATGTCGTTCACGTCGGCAATCGTCACGCCGCGAATCGGCGTGTCTTTGGCGAGTTTCACGTCGACGTCTTTGCCGTCGCGCGTGTGGACTTTCAGCACGTCGCCCGAGAGCGCGGTCACGGTGCCACGCACGCCGGTGGGCGCGGCGCTCTGAGCTTGCGCGACGGATCCTGCTGCGAACAATGAGGCGGCGACGAGCGCGGGGGCAACGAAGGCGCGCATCGCATTAGCGGAGACAATCTTCATGAGTCTGCTCTGGGTGGGTGAAAGATAGCGTCAGGTTAGGCGCGCGATCGGCTCCGCCAAGTGACAGACGGATGACAAAAACGTCATGAACGGCGCGCCGCGGCCACGTAGAATGGCCGCCATATCCACGTCCACATTCATGACCCACGCCCACGGCGGCGCTCGGGGTCGGAAACCAGGCATCATGAGCATCCTCGTCATCGAAGACGACCCGAAAACCGGCGACTACCTGAAGAAAGGCCTGCGCGAAAGCGGCTACGCGGTCGACCTTGCGCGCACCGGCACCGATGGGCTGCACATGGCGCTCGAGCACGCGTATGACCTCGTGGTGCTGGACGTGATGCTGCCCGGTATCGACGGTTGGGAAATCATGCGTGCGCTGCGGGCGCGGCGCGATCTGCCTGTCATTTTTCTGACCGCGCGCGATCACGTCAGCGACCGCATTCGCGGCCTCGAACTCGGGGCCGACGATTACCTCGTCAAGCCGTTCTCGTTCACCGAACTGGTGTTGCGCATCCGCACGCTGTTGCGCCGCGGCGTGATCCGCGAGAGCGATGTGTTCGAGATCGCCGACCTCAAGCTCGACGTCCTGCGCCGCAAGGTGACGCGCGAAGGCGTCGAGATTCCGCTGACCAATAAGGAATTCATGCTGTTGCATCTGCTGGTGCGCCGCCAGGGCGAGGCGTTGTCGCGTACGCAGATCGCCTCGGAGGTGTGGGATATGAACTTCGACAGCGACACCAATGTGGTCGATGTGGCGATCAAACGGCTGCGCGCAAAGATCGATCATCCGTTTGAAAAGAAGCTGATTCATACGGTGCGCAGCATCGGCTACACATTCGGCGACGGCGCATGAAACTATGGACCGAACGTTCGTTGACGGCTCGCACCACGGTGCTGTTCGCCTCGATCGCGTGCGTGGTGATCGGCACGTTGGGCATGTATTTCTACCACTCCGCCGAGCTGTCGTTGCAGCGCCGCGCGGACGTGGTGCTCACCGGCCGTGTCGAGCATTTCAGCCGCATCGTGCACGATCTCTATTCGGTTAGCGAATTGAAGAGCCGGCCTTTGCTGTTCGAGAGCATGCTCGGTGCGGAGCAAGACGTGCTGCTGTTTCGCCGTCCGGGCGAAGCGCCGTTTATCGACGTGAATCCCGGCAATGTCGCGGTGCCTGCCCTGCAGGCTAGCACCGCGGACCACTTGCCGACACTCTCGGATATCCGCCAGACCCTGCTGCCGGACGGCGTGCCGGTTCATTGGGCGATCGCTACCGTCAAAGCGCGTGAGGATGGCAGCGAAGTCGAAGTGATTGCCGCGCATCCGATGACCCAGGAAGTGCGGATGCTGGCCGCCTACCGCAATCGCATCGTGCTGGCCACGCTGACCGGCATGCTGGCTGCCACGCTGCTTGCCTATTACGTGCTGCGCCGCGCGTTGCGGCCGGTGCGCGAAATCGCCACGCGGGCGGCGCAGATCAGTCCGGCGAGTTTATCGGTGCGGCTCGACAGTGAGGCTGCGCCAGTCGAACTACGCCAGCTCACGCACGCCTTCAACGCCATGCTCGACCGTCTTGCCGATGGCTACCAGCGCCTCTCGCAGTTCTCCGCCGATCTGGCGCATGAAATTCGCACGCCGGTGGGCGCCTTGATCGGCCAGACCCAGGTGACGCTCGCGAAACCGCGCGATGCCGACGAGTATCAGCAACTGCTCGAATCGAATCTCGAGGAGCTGAGCCGCTTGAGCCACATCGCGGAGAACATTCTGTTTCTCGCGCATGCGGACCATGCGGCGCTGTCCATCGACCGTGAGCCGGTCGATCTGCGCGATGAACTCGTCAGGATCGCAGACTATTTCGAAGGCCTCGCCGACGAACGCGGCATGCGCTTTACCGTCGAGGCTCGGGGCGTGGCGTCGGCCAATCCGATGCTATGCCGGCGAGCGATCAACAATCTCGTCGTCAATGCGGTGCGATACGGCGCGAGCGATACGGTGGTGCGCTTGAGCGGCACGCAGGACGAGCAGGGCGCGACTGTGGTGGTGGAAAACGACGGTGCGCCGATTCCTGGCGAGCAACTGGACCGCCTGTTCGATCGCTTCTACCGCGGGGATGCGGCGCGCAGCGAGTTCACCGAATCGAGCGGGCTGGGGCTCGCGATCGTCAAGGCGATCATGCATCTGCACGGCGGCACGGCGCGCGTGGTGTGTCCGGTGCCGGGCGTGGTGCGCTTCGAATTGCGCTTTCCGGGCGCTTAACTGGTTGTTTGCGTGGCGGAGGTCGTCTCCGGCGCATGGCAGCACACGCAGAGCTTGTTGCCATCGTCATCGCGAAACTTAAGCCGCACTCCTGGCGTTTCCATCAGCACGTCATAAAAGCCGAACGCGCGCTCGAAATCCGTAATGCCGACGAATACGTGGGAAAGCATCAGTGTCGCTCCTCGTTTGCATTGCCGGCCGATCCAGGCCGGGCCGGATGCATCAAACTTTCTTCAGATACTCAGCCTTCAGCATGAAGTTGCCTGCGTCCATCTTGCAGTCCACTTCGTGATCGCCGCCGACCAGACGAATGCTTTTCACCTTGGTGCCCATTTTCAGCGTGATCGACGAGCCTTTCACTTTCAGGTCCTTGATCAGCACCACGGCGTCACCGTCGGCGAGCGGGTTGCCGTTGGCGTCCTTGACGACGCGTTCGTCGGTCTCGTCCGCGCTTTGGGTAGCGCTCATCGGCCACTCGTGTGCGCAATCCGGGCAGACATAATTCTCGCCATCCGGGTAAGTATTTTCCATTGCACATTGCGGGCAAGCGGGAATTGTCGACATGATTTTCTTTCCAGACCGCGACTTGGCGCGGAAAACTTCAGGGCCGGGGAGTATAGCGGACGCGCACCGGGCCGCCTGCATCCGGCACGCCGGATACTGTTGCAGCGCAAACCGGTAATAGCGATACCGGGATGATCGCGCAACTGGTTGCGGCGGCGCGCGCCGGATACGATGAAACACCTCATTTTAACTGTCGGGAAAACCGCTATGAAACGCTTCCACATTGCTTTGGCCGTTACGAGCCTCGAGGCTTCCATCGACGATTACAGCGCCCGTCTCGGCCAGCCGCCCACGGCCGTGGTGCCGGGCCGTTACGCGATGTGGCGAACCGAGCTGCTCAACTTTTCGATCAACGAGATGCCGGATAACGGTGGGCAGCTTCGGCACGTCGGCTTCGAGGACGATTCAGTAGAAGGTTACTCGAGCAGCAAGGATGTAAACGGCCTCGAATGGGAGCTGTTTTCGGTGGAAGAGCAGGATCGGCGGATCGTCAGCACTTACGGCGAGGCGGTACGAACCGGCAAAGGCTGACATGCTTTTCTGCGCGGATGCAACCTGAATGCCTGTGCCTGATGCTGCCTGGCGCGACCCGATGTGCCCCCATGCTCTTCGGCACAGCTTCACGACCGCCGCCCTATACTTGCTAAGGTGCTTGACGAGCCGATGCCTTTCACAGCGCTTTGCCGGCCTGGCAAAGCGGATCCATTGTCCTCACTTCACCCAGGGAGTCGCGCCATGGTCAAACTCGCTCTGTACGTTCGTCTTGAAGCCAAACCCGGCAAGGAACAGGATGTCGAGGCCTTTCTGCTGAGCGGCTTGCCGCTCGTCGAGGAGGAGCCTGCTACCAGCGCCTGGTTCGGTCTCAAGCTTGGACCGACCACCTATGCCATTTTCGACGCTTTCCCCGACGAAGCTGGCCGCGAGGCGCATCTGAACGGCAAGGTGGCCGCTGCGCTAATGGCGAAGGCCGGCGAGCTATTCGCCACGCCGCCCAGCATCCACAAACTCGATGTGCTGGCATCCAAACTGCCAGGCTGATTGAGCTGCCAATCCGCTGACACGGCGCGGCCTTTTCAACAATCGAATTACACCGTACCAACGTGCGAGGCGGTCGGGCGTCAGTCGCTCGACGCGTCCGCAGACGGACGGTTCGCGTAGTGCGCGTGCTTTTCCTCATACATCAGCAGATCGGCGCGTTGCACACCGGCTTCGAGACGGTCGCCGCGCTGGCACGTCGCCGCACCCATCGAAAGACTCAGCACAGAGCCCGGATAAAACTGGTTGTTCAGATCGACCAGCTGGCGGATCGCATCGACCATTGCGGCGCCGCCACGCTCGTCGGTGTCCGGCATCAGGATCGCGAACTCGTCGCCGCCGATGCGCGCCGCGTGAAACGGCGCGTCCGTCGCTTTGGCGAGAACTTCGCCGGCGCGCCGTAACAGCGCGTCACCGGCCGCGTGGCCGAGCTGGTCGTTCACGCGTTTGAGGCCGTTCAGATCGGCCATGATGATCGTCACCGGCCACGGACCCTTGCGCTCGAGCCGGTTCAGTTCATCCACGTAAAAGGAGCGGTTGCGCAGCTTGGTCAGCACGTCATGCTTGCCGAGGAACTCCAGGTAAGCTTCGGCCTTTTTGCGCGCCGTAATATCGGTGAGGGCCACCAGCACCAGGTCCCAATTCTTTTCATGACCCGGCAGTATGGAGAACTGCAGGTGCACGTGCACCTCGTTGCCGTCGAGGGAATAATTGAGCACCTCGCGCTGCTGGAACAGCTTGCCGTCCCATAGATCGATCAACTGCTCGCGGAAATGCGGCCGCATGTCGTCGCGGAAGACGTCGGGCAGGCGCGCCAGCAGCGTTTTTTTGTCTTTTGCCACGAACATGTCGAGCGTGTGCTGGTTCACGTCGAGCACGTGGATTTCCTGCATGCAGCGCTCGACAAACTCGGGATGCACGTCAGTAAACACGCGGAAATCGCTGATGCCGGCGGAGCGCGCGTCGTCGAGCAGACGCTTGACCGAGCTGAAATCTTCCACCCACAACGAGACCGGCGAATATTCGAACAGGCCGCGCACATACTGTTCGGCAAGCGTCACGCGATGCCGCGCGCCTTCGAGTTCGGTAATGTCTTCGACGGACACGAGCACGCGGTCCCAGCGTTCTTCATGGCCGGGCAGCACGGCGCCCTTGAGCAGCACGTCGAGGCGCCGTCCGCCGAGCGTGTAGTTGACCGTCTGGCTCGTGAAATGCGCCTGGCCGGCCCACAACTGGCATAGCTCTTCGAGGTGAGTCTTGAGCATGTCGTCGCGGAACACGGAAGCGAGATTGCTGGTGAGCGCCTCGAAGTCGGCGGCCTCGAATTGCGCCAGCGTCTTCTGATTGACCTTGATGACGCGGATGCTGTGCGCGCATTCGGCGACAAGGGCCGGATATTCGACGAAATGGGCGCGCAGATCCGTCACACCTTGGGCCCGCCAGGCGTCGAATAGCGCCCGCACGCCGCTGAAGTCCTCGAGCCAGAGCGAGACGGGCGCGAGTTCGAACATTTCGGAATCGTCCCCCGAGGGGGCTTCCTGCGGGGCGTCGTTGGCAGGCGCTGAGCCGCGTGGCAGGGTGTCCAGCATGAGATTCCCGTGGTCGGAGTTCCGGCTATTCTAAAGCGGCTTCGGTTCGGCTTAAAAGAAAGACGCATGACGCATCCTGTCCGCGCCGGTCCATTCACGAAGATAACGGCGTGGTTCGGATGAGACTTTAGGCTGCACGGCAGCAGGTTTGCAACCGGGCCTTTTGATTGAGACCGCCCGTGATCGCACGCCAGCAGGGCCACGGGAGGCTTGTTACACTCACTCGTCGCATCCTCCGTCCGTCACAGCCTTAAGAAAAAACGTCCGCCATGAAGCCATCCCTGCTGGTTCTGATCCCCTTGAAAGACGCAAGTCGCGCCAGCGTCGAGACTGCTTTCCACGTCGTCTATGCACCCGATGCCACCCAGCGGGCCGCCGCGATCGCCACGCACGGCGAGACGATCCGTGCCGTGCTGACCAACGGCACGACCGGGCTGACCGCCGCGGAAATCGACCGGATGCCACAACTCGAGTTTGTCAGCGCGCTCGGCGCCGGCTACGAAAACCTCGCTGTCGACCACGCCCGTTCGCGCGACATCGTGCTGGTCAACGGCGCGGGCACCAACGATCACTGTGTGGCCGATCACGCGTTCGCCTTACTGCTTGCGGTGGTGCGCGACGTGCCGCAACTCGATCAGGCCACCCGCAAGGGCGCCTGGCGCGACACGTTGCCGATGCACCCGAACGTTTCCGGCAAGCGGCTCGGCATCGTCGGGCTCGGCAATATCGGCGAGAAGGTCGCGCGGCGTGGCGGCGGGTTCGATATGGAAATCGGCTACCACAACCGCAAACCGCGCGAAGGCTCGCCGCTGCGCTATTTCGACAACGTGCAGGGTCTGGCGCACTGGTGCGACTTTCTGGTGGTGGCGACGCCCGGCGGCGGCGGTACGCGTCATCTGATTAACAAGGCGGTGCTGGACGCACTCGGGCCGGACGGTTTCGTGGTCAACGTCTCTCGCGGCAGTGTGGTGGATACCGCTGCTTTGGCGGATGCGCTTGCCGCCGGCACGATCGCCGGCGCGGGTCTCGACGTCTACGAGGGCGAGCCGCATCCGCCCGAAGCCTTGCTGACGCTGCGCAACGTAGTCCTGACGCCGCATGTGGGCGGCCGCTCGCCGGAGGCGATCGCGGCTTCGGTCGACAATTTCCTGACCAACGCCAGACGCCATTTTGCGGGCGACGCGGTGTTGACGCCGATCTGACATTTGAAGGCAAACTGAAACCATCAGCCCAGCGGATAGTTTCTCTCGAAAATCGCGATTTCCCTTGTAGGCTCGTGGCGAATAGGATGGTCGGTATCGAATCCACATCGCTTCGACACAGCCGGAGCCGCGACGGAGATCCCGCATGGAACACCACGCCCGCACGCAGGACGAACGGCTGGAGATCAAGACCACCACTTGCTACATGTGCGCCTGCCGCTGCGGCATCCGCGTGCATCTGCGTGAAGGCGAGGTGCGCTATATCGACGGCAACCCCGAGCATCCGCTGAACCAGGGTGTGATCTGCGCGAAGGGCGCCTCGGGCATCATGAAGCAGTACTCGCCCGCGCGCCTGACCCAGCCGTTGATGCGCAAGGCAGGCGCGGAGCGGGGCAGTGCGCAGTTCGAGCCGGTGTCGTGGGAGGTCGCGTTCGACATGCTCGAAAAGCGCCTCGCCGCGATTCGCGCCACCGATCCGAAGAAATTCGCGCTGTTCACCGGACGCGACCAGATGCAGGCGCTTACCGGCCTCTTCGCCAAACAGTTCGGCACGCCTAATTACGCGGCGCATGGCGGCTTCTGCTCGGCCAACATGGCCGCCGGGATGATCTATACGATCGGCGGCTCGTTCTGGGAGTTCGGCGGTCCTGATCTCGACAGCGCCAAACTTTTCTTCATGATCGGCACGGCGGAAGATCATCATTCGAATCCGCTCAAGATCGCCATTTCGAAGTTCAAGCGCGCGGGTGGGCGCTTCATCGCGATCAATCCGATCCGTACCGGGTATGCGGCGATTGCCGACGAATGGGTGCCCATCAAACCCGGCACCGATGGCGCGCTGTTCATGGCCTTTCTACACGAATTGATCGCGGCCGACGCCTGGGATCACGAGTTCGTGCAGCGTTATACGAATGCGGCGGAGCTTGTCGATCTCGACGAAGCCAGCGAAAACTTCGGCCTGTTCGTGCGCGATCCGGATAGACCGGTTGGCAATCCTCTGTTTCCGCAGAACCATCTCTGGTGGGACGCCGCAGCCGCGCGCGCCGTGCCGCACCATGCACCCGGTGTGACGCCCGCGCTCGACGGCCGCTATGCGCTCGCGGACGGCACGCCGGTCACGCCGTCGTTCGCCTTGCTGCGCGAACGCGTGGCCGACTGTACGCCGGAGTGGGCCGCCGAGATCACCGGCATTGCCGCGGACACAATTCGCCGCCTCGCCGGTGAAATGATCCAGACCAGCCGCGACCACCGGATCACGCTGCCGATCCAATGGACCGACGCGTGGGGCGAGACGCACGAGACCGTCACCGGCAATCCGGTCGCTTTTCACGCGATGCGCGGGCTGGCCGCGCATTCCAACGGCTTCCAGTCGATCCGCGCGCTGGCGGTGCTGATGTCGCTAATGGGCACGATCGACTGCCCAGGCGGCTTTCGTCATAAGTCGCCATTTCCTCGCGCGGTGCCGCCATCGGCGAAACCGCCGAACAGTCCGGACGCCGTCAAGCCGAACACGCCGCTCGCCACCGGTCCGCTCGGCTGGCCCGCCGCGCCTGAAGACCTGTTCATCGACGAACACGGCGGCCCGGTTCGCATCGACAAGGCCTTCTCCTGGGAATATCCGCTGGCCGTGCACGGCGTGATGCATAGCGTGATCACCAATGCCTGGCGTGGCGATCCCTATCCCATCGACACGCTGCTGATTTTCATGGCTAACATGGCCTGGAATTCGTCGATGAACACGATGAAGGTGCGCGAGATGCTCGCCGACAAGCACGCGAACGGCGAGTACAAGATTCCGTTTCTCGTGGTGTGCGACGCGTTCCAGTCGGAGATGACCGCATTCGCCGATCTGATCCTGCCGGACACGACCTATCTCGAGCGGCACGACGCGATGTCGATGCTCGACCGGCCGATCTCCGAATTCGACGGTCCCGTGGATTCCGTGCGCGTGCCGGTCGTGCCGCCGACGGGTCAATGCAAGCCGTTTCAGGAAGTGCTGATCGAACTCGCTTCGCGCCTCAAGTTTCCCGCCTTCACGACGGCTGAAGGCACGCGCCGCTTTCGGGACTATCCCGACTTCATCGTCAATCACACGACGACGCCCGCTTCCGGCGTGGGCTTTCTGATCGGCTGGCGCGGCAAGGACGGCGACAAGGCGTTGGTGGGCGAGCCGAATCCGCAGCAGTGGGAACAGTATGCAAAGAACAACTGCGTGTTCCATTACCGCTTGCCGGAGACGCTCCAATACATGCGCAACTGCAACGGACCGTATCTCGACTGGGCGGTGAAAAACGGCTTCCGTAAATTCAACGAGCCGATCCTGATCCAGTTGTACTCCGACGTCATGCAGAAGTTCAGGCTCGCCGCGCAAGGCCGCAGGAGCGGCAGGCAACCGCCGGAGCATCTGCGGGCGCGGGTCGAAAAGTATTTCGATCCGCTGCCGTTCTGGTATGCGCCGCTCGAAAGCGATTCCACCGATCTCACGCGTTTTCCGCTGGCCGCGGTGACGCAACGGCCCATGGCGATGTATCACTCGTGGGATTCGCAGAATGCGTGGCTGCGGCAGATTCATGGCGAGAACTATCTCTACATGAATCCGCTGATGGCGGCCGAAAACGGCATTGCCGACGGTAGCTGGATCTATGCCGAATCGCAATGGGGCCGGGTGCGCTGCATGGCGCGCTTTAGCGAGACCGTCGAGCCGGGGACAGTGTGGACCTGGAATGCGATCGGCAAGGCGTCGGGCGCATGGAACCTCGGCGCGGACGCGAACGAATCGCAGCGCGGCTTCCTGCTCAATCACCTCATCACCGACGAGTTGCCCGGTCGCGACGAAGCCGCCGCGCGTCTTTCGAATTCGGACCCGGTGACAGGCCAGGCCGCGTGGTACGACGTGCGCGTGCGCGTCTATCCCGCGGAAGCGGACGCGCGTCATACGCTGCCGCAGTTCGGTGCGATGCCCGCGTTGCCGGGATCGAACGGGGTGATATCGCGGGTCGTGCAGACCTATTTCGCGGGGCGCGGCGAATTCGCGGCACGGCTGCGTGGTGCGGTGGGGCGCAAGTGATGCAGGAATCGCAGGATTCGCACGCGAGCAATGCGAAACCCGGGCACCGCAGAACGGCGGGCAACGCGCGAATAACGCAGTAAAGCAGCAAGGAGCCTTTAATGACTCAGATGGCGTTAGTGATCGACCTGAACGTGTGCGTGGGGTGCCAGGCTTGCGTGACGAGCTGCAAGGAGTGGAATACGTCGGGCGAGTCGGGCAGTCTGGCCGATCTCAATCCGTACGACGCGGATCCGTCCGGCACCTTCTTCAATCGCGTGCAGAGCTTCGAAGCCGGCAGCTTCCCGAACGCCGACACGATCCACTTCCCGAAGTCGTGCCTGCACTGCGAGGACCCGCCGTGCGTGCCGGTGTGTCCGACCGGCGCCAGCTACAAGCGCAAGGAAGACGGTCTCGTGCTGGTCGATTTCGACAAATGCATCGGCTGCAAATACTGCGCGTGGGCGTGTCCATATGGTGCGCGCGAACTCGATGAAGCGCGCAAGGAGATGACCAAGTGCACGCTGTGCGTCGATCGCATTCACGATGAAAACCTCTCCGAACGCGACCGGCAACCCGCGTGTGTGCTCGCGTGCCCGACTTCAGCGCGACTGTTCGGCGATATCCACGATCCGGAGTCGGTGGTGTCGAAGGCAATCAAAGAGCGGGGCGGTTATCAACTGATGCCTGAGTGGAACACCAAACCGGCGAACCACTATTTGCCGCGCATCACGACGTCGGCATCGGGTTGCGGCAGCGGCGCCTGCTCGTGCCAAGACACAGGTGTGGCCCTTGAGGCGCCCGAATCACTTGATGCGCAACTCGAACACGGCCAACTGCATCTTGCGTCGATGGCGACGCGTATCTAAAGGACCTCGCGATGAATCCGGCTTTTTCAGTGGTTTTTCTCACGACGTTGAGCGGCGCGGCACAGGGCCTGCTGATCGCGCTCGTCGGTGTGGAGACGGCTGCGCATCTGGGACTCGTCACCGCGCCCGCGGTTGGGTTCTATGTCACCGGTGCGGGCTTGTCGGTCGTGTTGGGTGGCCTCGGGCTGATCGCTTCGTTCTTCCATCTCGGGCATCCGGAGCGCGCATGGCGCGCGGTCGCGATGTGGCGTACGTCGTGGTTGTCGCGCGAATGTCTGTGCCTGCCGGCGTTTCTCGCCTGCGCGTTTTTCTACGGCGTCGCGCACGGGTTCGGCTCACCGTGGTCACTCGCGATAGGCTGGCTCGGCGTACTGGCGAGCGCCGCGCTGTTCGTCTGCTCGGCGATGATCTACGCATGCCTGCGCTTCCTGCAGGAATGGGCCACGCCGCTCACGCTGGTCAACTTCGTGCTGCTCGGTTGCGCGTCCGGCTTCACACTGGCGACGGCGCTGACCGCGTGGTTCGCGCCCGCGCTGACAGTGGGGCTCGCAATCTGTGCCTGCGTCCTGACACTCGCGGGCTGCGCGAGCCGCTCGGCATCGCTCGTGCGCAATGCGCGCTTACGGCCGAAGTCCACCGTGCAGAGCGCGACCGGCATTCAGAATCCGAAGCTCGTGCAGATCTCGCGTGGCTTCACCGCTGGCGCGTTCAATCTGCGCGAGTTCTTTCACGGCAAATCGGCGGGGACGCTGCGCGGCGTCAAGTGGGGGTTCCTCGCGGCCGCGTTTGCCGTACCAGTTGTGCTGATGGCGCTGGGCGCGGGCCTGCATCCGATCGGCGTCTCGCTCGGCTTGCTGGCCGCGGCGTGTCTCGTGCAATACGCGGGCCTCGTGGCGGAACGCTGGTTCTTTTTCGCCGAAGCGAAGCATCCGCAGAATCTGTATTACGCGCGAGTCGGTTGACGCGTGGGTTGGCGCAGCCGTCCGATATCGGCGGCCGCGTCTGCGTTGTAACTAGCTGTCACTCACCCGCACGCACCGACCTCACCACACGCCGTACAGAAGTCGCACCCATCCTTGCGAATTACCGCATTCGCTCCACACGAGCCGCATTTGCGGCCGAGCATGGTGTGCAAGCCTTGCATACCGCCGGGTTGCGTCAAGGCTGCTTCGTCAGCCTCGCCAGGAGGCGGACGGATACCGAAATCCGCCGGCAACGCCGTCTCGGCCTTCATCTGCCCACGCGGCAAACGCGCCAGCATCCGCGACGGCACCTGATTGCCTTCGGCATCGAGAAAGCCGCGGCGGTGCAGAATCTGCTGGATCGCAAACGCGAGCGCCGCCACTTCGGAATCGTGCCAGCGCGGCGTGCGATGGCCGTCGAGACGCTGCACCTCGCCGAGCCGCACCTGCCCGCGATCCCACGACACCTTGCGCATATCCTGCAGATTGCGCGCGACAAAACCGCCGCGTGCCGCGAGCGACAGCGAACGCATCGTCGCCGTGATCCACTGTTGCGATTCGTCGCGCTGCCCGGTCGGAATGAAGAACTCGATGGGGCGTTCGATCGTGACTTCTTCACCGCCCAGCCGTCCCGTCACTTCGATGAACGAGACCGCCACGTAAAGCGACTTCTTGCCGGCTTGCGTCAGGTACTCGACCTTTTCGATGATCGCCGGCAATTCACCTTTGGGCCGATGATCGATCGCGATGCGCAGCGGATCCTGATCGGTCTCGGTCAGCGTATCGTCTGCTTGCGGCGGCGGGCTGACGCTCAGCACCGCGCCGAGCGTTTCATTCGGGCGGTACGTGGCGAGCCCTTTCAAACCGTTTTTCCACGCGTCGAAGTACAGGCTTTCGAACGCTTCGAACGGATAGTCCGCCGGCACGTTCACCGTCTTCGAGATCGACGTGTCCACGTACGGCTGCACGGCGGCCATCATGTCGAGGTGGTCGCGGGCCGACATTTCGAGTGCGCTGACGAAGTAGTCGGGAAGGTTTTTCACGTCGCCGCCGAGCTCGCGATAAAGGCGATACGCGTAGTCTTCGACATCGAACGACTCGCGGCCGCCGTCGGCCATCACCTTCATGCGCGTGTAGGTCCACGAGAAGGCCGGCTCGATGCCGTTCGACGCGTTGTCGGCGAACGCGAGACTGACGGTGCCCGTCGGCGCGATCGACAGCAAATGACTGTTGCGGATGCCGTCCTGGCGTATCGCGTCCTTGATGTCGTCGGGCAGGCGCGAGGCGAACGTACCGTCTTCCAGATAGCGTGCGGCGTCGAACAACTCAAACGCGCCGCGCTCGCGCGCCAGTTCCACCGACGCCCGATAGGCCTCGTCGCGCATCAACTGGGCGATGCGCACTGCGAAGTCGCGGCCTTCCTGCGAGTTGTAGCGCAGGCCGAGCATCACCAGCGTATCGCCTAAGCCGGTGAAGCCCACGCCGATGCGCCGCTTGGCGCGCGACTCGTCATATTGCTGTTGCAGCGGCCATAGCGTGACGTCGAGCACGTCGTCGAGAAAACGCACCTGGATGCGAGTGCGTTTGGCGAGACCGTCCCAGTCGAACGAAGGCTTGCGGCCTTTCATTTGAGCGAACGGATTGACCACGAAGCGCGTGAGGTTCAACGGTCCGAGGTTGCAGCAGCCGTAGGCCGGCAGCGGTTGTTCACCGCACGGATTGGTGGCGCGGATGGTTTCGACGGCGCGTAGATTGTTGTCCTCGTTCATGCGCGAGATGAACACGATGCCGGGCTCGGCGACGTCGTACGTGGAGCGCATGACGCGGTCCCATATCTCGCGTGCCGGCCTTTCGCTATAGACCCACAGGCCGTCCTCGCGTTGCCGCACATCGCCTGCCGCGCGCAGCGCGGGGGAGGGCTCGGCACGGTGCACGAGTTGCCAGGGCTGATCTTCTTCGACCGCGCGCATGAATTCGTCGGTGACGCCCACCGACACATTGAAGTTGTTCCAACGGCCTTTCGAATGCTTCGCCTCGATGAACTCGATCAGATCGGGGTGATTGCAGTCGAGCACGGCCATTTGCGCGCCACGCCGCGAGCCGGCGCTTTCCACGGTCCGGCATGACGCGTCGAACACGTCCATATAGCTGCACGGCCCGGACGCCGACGAACTGGTGGTATGAACGCGGGCGCCCTTGGGCCGGATCGCGGAGAAGTTGTAGCCGACGCCACCGCCGCGGCGCATCGTTTCGGCGGCTTGCAGCAGCGCCACGTAGATGCCGGGCAGGCCTTGTTCGTCGACACCCTGAATCGCGTCGCCGACCGGTTGCACGAAGCAGTTGATGAGCGTGGCGGCGATGCCCGTGCCCGCCGCGCTCATGATGCGTCCGGCGCCGAGCGCGCCGTGCCGCAGGTTATCGGCAAAGAGCGCTTCCACCGACTCGCGCAGGGCTTCCGGTTCCGCCTGAGCGACGCCACGGGCGACGCGTTTGAATACGTCGTCAGCCGATTGCTCGTCGCCTTTGGCGTATTTCTCGAGCAGGACGTCCAGAGAGAATTGTTGCGGTGCAACTAGCGGGGCGGGAGAAACCGCTGCGGCGCGGGGTTCGTGCGTGTCTTCTGCCATGGTGTCGCCTCTCGTTTGCCGCGAGACGGCTGCGGCGCGTTCGAATGGGATGCGGTGCATTCATTTAACGCTGCGCGTCTGACAGGCGTGGTGGCCTGGCGCATCGGGGTTCACCTTAACGCACGTGGCCAAGCACCGCAATCAGGCTTTGGGAGGCGGGCCAGCAGAGTGGCTGCCCGCCAATGCCAGCGGCCTTCCGTAGCGGCCGTTATAGACCTATAGGCGGTGAGTTGACGAGCGGCGCCGGGGCGTGTTGGAGAGCGCCTGAAAAAGCGGGCAGCGCGGCGGAGAGCCTGCGCCAATAATTCATGAAGGAGGCCTACGGCAGCAGGGACCGTAAGCTCACGGCAGCCACGTGTCGCCGAGGCAAAAAACTTCAGGCTTCAACCAGTTCGCCCAACACCTCAGCACAAATCATTGCAGAAGCATTCGAAGGAGCCGGCCGTTCAGCCGGTTTGAACACCGCGTCGCCGCGGCGGATCTTGCGTCGTGTCACCGCGCACGTTCCCGACGTATGCGCCGAGCGCCGCCGCCAACGCTGCTCGCCGTAATGACAGCGCCCCGGTTCGACCCAGCGGATCACCAGCGTGGTGTCGGAGCGCTCGAGAATTTCGATGCGTACGCCATTGGTTCCGTCAAGGGGGATGGACTCTAAGGTCATCATCGTCGGCTCCGTATTGTGGTGTGCCGAATGTAGTCCCGTGCGAGGCGGATAGCCATTGTGCCGCGGTTGAAACAGTGTTCTCTAAACAGCAACAATGAAACTTGACATTCACGCTTACCCGAAACGACGGGCCTTTGCGGGATATATGCGAGGTGAATTTGCGATAGCGTGGATTTTTGCAACGCAGTGTTGTACCCAGTGCGACGAGCATGCTGCCTGCGAAGGGCGCCGGTGCTTCCTTTAAGATGTGGTTATTGATGAGCAACCGTGCGACGCAAGTGTAGCGGGTTTGCATTTTTCCGGTCGTCACGCGCGCATATCCACAAGAACTCAAGAGCCCACATGATTTCACGCCCCCCCGTAGCGCCGCCCGAATTGCCGACACCGCCTGATTGCCTGAAAAAGCAGAAAGCGGCTTCACTCGTCCTGTATATCGCACTCGTGTTGCTGGCGCTGTGGGTCGTGCGCGATTTCATTGCGGTGGCGGCCTGGGCGGGTGTCATTGCGATCGCGCTGTGGCCGCTTTTGCAAACGGCGGCAGGCAACCGCTGGCTTGCTGGCCGCACGACGCTGATCGCCACGGCGCTAACCCTTGCGATCGCATTGCTGGTGGTCCTGCCGGTGGGTGTCGGCATTGCCCAGGCGCTGCGCGAAGCCCATGACATGAATGAGTGGTTCCAGGCCGCGCAGGAAAATGGTATTCCGATGCCGGACGTCATCCAGCGCTTGCCGTTCGGCGTGCAACAGGTTTCAGCCTGGTGGCAGGCCAATCTCGCCCAGCCGCTGCGCGACTCGGCGGCAATGAAGGGGCTGCACAGCACCACGGTGATGACGCTCGGCCGCCACTTCGGCGCGCGCGCGGCGCACGGCGTGATGGTGTTCGCTTTCATGCTAATCACGCTGTTCGTGATCTTTCAGGCGGGGCCGCGTCTGTCCGGCTCGCTGATGAAAGGCGTGCGGCGCGGCTTCGGCGACGACGGCGCGCAGTTGCTCGCGCGCATGGCCGCGGCAGTACGCGGCACGGTGTCGGGGCTGGTGGTGGTCGGGCTCGGCGAGGGGGTGTTGTTGGGCGTCGCCTATTTCGTGACCGGCTTGCCGCACGTCGCGCTGCTCGCGTTCGTCACGGCGATCGCCGCGATGCTGCCGTTCTGCGCACCGCTCACGTTCGGCCTCGCGGCCTTGTGGCTGTTCTCGCAAGGCTCGGTTGCCGCGGCCGTCGCGCTTGCTGTGTTCGGCTCGGTTGTGGTGTTCGTCGCCGAACATTTCGTGCGGCCGGTGCTGATCGGCAACTCGACGCGATTGCCTTTCCTGCTCGTGCTATTCGGTATTCTCGGCGGGGCGGAGACGTTCGGTTTGCTTGGCCTCTTCATCGGGCCCGCGCTCATGACCGTTCTGGTGGTGCTGTGGACCGACCTCGTGCAATAGTTGCACGCACTTGTTGCACACACTTTGCCGGCGCAATCAGGATTGCTGATTTGCCGGCTTATTTTTTCTGATTACTTGTCCTGATCGCGCGCCGATTGTTTGACGCAGCCAACCGTGTATTTCAGCGCGGCGGGCAACAGCGTGCTCCAGACATCCCAGGTGTGGCCGCCGTCGATGATGCGCAGCGCCGCCGGATTCCCCGCCAGCCGAAGGTGCGTGTAAAGCGATGACGCATCGGCCTGGATCGCCAGGTCGTCGTCGCCGGCGGCGATGAACATCGGCAGGCGATACGGCTGGCTCATGTACCGCTCCCATTGCGCCGGATAGTTGAGCGCATGCCAGACGTGCGGATCGAACTGCCGGTCGCCGAACACACCGACGCGGCGCGCCGCCGAAGCGAGCGGCGGCTCGTTCGCATAGATCGCGGGGCTCAGCAGGAGTGCGCCGCAAAACAGCTCCGGTTGCGTCATGGCGTAGCGCAACGCGCCGAAACCGCCCATTGAAACGCCGCCGATCATCCGCCCGTTACGCTGCGTTGCGACCGCGTAGCGTGTTTCGATCTCGGGCAGCAGATCGCCGAAGAACGCGGTTTCCATCTTCTCCTTGCGATCGACATACCAGTCCGTGCCGCCCTGCGGCATCACGATCGCAACCGGTGGCATCTCCTTGTGCTCGATCAGTGCGTCGGCGGCGGTTTGCAGGTGGCCTTGCGTGAGCCAGTCGTTGGCGTCGCCGTTGTTGCCGTGCAGGAGGTAGAGCACGGGAATGCGTGCGGCGTCGTGGCGATAGCCGGTGGGCAGATAGATCGTGTACGCCCAGTCGCGGCCGAGCGCTTCGGAATGGAAGCTTCGGCTGATGACGGTGCTGGCGCTCGCCGGCGCGCCGACAGCGGCGCACAGCGCGAGGAGTGCGGAATGTAGGAATAGACGCATGTCAGAGTAAGAGGCCGCCGCGCAGGTCGCGCGCGGCCGTCATGCTATCAGGATCGGCAGTGAAAACGCTCACTCAGGGCGACGTTCTGAGACGCAAGCTCCAGAGGTGCGTCGCGAAGCGCTTGAGCGGTTCAGATGCTCTCGCGACGGCGAACAGCGCGCCGACAGCACATGCATCCGCTACCAGCCCGAGGGGATAGTTCAGATAGCCGTCAGTCGCGGCATACAGCAGCGAATCGACGACCAGCGAAATCACGGCGCCCGCGATAAAGCACAGCAGCCCTTTGCGGCCGATCATGCCGACCCACGGCATCCATTGAGCGAGCTTCCTTGCCCAGCCGAGCTGGATCAGGTTCGCGACGAGCCAGGCAATCGCCAGAAAATTGACGGCGCGCAGATAGGAGAGATTTTGCTTGAAGCTGGCATCGAGCGGCTCGCGCTCAATAAAGAGCTTGTAGTAGGCCGCGGCGGCGACCACGGCGAACGCCAGCACGCTGACCAGCCAGCCGAGACGGTGCGCGCTGATCCGCTGATAAACCGGCTGGCAACGTGCCAGCACGCCGAGCACGAACAGCAACTGCCAGGCAAACGGGTTGAAATCCCAGTGCATGTCCGGCGCGGCGGGCAGGTAGGCGTCGATCGCCGGTGCGCCTGCCCACAGCGCAACGCTGCCGGCCAGCAGCAGCCATGGCTTGCTGCGCGCGAGCGGCAGGATCATCGGGACCAGCAGTGCGAAGAACGCGTACATCGGCAACACGGAAGCGAGATACGGCTGACGGCGGAACAGCAGAATGTCGCGCAGGGCGGCCACGGGCGTGTCCATCAGATCGTCGAGGTCGGTGGTGGCGAGATTCGGGCCGTCGATACTGAACGCGGTCAGCACCGCGCTGACCAGCAGCATCAAGCCGGCAGTGATGAGGAAGGCGCGATAGATTTCGAGCGAGCGGCGCAGGAAGCGGCTGCGCGCGGTCGCCTCGTTACGCCGTTCGGCGAGCGCCGCGTAGGCCGTCGCGGTGGCGAAGCCGCCGAGGAACACGAAGACCTCAGCCGCATCGCACAGCGCATAGGCATGCAGCGTGACGCGCGACAGAATGCTGCCGCCGATGTGATCGACGACGATGATCAGGAGGACCAGCCCGCGAAAAAAATCGAGCTCGATCAAGCGGGATTGCGACTTTTGCATTATGTGGTGCCAAAAGCAGCCCCGTGCGACGGCGCGCTAGTCCAGCGCGGCAGGCGTCTCACAAAGCTTTTGAAATTGGATTAGGTGTTGCGGCGGATGGCCGCCCCGCGGATGGCCGCCCCGCAGGTGGCCGCCCCGAGGATGCACGACCCGTGGGGTGACCAACCGCGTAGCCGCTTGAACCAGCCACGCGAGGCGCGGCTGCAGAGGCCAGTAAAAATGACCCGTTTGAGGGCGCAGAGTTCCGCTGCAGCGCCGCAAAAGCTTTCGATTATATTTCCTTCGATGACAAAACCGCGTCGAAACGCGCAGCGCCGGCGCGGCCAATGCGACAGCCAGCTTAAGTCCCGGCGGCGCGGCGCCGTTTACCTGAATAAGCGCTGCGAAAAAAGGGGCTGCCCTAGGCAGTGGAGATTTCGCAACGTTTTGAGATATGCGCGCGACACCCGATGGACGGCGACGTAACGGCGTGTGAGGATTTCCTTAAAGCGCGTCGGGGTCGATAAACGCCTCGACTAGCGTCAAAAAGAAAGCGGTCGGATCGAGTTGTCCCATTGCTCGAGCTCAGGGAGATCATCATGAACAAGCAAGTGTTCGCGCTGGCTGTCTCCACCGCTTTGTCCGCCACTTCGTTGGCGGTTTTCTCCCTGCCTGCTTTTGCCCAGACGAGCGTGACGCTGTACGGCGTGCTCGATGAAGGCATCAACTACACCAACAATGTCGGCCACGGCCATGTCTATGAACTCGCGAGCGGTTTTGCGCAAGGCAGCCGTTGGGGCTTGAAGGGCGCCGAGGAACTGGGCGGCGGCCTGAAGGCGATCTTCCAGCTCGAAAACGGCTTCGACGTCAGTTCCGGGCGGCTTAACCAGGGCGGCCGGATGTTCGGCCGCCAGGCGTTCGTCGGCTTGAGCTCGGAGCCATACGGCACCTTGACGTTCGGCCGCCAGTACGACTCGGTGGTCGACTTTCTGGCGCAGACCACGGCCAACGGCAACTGGGCCGGTTCACTGTTCTCGCACCCGTACGATAACGACAACACCGACAACTCGTTCCGTCTCGACAACAGCGTCAAGTACACCAGCCCGTCGATCTCGGGCTTCCAGTTCGGCGGCGTCTACAGCTTCAGCAACGACACCGGCTTCGCCAACAATCGCGCGTACAGTTTCGGCGGCCAGTACACCTACGGCGGACTGCTGGTGGCCGCGGCTTATCTGCAGGCCGACAACCCCGGCAACGGCTCAAACGGCGCGATCACCGCGAACGACGCCAGTTTTATCGCGGCTCGCATGCGCGTGTTCGGCGGCGGCATCACCTACACCTTTGGCCCGGCCACTGCCGGCTTCGTGTACACCAACTCGAACTATCTCGACCCGACCGGCAACGGCTTTCTCGGCGTGACGCCGCTCGTGCCGCCGGGCGTGTTGTTGAACTCGCTCAAGTATCAGAACTTCGAGGTGAACGGCAAGTATCAGATTTCGCCGATACTGTTCGTCGGCGCGCAGTACGTGTACACGATCGAAACCTACGACGCCTCGAACGGCGGCGTGAAGCCGAAGATTCATTCGTTTGGTTTGATGGCGGACTACAACCTGTCCAAACGCACCGACGTGTACATTCAGGGCGAATATCAGCAGGTGACCGGCGACGCCACGTTCTCAATTCTGGACGATGCCTTCACGCCCGGCACCCAGTCGCCGTCGTCGACGTCGAAGCAGGTCGTGGTGCGCGCGGCGATACGGCATAAATTCTAGAGGGTGGCAGGACGTGCCGGCGGTGGGCCGCATGATGACTGCAGGGCCGGGTGTGATGGATATCGCTTTCCCGTGCGGCGGGAGATCAGTTCATCACGTAGTTCTGAATCAGAATCCCGACTACCACGCCGGCGGGAATGCCGAAGGTTCTGCCGCGAATTGTCGCGGTTAGATCTTCGTCGAGTATGAAGCTGCAGCGGCGGTCACGCCAGACGGTCTTATAAGCCAATGGTTTTGCATCGACGATGACGATCGAAATGAGCACGGTCAGGATGACCTGTTCCAAAGCATGCAGTTTCGCGATAAACGGTGAAAATTCACCGGCATTGCACAGCAATACCATTACGACTGCGGCGACCACGATGCCGAAAAAGAAACCGGCCATGAATCTGTTCGCTGAATTAAGAGAATCCACTTAAACCTCAAATCATTCGCCGGCTTTATGACGCTGACGAAGTAAAAAATATACTGACGGAAATGGTTTTCCCGTTTAAGAACTGCCTCGCAATGACCGCGCGGCAGGCAGGCTTTAAAAGGACCCGTAAGGATATTTTTTTGACGTTCATCGACATATCATCCTTTTCCCAAAGTCGCGTGGGATTAGTCTGAAATGCCGAGGTTTGTGGCGAGGCCGCGGACAGAACGGCCGTAGCGGGAGCGAGGCGCTCGCCACATTGCGCGTAAATGCCCATGCGCACCGCCGCCGCCGCGGTCGATCTCGCCGAACGACCTGCGAGCCAACACTTACGCGCCGAACAGATTCAACTTTGCGTACTGCAACAACATGATCGTCTTCCCGTCGACGATCTCGCCGCGTTCGACCATTGCCAGCGCTTCGTCCACCGCCAGTTCCAGCACCTCGATATCTTCACCTTCGTCGGCAATGCCGCCGCCCGCGCCGACTTTCGCCACCGCATCATATTCAGCGACGAAAAAGTGCAGCTTTTCCGTCACCGAACCCGGGCTCATGAAGGCTTCGAATACCTTGCGCACGTCGTGTACGCGGTAGCCGGTTTCCTCTTCGACTTCAGCGCGAATCCGCTCTTCGGGTGAGGCGGCCTCCAGCAGGCCCGCCGGCGCCTCGATCAGCATACCGTGATGACCGTTGACGAACGCCGGCAGGCGGAATTGCCGCGTCAGCACCACCGTGCGGCGGCGCGGGTCGTACAGCAATAGCGTCGCGCCGTTGCCGCGATCGTAGGTTTCGCGGCTCTGGCGCTGCCAGCTGCCGTCCGCGCGTTGGTAGTCGAAGGTGGTTTTCTTCAGCACGTACCAGTCGTCCGATAGCACTTTCACGTCGACGATCCGCACCCGCCCGGCGATTTCGTTCATGGCTCGTATCCTGTTCCGTTGGGAAACGCGGTCTGCACCGCATGCAATTTATGGTATCGTGCAATATCGTGCAAAAACAAGAAATTTCGTGCAAATTGCCAAAATGCTTTCGGGACGCCCGCCGTGCTCACATCGCAAAGAAAACAGTTGATCCTTGAAGCGCTCAAGCGTGACGGCCAGGTGATCGCCAGGACCTTGAGCGTCGAGTTCGACGTCTCGGAGGACACGATCCGCCGCGATCTGCGCGAGCTCGCCGCCGAGGGGCAGCTCCAGCGCGTGCATGGCGGCGCATTGCCGGCGTCGCCGGCGGCAGTGGATTTTGCCGGGCGCGAGCGCATCGAATCGGCATCGAAGGCGGCGATCGGCCGGGCGGCGGCGGGCATGATCGCGCGCGGGCAGATTGCCTTCATCGACGGCGGCACGACTGCCGTGCAACTGGCGCGCCACTTGCCGCGCGATTTGCGGGCGACGATCGTCACGCACAGCCCGAGCATCGCCGTCGAACTGGCCGAGCACGCGGAGCTCGAGGTCATCATGATCGGTGGGCGTCTGTTCCGGCATTCAATGGTCAACGTGGGTGCGGCGGCTATCGAATCGCTCAGCCACATTCGCGCCGACTTCTACTTCATGGGCGTCACGGGTGTGCATCCGCAAGCGGGCCTGAGCACCGGCGATATGGAGGAGGCCTACGTGAAGCGCGCGCTCGCGGAACATGCAGCGGAAACAGTGGTGCTGGCGTCGGCGGAAAAACTCAATGCGGCATCGGCGTACAAGATCGCGGATGTGTCGGCGGCCAGCACGATCGTCGTCGAGCGGAATACGCCAGAGGTGCTTACCGCGCCGTTCGAAGCATTGGGGATCACGATCTTGCGCGCTTAGTTAAATACGTTTTAGTAAGTTACGCTCGCGACAAAACAGCGGCCATCGCCGATCCTCGACAGATAACAAGCAGCGCAATAAACCCACTGTTATAACGATTCATACCCAATACGTTATTTGCGAGATAGCTGACAAAAAATGACGCACCGTGCGTCTAAACAGCGAGATAATCCCGGCCCTTGGCCCTCTGCAGGGCAGGGAAAAGGCAACTCACGGTAGTTCAAGGTCAATCAGATCGACTGCGGCAGCCGAAGTGATGGCTACTGCACATCGCCGGTACGCCCGGGCTCAAACAAGCGCCCGCGGTTCGAACACCTCCCTCGTGGTTATCGCCGTCCAGCGCAGGTTCGCCGCGCGCGAGCACGCGCGTGGTCTCGCGCGAGACCTGACGTTTTCCACGATCGTCCTGCTCACGAGTTGCCGCTGTGTTCACTTAGAGCGTGTTAGGCACCTTGTGTGAGACCTGGTATCCTGGCGGGATGAAAAGAGCAGACCGCAAAGGGTATCCGACCGATGTGTCGGACGAAGA